>CAZSTC010000014.1:0-18573 GCA_964609795.1 uncultured Verrucomicrobiota bacterium
AATGATAGCAGACCAAGCGTCCAGTGTGATTGAAGGTAAGGCAAGCGGCTCGTGTGGAATTTTGCAAAAATCATTTTTTAAAAGTTGATATGATGCTTGACTTAACGGAGAAAAACTGATTTTCTCGGGTGAGTTGTTAATTGATGTGAACACCCCGTGAGGAGGAAAATATATGGCGAACGAACTAGATGAAGTGACAGGGCCTGTGAATCCCGAAGGACGCGACGTTAACGTGATTGAGAAACAGTTACCGGTTAAAGTTGGCGTAGGGTCGCTGCTTTTTGAAATTGCTCTCTGGTGTCTGGGGATTATCCCCGGGCTTGTTTTTCTTTTCATGAAGATCGGGGCGGACAATTATTTCCGGCAGCTTCAGCAGAAAATTCAGGCTGATGCGTCCAATATCGATAATCTATTGGAACAGCGCGTTCAGATACTCCAGAACGTTGCGCCGCTTGTGAGTAAAGCGATTGATCTTGATAAGGATGTGATGAAAGCCGTCGCGGCGTTTCGCGGCGGGAGTTCACCTGATGGAGTGCGCAACCAGGTTGCGGCCCAGCTTGATAGCGCCTTCGGGAGGATTTTCCCGCAGGTAGAGGCCTATCCGGAGTTGAAAGCACATGCTTCCATAGCAGAAGCGATGCGGCAAAACAGTTATTTGCAAAAGGAAATCACTGCAGCACGCAGTCTCTACAATGATACGGTGAATCTTTGGAATACCTCCATATTTGAATGGCCCACCAGAATGATTGTGGCTGCACGTTCCGGATATACTTCCCGCATTCCCTTTACTGCAAGTGCTGAGACCAAGGCACGAGCTCGCGGAAACTTCTTTGTATGATCGATGAGATATATGAGCCACTAGACCGTTTTGCTAATGAATTTAAGGAGAAATTCTCACGATTGACTTCGGAGACGTTTGAGCGTCTGAAAAAACAGTCCGGAGTTGATGAGAATGCGAATGTGGCTCTTTGCCGGAAGATCAAAAAACTTCAGGCAAAAAAGGAGGAATCCGACTCGCGGAAATCGATGTTTATAATGCTCATCGTTTTTGCCTCTATTCTGGCTCTCTTTCTCATCGGATATTGTTTCGTGACCGGCACAAGTCAAACAGCATCTTCGGCGCAAACAAGCTATAAAATGATTGGCGCGATAGTGGGGCTGGTGTTGGTGTTAATCTATCTCTTCAATTATCTGATTCCCGAAGTCCGTCGAACCGGACGGCTTATTGCCAAACTCACTGAAATTATTTCTGGCAACGAGACAGAAGCCTGGGAGCAGATGCAGCCCCTGAATCGCCTTTTTGATTGGCGAGTCATGACCGGTCTAATTGAAGGCACTATGCCCGGGATTTGTTTCGATCCCTTCGTTTCTGAG
Source organism: uncultured Verrucomicrobiota bacterium (assembly GCA_964609795.1). Classification (GTDB taxonomy): domain Bacteria; phylum Verrucomicrobiota; class Verrucomicrobiia; order Limisphaerales; family UBA1412; genus UBA1412. The sequence goes on from CAZSTC010000014.1 coordinate 1,375, forward strand.
GAGCGCCTGGAGGATTTTTATCGGTCGTTTGGATGGGATGATTCCTTAAATGAGGAGAAATCGGTCGTGCAGGCACTCAGCGGAACACTCTTCGGCTATCCCTTTATCCTGGGAGAGCTCAAAAAAATGGAATGGGGACAGGAGACCTATTCCGGTGAACTTCGTATTCATTGGACGGAGCGCGAGCGTGATTCAAAAGGGGACTATCACACGGTGAGCCACTCGCAAACACTCAGGGCGTCGGTGACAGAACCGATTCCGGTCTATTCGACCGAGAAGATGCTGATTTATGGCAATGATGCGGCCGAGAAACTTTTTTTCTCACGTGTGCCCTCGGAATATTCCGGGCTAGGTGAGGGCATTCATACGTTTGGAGAGAAATCTGAGCTCAGAAAACTGCACAAATTTGAACAGAATCTGACCGACGAATCACAGTACACGATGGTCGGCAATCGTGAATTTGAAGTGCTTTTTCATGCAACTGACCGCAACGATGAGACACTCTTCCGTTTTCTTTTTACTTCGCTGGCTCAGCAGCAGATGGTGAAAATACTGAATGACCGGACCCACGGATATGGAGACGACTTCAGCCTCTGCAAAAAGGATAAAATTCTTTTCCTGAAGGCGGATCATTTGGAAAAGACTTCGATCGACACCTCTCCGCGACAATTTTCAAATTATGATTTACTGGAGATAAAGAATAATTTCCAAAAACGCTGCGAAGATTTTTTTAGATGCATCTATTTTGCCCTGGCTCCGATTCTGGCGATCCCGCAATATCAGGAAAAGCGGCCGATACAGCCGGATACTTCGTCCGATAATAAACGCAAGAATAGGGCCTCTTTTTGGGAGTGGGAATCGCTGGCAAATTACTACGGAGATGACCGTTTCAAACACGAAAGCTGCATTACTCAATGTATTCTCAAGGCGCAGGTTTCGGAGCGGACAGAGGAGGGCCATGCGATTGTGGATGTCCAAGCCTATGGCTACATGGGAGCCGAGCGCACTACCCACGTGAGTGTGCGGGGTGGAGACGGACGCCGGCACGATGTGCCTGTCCATTGGGTGGAGTATCTCCCCGTATCCAGGGATTCGAGCTTTGAGGCGGTGGAGATGGAAGAAACTGCTCCGGCTGCTCCGGCCGATCCCTCCAGGGCGGAAGCGATCAGGGATTTTTTCCGTGTGCACAGCAAGGACCGTGCCGATTCACTCTTTCGAAGAGCAATCCTCTCCTGGATCGGTCGATAGATAATATGAATCAGCCTCATACCTACTTTGCGATAGACCTGAAGTCTTTTTACGCCTCGGTCGAGTGCGTAGAGCGTGGGCTTGATTCAATGACGACGAACCTCGTCGTGGCGGATTCTGCAAGAACGGAGAAGACAATCTGCTTGGCTGTTTCACCCTCGCTCAAATCTTATGGAATTCCCGGGCGAGCTCGGCTCTTTGAGGTTGTCCAGAAAGTGAAGGAGGTGAACTGGAGCCGTCAGAAAAAAGCTCCCGGGCAGATTTTGAGCGGAGAATCCCACAATAACACGGAGCTGCTGTCGAATCCTTCCTTAGCCCTATCCTACATCGTCGCTCTGCCTCGGATGGCTCTATATATCGACTACAGTACGAGAATTTATAATGTTTACCTGAAATATATCGCGCCGGAGGATATCCATGTCTATTCAATTGACGAGGTGTTCATCGATGTGACCGGGTATCTTGAAAGATATAATATGAGCGCGCGCGAGCTGGCCATGACCCTGGTCCGGGACGTTCTCAAAACAACCGGAATTACGGCGACCGTCGGGATCGGAACAAATCTCTATCTGAGCAAAGTTGCGATGGATATTGTGGCGAAGCATATCCCGGCAGATCAGAACGGAGTGCGTATTGCCGAGCTGGATGAAATTTCCTACCGCAAGCAACTGTGGGCCCACCGTCCGCTTACTGATTTCTGGAGAATCGGCAGAGGCTATGCGTCTAAATTGGAAGCACTCGGAATGTATACCATGGGTGATGTGGCAAGATGCTCAGTGAAGGGTGAAGACTTGTTGTACAAGCTCTTTGGCATCAACGCCGAGTTGCTCATTGACCACGCTTGGGGCTGGGAACCGTGTACGATCGCGGATATTAAGGCCTACAAACCGGATAATAACAGCATCAGTTCGGGGCAGGTTTTGCCAGAACCGTATAACTTCAAGAAAGCGAGGCTCATCGCGCGTGAGATGGCGGATCAGCTCGCTCTTGATCTGGTGGATAAAGGGCTTGTGACTGACCAAATCGCCCTGAATATCAGTTTCGACAGGGTCAACCTGACGATACCGGAGATATGTGCAGCTTATTCGGGCCCGGTTTCGATGGACTACTATGGGCGCAAGATCCCCAAAGATGTCCATGGCAGTGTTAAGCTGAAAAGCAAAACATCTTCCGCACGTCTTATTATTAAAGCCGCTACGGAGATATTTGACCGGATTGTGGACGAGAATCTCCTTGTCAGGCGGTTGAACCTGGGGGCCAATTACGTGGTCAGATATTCCCCGGAAACCAAAGCGGCGCCCGAGCAATTGGACCTCTTTACCGATTACGAAACCCAGGATCGTTTACGCCGGGAAGAAAAAGCAAGACTTGAAAAGGAAACCAGAGGGCAGAAAGCGCTTCTGGCCATCCGGAAAAAGTTTGGCAAAAACGCTCTCATCAAAGGAATGAATCTTGAAGAAGGGGCCAAAACCATGGAGCGCAACCGTCAGATTGGCGGGCATAGGGCATGAGAAGTATGGATAACGACTACTCAGACATCATCAACCTCCCGCATCATGAATCTCCCACGCGCGCACGTATGGCCCGGATAGATCGAGCCGTTCAGTTTGCTCCCTTTGCGGCTCTCTGCGGATACGATGCCGCTATCAAAGAAACCGCCAGGGTGACCGATGAGAAGGTTGAAGTTCAAACCGATGAGGCCAGACTGGCTGAGTTGAACGAGAAATTAAGATTCCTGGATGAGAACGAGCGTTCGCACCCCGAAATAACGGTAAAATACTTTGTCGCTGATAAAAAAAAGTCCGGCGGCAAATACGTGAGCGTGACCAGCCTCTTCAAGCGCCTGAATAAGATTGAACAGACAATCCTGCTTATGAATGGAACCGTGATCTCTTTCGAAGATATTATAGAGATCAATGATTTCTGAGAGCTTGCGCCATCTCGGTTTTTTAACTCGGCCCGGTTCGGGTTATTGATGGAGCGGGATTGTGATTTTAAAGGTGCAGCCTTTGCCCGGAGCCGTTTCGAGAGTGGCGGCTCCTTTGTGGAGTTTGGCGATGTGTTTGACGATAGCCAGACCGAGGCCCGTTCCACCAAACTGGCGGCTGCGTTCCTTGTGCACACGGTAGAAGCGCTCAAAGATGCGGGGTGAATGTTCCGAGCTGATTCCGATGCCGAAGTCGCGCACCGCAATGACGGCCTGATGATTCTCCTGAGTGAGGCTGATCTCGACTTTGGGGCTTTTGCTGTATCGGATCGCGTTGGTGATGAGGTTGACAAGCGCTTCTTCCAGGTATCCGCAGTCTCCCTGTATTTCGAGAGGCGTATTTTCGGTGATCAGGAGCTCGATATGATTCTCATCGGCTTGGGCCAAACAGGCATTGACCGCATTTTCCACGGTAGAATCCAGGCGGAAGAGAGTGAAGTTTTTATTCTCGCTGTTCTGGCGTTGCTCGAGAGTGGCCAGGCTGAGAATATCCTGCACAAGAAAGTTGAGGCGTTTTGATTGCTGAGAGAGAATACTGAGGAATTTCTCGGCATATTCGGGATTATGAATTCCTCCATCCTCCAGGGATTCGACGGCACTCAGGATGCTGGTCAGAGGAGTTTTAATTTCGTGAGAGACGTTCGTGATGAAGTCGATGCGGAAGGATTCCAATTTATGCAGATTGGTCAGGTCGGTAATCACCATGAGGAGACAGGGAGTCTCCTGCCTGATAATCATGGAGCCTCTGATGTAGAGTATCAGTTCGTGGCCGTCACGGGAAAGGATCAGTTCCTTTTCGATTTTTTCATGTTCATGAAACGCATTTTGAATCAGTAAAATGAGTTCCGTGGAGCCGGCCCGATTGATGTTAAAAGATGGGATGGATTGTTTAATCCCGAAAAGATGGTCCGCGGCGTGGTTATGACTGAGGACTTCGCCATCCCGGTTGATAATGAGGATGGCTTCGCCCATGGTGTGATAGATCAATTCCCGCTCGTTGTTTTCATGGGTAACGTATTCCAACTGTTTTCTTAATTTCTCTTCCATCTCGCGCAGGTTGATGGCCAGGTCGCGAATGATGCCGGAACTGGGGATGAAGATTTTCTCGTCGAGATATCCCTGGGTGATTCGCACGGCGCTTTCCTGAAGTTTTACCAGAGGACGGCGGACCCGATGAACGATGTAGAGAATTAAAAGCGTGATAAAGGCGGCGCCCAGGAGAAGGGCAAAAAAGAGATTTAATTTGGCAAGAGAGATAATTTCCTGAACGTGTTTGCTCGTTTCGGCCACACGCAGGATATAGATTTTCCCGGAAGCAGAGGAGATCGGCTTCGCGTAATAGATCATTTGTTGGTTGAGGGTGGAGCTGTAGCGGATTTGGATTTCCGGGGTGCCGGCCAGAGCCTTCTGGACTTCGGGTCGGAGCAGGTGGTTATCGAAGATTTCACTGTTTTCTTTGGTATCGGAGAGTACGTTGCCTTTCGAATCGATCAGTGTTAGGCGGAGAGTTGAAGGCTGATCAGAAAACTGTAGGCAAAATTCTTTCGCTTTCTCCATATTTTCGGACTCAATAAAGGGGGTGATGAGCTGAGTGGCGAGGTCGGTTTTCTGAATAATATTTGCTGTAGCTTCCCGGAGGTATGCTTTCTCAAATTTCGAGAATTGTTGGACGAGCATTATGGCCGAGAGAACCGTGATAAACACAATGTTGGCAGGAAAGAAGAAAAGAGTTAAATCATTCTTTTTCATAAGTTTTAATTCCTCGTCATGCAATAGGATTCATTCTGTAGCCCACGCCGCGGACCGTTTGGATATGGTTGCCCCAGGGCCCCAACTTGCGCCGTAAATTGACGATTTGGACATCAATGGAGCGATCCGTCACAGGGTAGTCACTCCCGCGAATCTGAGAAATAATCTGGTCGCGAGTATAAACTCGCCCAGGGTGTTTGGTAAAAAGAGCCAAAATTTCAAATTCGGTAAAGGTAAGCTCCACATTTTTCTGATTCAGCAGGGCCTGCCTTTGAGCCGGGAAAATGACCAGGTTTTCGTAATGGATTTCTTCCGTATTCGGCTGTTCATGTTGCTGGCGCATCTGTGCCCGGATGCGTGCAATGAGCACTTTGTTACTGAAAGGCTTGGTGATGTAGTCATTGGCACCCATTTCGAGTCCTACAATAATATCGGATTCTTCGCCCTTGGCCGTCAGCATAATGATAGGAATGGAAGCCGTCAGTTCATCGTTTTTCAACCGGCGGCATACCGTCAGGCCATCTATCCCCGGGAGCATGATGTCCAACAGAATCAAATGGGGTAAAAACGTTTTTGCGCATTGGATGCCGGTCTCTCCGTCAGGCGCAGTTTTAATCTCGGTAAAGCCGTTATTTTCCAATGCAAAACGGATGACATCCCGGATGGATTCTTCATCTTCGATGATTAAGATTTTTCCTTTTGACATTCGGAGTCTTTGTTTGTGTTTCCTGTGTGACGGACGATTTTTCCCTGATGGAAATAGATGATATCTTCACAAATATTCGTGGCAATATCGCCGATTCGCTCGAAACTGCTCGAAACCGTCAAGCAATCCAGGTAGTAGCCGGCTTCTTCGGGATGCTTGATAATCATATTTCGTGCCCATTGATAATTGCTCTTGTGGATCGCATCGAGTTTTTCGTCTCTCTTGAGAACATTATACGACATATTAGTATCATGATAGACCATTGAGTCAAGAGCGCTTCTCAACATTTCTCGCGAAATTGAGGCCATTTCGCTGAAGTCGTATTCCTCGATTTTCTCCAGATTGTAGGTAACCATGTCCAGGACGTTCCGGGAAATCTTTACGGCATAATCGGCGGCGCGCTCGATTTCGTTATTTATTTTAAGTAGCGTGATCACATGCCGCAAATCGGAGGCCACAGGCTGGTAGAGTGCCAAAATTTCCAGGCAGATGGATTCGATTTTGATTTCATCCATGTCTATTTGGTAATCCCCGGCAATAACCTTTCTGGCTGTATCGGCGCAGTGATTGGATACGGCCTTAGTGGATTGCTGAATGGCGTGTTCTGTTTTGGCGGCCAGCGTCAGAACGTGCTGGTTTAAGTTGTTAAGTTCTTGGATGAAATGCTCTCTCATATTAAAATTTTCCATAGTCGTTCCTGGTTTTTTATCCAAACCTTCCCGTGATGTACTCTTCTGTTTTCTTGTTCTGGGGGTTTGTAAAGATATCATTGGTTACATTGTACTCTATAATTTGCCCCTTGTAAAAGAAGCAGGTGTAGTCACTGACGCGTGCGGCTTGCTGCATGTTGTGGGTGACGATAAGAATGGTGAATTGTTTTTTCAGGTGAATGAGAAGCTCTTCAATCTTGAGTGTTGCAATGGGGTCAATTGCGCTTGTCGGTTCATCCATGAGGACGATTTCCGGGCGAGTGGCTATGGCGCGAGCGATGCAAAGGCGCTGCTGCTGTCCGCCCGAGAGAGCCAATCCGCTGTGGTGGAGCTTATCTTTGACCTCATCCCAGAGGGAAGCGCCCACGAGGGCTTCTTCCACACGCTGGGCGATTTCAGACTTGGAAAGCTTGAAATGGAGGCGAATTGGGTAAGCGACGTTTTCGAAAACAGACATCGGGAAAGGGGTTGGTTTTTGGAAAATCATTCCGATTTTTCTGCGCAATTCCAGAACGTCTACGCTGGGATCGAGAATGTTCACGCCATCAATGAGAATTTCGCCTGTTGCGCTCTGATTCCGGTATAGTTCATAAATGCGGTTATAGGTTCGTAAGTGTGTAGACTTGCCGCAGCCTGAGGGTCCGATAACGGCAGTGATTTTTTTCTCTTTGATCTCGATATTGTTATCAAAGAGAGCTTGAGATTTGCCGTAGAAAAAATTTAGATTATTAACAATAACTTTATTTGGCATGGCGTGTCCTAAACATGATTCTTGTGAAGATATTGATGAGTAATACCACTAAAGTGATGATGAGAGCGGCTCCCCAGCCGGCGGCGTGCATTTCTTCAAAGGGCGAATTGGTAGCGTATTCGGTGATCAGCACGGGCATATTGGCGGTGGGTTGCGAGAAAAACTCGGTGGGCCAGCTATCTGAAAAAAGAGCGGTAAAGAGCAGAGGAGCCGTTTCGCCGCTGACGCGTGCCAGCCCGAGCAAAATGCCTGTGAGGAGTCCGTTCTTCGCGGCACGGGCGACGATGCAGATGGTGGTCCTTGCCCGTGTCATTCCCAGGGCCAGAGCGGATTCCCTGAGCGTATAGGGGACCATTCCCAGCATGTCCTCAGTTGTTCTCATCACCAGCGGGAACATGATAATGGCGAGTGCTACCGCGCCGGCGAAACCGGAAAAAGTTCCCATTGGAATGACGAGGATGATGTAAACGAATAGCCCCACAATGACCGAGGGAATTCCCATCATCACGTTTGCGGAAAAGCGTATGAAGTGGCCAAGTTTGCTGTATTTTCCGAATTCAGAGAGGTAAATCCCGCCAGCGATAGCCGGGGGGACCGAGAGCGCCGCAGCGCCCAGCGTAATCAAAAGTGTCCCGATAAGAGCATTGGCGATGCCGTTATCCGGAATGCCGTAGGGTTTGCTCGGTTGTGTCAGAAATTTGAAATCGATGACGCTTAACCCGTGGCTGATCACGGTAAAGAGAATCCAGGCCATACCGCCGACGGCTAGAGTGATCGAAAAAATCGAGAAAAGACGAACGAACTTATCCTTCCATTTTCTGAAACGCAGGGGGCGTCTTTTAGTTTGAAAATCTGTTTTATTGATGGGGCTATTCATTTGTATTTGAGTTAACGTTCCTCGCCTCGTTTCGCACTCGTGGAGTTTAAATACCATTGAGCGAAGACTTGAATGCCAAAGGACATGATGAGAAGAATCAGGCCCAGTGCAAAGAGAACGCTTTGTTGAATTCCTGCTGCCTCGGGAAAATTATTGGCGAGTGTGGCCGCGATGGTCGTGCCGCTATCGAAGAGGGCTGAAGGCATTTGAGTCATGTTTCCAATGACGAAGAGAACGGCCATTGTTTCCCCCAGCGCACGGCCCAGACCGATAAAAACTCCGCCCAATAAACCGCGGATGCCGTAACGTACCACAATATCCTTGGCCGTCTCCCATTTCGTACAGCCTACGCCATAGGCCGATTCCCTGAGCATGGGTGGTGTCATAGCGAAAATATCGCGCATAATGGCGCAAATATAGGGCAATATCATGAGCGCAAGAATGAGCCCGGCCGTAAAAAAACCGAATCCGTTATAATCTTCCCCGAGAAAACGGCCGATAATCGGGATCTTTCCCAAACGCAGTGTATCGACCATGAAAGGCTGAATATGAGTTTGCATTACCGGGGCGAGAATAAAGAGACCCCACATGCCGTAGATAATGCTGGGGATGGTGGCTAATAAATCCAAAGCCTGGCTGAGGATTTTCCCGATTGCGCCGGGCAAATCAACCAGGTAAAAGGCAGAGACGAAAGACAAAGGCAGGGCTATGACCAGGGCAATGGTCGTGGTCAGAAGCGTGCCGACAATGCTTGGAAATGCTCCGAATTTTTCATTAACCGGGTCCCATTCCGACGACCAGAGAAACCCCAAACCGAACTCTTTCCACGCTCCGACAGAACTGAGTGCAAGCTGGACAAAAAAGCCAATCATGAGCAGACCAACCAATCCTGCGCAGATCAGGCAAATTGTTTTAAAGATATTATCCGTTGCGAACATCACTTTTTTTGTTCGCAGGAGGGAGGTGATTAAGATATCACTCCCCCCTGCGATGATGGACATTAGAGATTATTTCAAAACATCATTCTGGATCTTTTCAACCAGGGGTTTGGGCAGCGGCACGTAATTCAACTTTGAGGCTGAATTAGCTCCCGAGGTGAGGCACCAGTCGAAGTATTTATACAGGGCTTCCTGTTTTTCCTTATCTGGAGCGTCTTTTTTAATGAGGATGTAGGTTACCCCGGTGATGGGCCATGAATCCTCGCCTTCGGTGTCAGTGAGCACCATGTAATAACCCTTTGCTGTTTCCCAATCTGCGCTACCGGCGGAAGCGCTGAACGTTTTGGGGGTTGGGGCCACAAACTTGCCGGCTTTATTTTTGAGTGTCACGCAATTCAACTTCGCTTCAACGGCGTAAGTATATTCGGTGTACCCGATACTTCCTTTAATCTTGGCTACGTTGTTGCAGACTCCCGGGTTCTTCTGTCCGCCGATTCCGACAGGCCAGGCCACGGAGGCTCCGGTGCCTACTTTCTCTTTCCACTCGGGAGATATCTTACTCAGATAATCGGTGAAGATGAAACTCGTCCCGCTGGAATCTGAGCGGCGTACTACCGTAATCTTTGTTTTGGAGAGTTTGACTTCCGGGTTGAGTGCCGCAATGGAGGGGTCATTCCAAAATTTGATATTTCCCAGGAAAATGTCAGATAATGTTTTTTGATCCAGTTTCAACTCTTTGGATTTGAGTTCGGGTAAATTCACGATCAGCACTACTCCGCCGGTGAGCATCGGGAATTGAACCAGGTTGGCTTCATTCTGTTCTTCGAGAGTCAGAGGGTTATCGGTCCCACCGAAATCGATTGTTCCGGCTTTGATCTGATTGATCCCTGCGCCGGAGCCCAGACTCTGGTAGTTTACTTTGACATCGGGAGTAATTTGTGTGTATGCATACGTCCACACCTGATAAACGGGGGCGGGGAAGGAAGCTCCGGCGCCGTTCAGTGTAATATCAGCACCATAGGTGCTTATTGCCGCCACTACGGACAGGGCCATTGAAGTTAGATATTTTTTCATCATACTCTTTATGTTGTGTGAGGCCACGTCCGCCTCACGATTACAATGTACAACGGGTGCGTTAAATGAGTGTTTGAGGATTGTTAGTTTTTGGTTAGGATTCTGAGCTGTAGGTAGAACTCAGTCCAAAACAATCCTGCAGTGTAACGGAGATTTGTTTAGAAATTATTAGTTTTGTTTTAGAATTATGTTATTGTAATCACTAAAAATTCATCTATAAAAAAGTGAAATAATTTTTAGTATTCTAACAAAAAACTAACCTTCTTTCCCTGGTGTTTCGAGTCCGATTGGTGCTAAATCATGTTCTGTCATGCGTGATGACAACAAAATGAATATGAGAAAAACAATGACCCTGATCGTTTTTTCCTCTCTTCTGGCAACGATGGCTCACACCTTCGGAGCGGAAACGGCAACGGTTGTCGCAGAAGCGAAAAAAGAACCCACCCTATCACCCACGGAGGAGTGGATTCAAAATAGCAAACACCCCGTCTCCTGGCTGAAATGGGGAGCCGATTTGCGGTTGCGCGAGGAGTACTATTCCAATACGAAACAGAATATCAGCAATCCGGATCGTGAAACCAACCAACAGAGGGCACGGATGCGGCTCTGGGCTGAAATCACCCCCTGGGAATCTTTCACATTCCGGGTGAGAGCCATGAGCGAACCACGCACCTACATCAAGCCCGATTCAAAACAGGGTTACATGGGCGAACTCCTGTTGGATAATTTATCCGTGTCGCTCTCTCCTGATAATTCTCCTGTTCAAGCCCTGATCGGCAGACAGGAGCTGAGCGACCTGAAAGTACCCTGGTTGCTCCAGGACGGCACCAGCATCGATGGATCACGTACGACTTTTTTTGATGCTGCGAGATTGACCTATAAGTCTCCGGATGAAAAGACGAGCGTGCACGGTATTTTCCTCTATCAGGATGAGCGCTCCGATGCCTGGCTGCCGCCGGTAGGAATGCAGCCCAGCCTGAAATATCTCTCCGAGGAAGACATCGTTTCGGGAATGCTGCTTATCCGCAATAAGAGTCTGGAAAACACCACGCTGGAGGGGCTCGTCATCTACAAACATGAATTTGAATCGGATCAAAGTCTGGGAACTACAGGCGATACGGTCACGATTCGCCCAAAGGTGGCCTATAAAATCGATGATCATTGGGATTTCGAAGCGGAGGCGGCAGGACAATTCGGACGCCGCGGTGACCACCTTGGCAACAATATGCGCGATGTCGTCGCTTCGGGCGCATTGAGCCAACTTCAATATCATTTTCGGGATGAGCTGAAAAATACCGCCTGGCTTGGCGTGGAATATCTATCCGGCCGAGGGAAGGATAGCGAAACGGACCACGGATTTGATAATCTCTGGGGCCGGTATTCACGAATCGGCGAGCTGATGTCCTACAGCACACGGTTGGACAGCGGCCGTGCTTATGACCACTCCAACATGCTCTCTCCCATTATCGGCTATTCCATAGACCCCATCCGGGATATGCGTGTCAGTGCCGATTACCGGCCGATGTTTGCGCCCGAAAACCCCTACGGCGGGGATAAGAACCACTCGGAAGACGGGAGCTTTAAGGGCCATCTGGTCCGCGGTCGTGTGGATTATACCTTCAACAAGCACGCGAAAGCCGGAATGCTCTTTGAAGCATTGGAACCGGGGAATTACTACTCCGACCGGGCCAACGACCCGATGTATTACTTCCGTGTCGAGCTCACACTGACTTACTAGAGCCATTTATCGGCAGATTGCGCAGGAACCAGAAAAACCGCAGATTGCGGTTTCATGTAACAGACGGAAAAGCAGAGGGGTTTGGGATGCGGAGGCAGTTTTCTGTTTTCTTTTAAGGGGGTATTTTCTATGATCGCGCCTGTTATGAGGAATTGGCGATATAGCGTTGCATTTGCACTGATGGTCAGCCTGGCTGGTCTCTTGATGTGGGGTGTTTCATCCAAGACTCTGGCCGAAACCAAAGCTTCACCTGCCCGAAAGGCTGCTCAGACGAGTCCGGACCGAGCTCGTGTTGAAAAGGCCAGCGGCAAGCGCGAATTCCGTGGAGCCTGGATTCATACCGTTTTTCAGGAGGAATATGCGAAGATGAGCCCTGCGGAGATGCGGAAAGATTTCGTGCGGAAGCTCGATTTTCTGAAAAAATGCGGGATCAACGCTGTGATTTTTCAGGTGCGCCCCGAGGCCGATGCGTGGTACCCCTCCCGTTTGGAGCCCTGGAGCCGCTTCCTCACCGGCAAACAGGGAGTCGCGCCGGAGCCGCTCTGGGACCCGATGGAGTTTCTCATTGAAGAATGCCACAAGCGGAATATGGAGTTCCATGCCTGGCTCAATCCGTACCGGGCCAGCGCCTCGGGTGGAAGTGCGACATTTGCCAAAAACCATCTTTATCAGCGTGAACCGGGGCGGTTTGTCCAGTACGGCAAGCTGATCGTTTTTGATCCGGGAATCCCCGCTAATCGGCAGTTCATCTGCAGCGTCATTAAGGATATCGTCAGCCGCTATGACGTGGATGCGATCCACATGGATGATTATTTTTACCCTTATCCGGAAAAGGGCGTGGAGTTTGACGACCGGGAGAGTTTCCGGCGCTACGGTCTGGCGGTGGGCTGGGGAGCCGATCAGAAAGAAGATTGGCGCCGGGATAACGTGAACCGTCTGATTCAGGAGATCAAGCATATGCTCCTGGAGGTGAAGCCGTGGGTGCGCCTGGGTGTGAGCCCGTTTGGGATTTATCGCAATAAGAGCAGCACTCCCGACGGCTCGGGCAGCGATACCGGTGGACTCCAGAACTACAAAGACCTGTATGCGGACGTCCTGAAATGGGTTCAATTCGGCTGGATAGATTATAACATGCCCCAGATTTACTGGGAGATCGGCCACAAAACGGCAGATTATGCCACGCTTGCGGAGTGGTGGAACCGCAACGCTAATGGCAGGCATCTCTATATCGGCCAGAACGTGGTTCGGACGATGGAGATGAAAGAGCTGCGGGAGAAAATGGAGATGAGCCGGAAATACGCTAATATTGGAGGGAACTGTTTCTGGCCGGCCAATGAGCTTCTGAAAAATACGGGAGGCATTGCCACGGAACTGCAGACCAATTACCACCGCTATCCGGCCTTGATCCCCGCCTACAGCCGGATGAATCCGGGGGAGCCCGCCGAAGTGCAGAGTCTGACGCTCAAAAAAGTGGAGGGTGCCTATCTCCTGGGGTGGAAATCCGATGCGAATATCAGGAACCCGAGCTCAGCTCATTATTATGTCATCTATCGGGTGCCCGATGGCAGCCCGATGGATTTGACCCGGCCGGAGAATATCGTCGGGACGACCCGGCAGACCTCTTTCCGGATCCCCTTTAGGGATGGCAAGAGGCAGTATCTCTACGGCGTGACGGCTGTGAACCGCTTCCACAATGAGAGCCCGAAAGGGGTCTGGAAGCGTGTCAAACCTTAGCGGAGAAGCACTGGAGGTTATTTGGCGTCGCGGGGGTCGAGAGCATCCCGCAATCCGTCGGCCAGGAAATTGAGCGAGAGGAGCACCGTTACCAGGAGCGAGGTCGGGAAAAGAATGCTCCACCAGTAGATGCGCATGGGGTTGATCTGCCCGGCACCGCCGGCGATCAGCGAGCCCAGACTGGCCTGGGGCGGCTGTACGCCGATGCCCAGATAGCTCAGGAAGGACTCATTCAAGATAATGGCCGGGACCGTCAAGGCCAGATAGACGATGGCGACTCCGGCGACGTTGGGGATAATATGGCGGAAGAGGATACGCAGTGGTCCGGCACCGAGGACTTTGCTGGCTTCCACAAACGGCATCTGACGCAGGGAGAGAACTTGCCCCCGGACGATGCGCGCCATGGTGAGCCAGGAGATCGCCCCCAGACCGGTGAAGAGGAAAAGGAGACGGATGAGGTAGGCTGAATCCCCCTGGAAAAATTTGAAGGAGGAGAAATAATCTTGCGCAAGGCCTTCCAGAGTCGTGATCAGCGCAATCACGAAAACAATGGAGGGCAGACAATAGAGCACATCCACAAAACGCATCATGACCGAATCAACTTTGCCTCCCAGGTAGCCTGCCATAGCTCCCCAGATGACTCCGATAAAGAGGCTCACGAGTGCCCCAACGGCCCCGACAAGGAGAGAGATTCGGGTGCCGAAAAGCGTCCGGGCAAATAAATCCCGGCCGTGGTCATCGGTCCCGAAGAGATGCTCAGGGCTGGGAGGTGAGTTCAGGAGGTCGCTCAGCTCATTGGGATTGACCTTGGAAAAGAAGGGATAGAGAAGGATAAAACCAAGGAGTGCCGCCAGGTAACACGCGCTGAAGAGAGCCAGGCGGTTCTTTTTGAACCGTCTCCAGGCCAGTTGCGAAGGGGATAGAAGGCGGCTCGTGCTCATTGGAGTTTAATCCTTGGGTCCAGGTAACTGTAGAGGATATCGACCAGGAGGTTGAGGACCAGGAGCAGGACCGAATAGACCAGTGCCAGGCCGACAACCATTGTATAGTCGCGGTTGAGGGAAGAATTGACCATGAAGACGCCAATCCCCGGTATCTGAAAGATGTTTTCGACGATGAATGAGCCGGTCAGTAGATCCGCCAGGAGCGGTCCCGAATAGGAGAGTAGCGGCAGAATCCCCAGCCGGAAGGCGTGTTTGAAATAGATGCTGAAATCCGAGAGACCCTTGGCGCGTGCGGTGATGATGAAATCCGATTGCAGGGCGGTGATCATCCCTTCACGGGTGAGGCGAGCGACACGGCCGGCAAAGTAAACGCCCAGAGAGACCACCGGCAGCACCGCATGGAGAGGCGTGCCCCAGAGAGCCACCGGGAAAATCTCCCAATGGATGGAAAAGAGGAGGATGAGCAGGGGCGCCAGGATGAAACCCGGCACGCAGATAGCCGAGAGAGCCAGAAGCGTCGCCGAGTAATCGAGCCAGGAACCTTTGCGGATGGCGGCAATGAAGCCCAGGGGAATGCCCAGTCCCAGAGCCAACCCGAAAGAGAGAACGCCCAGCAGGATGGAGACGGGCATCCCCTGTTTAATGATATCGGTAACGGTGTGATTCCGATATTTGAGCGAGGCTCCCAGGTCTCCGTGGGAGACTCCCCGGAGGAAGTAGAGGTATTGCTTCCAGAGGGGCTGATCCAGATGATAGCGAGCGGCCAGGTTGCGTTCGATTTCAGGTGAGGCTGGCTTGCGCTCCGTATCAAAGGGGCCGCCCGGAGCGATGCGCACCAATGAAAAAGCGAGGAAGCTGATCACCAGGACGAGCGGGATCAGGAAGAAAATACGTTTGACGATATGTGTCAGCCGTTCCACGTTATGAAAGCTCAGCGATAGACTCGTGTTGTTTCTCTATTTCCTTTTCAAAACCAGATAGACCGGGGGGCCTTTGGAAAGAGGAATGTTGGGGGACTGGGGAATTTCTTCGCCAATCGCGTTGACGATTTTTTCAAAGGAATACTCAGCCCCATTGATCAGAAGTCCCTTTTCGTCCGCCCCGGTGCTCGCGCCGTCTTTAAATTCGAGGGGCAGAGCCGTAGTGAGCTGCGGATTCCAGAGTGCTACGACCGCCTTATTTTCCTCCGCAGATTGAGGGAGGAAGAAGGCGACCAGGGTGCCGTCTTTCAGCTTCACCAGCTTTGAGAAAGAGGTCTTATTCAGAACATGAGTCATGGCCGAAAAGACCGCATAGGCCGGTTTGGGTGAGAAATCCTGCCGTGTGATGCCCATATTGAACTCGAAATACCAGGGATCATCGCCATCGTTGCGGAAGTTGTACCAGAAGTTTTTGGGGTTTACGCCCGAAGCGATCGTGGTCAGATGGGTGCGTGCCAGGAACTCGGCCTGTTTGCGCTCGGAGTTGGGGGTGAAATCCTGCCGCAGCATGTGGTGCTCGGTATGTGTCGCCCAGCCCATTTCCGTATTCCAGATGGGGCGCCGGGGAGCCTCAGGCGAGGGATTAATCTGCAGGTCCGCTTTTTGCAGGTCTTTTATAAAGGTTTCCTCCACGAGTACGGAGCGGTAGGGATGGATAGTTAGGATATCAAAGGGAGTCTCCTTTTTGAGCATTTGGTCGATGAAAGTGAAATCAATTCCCGCGGTGGAGAGGCCCAGCACCTGAATTTCGGGGTCGATTTCCTTTATCATCCGGTAGCTGCGGATCAGGAGCTCGGCATACATTTCCTTGGGCCCTTGCCAGAAGAAGATGTTCGGCTCATTCCAGATTTCCCAATGTTTGATGCGGCCCTGATAGCGTGTAACGCAGGCCCGCAGATATTCCAGATAGTCTTCTATGCCCTGTTGCGTATAGGGCTGAGTCCAGCCGGACCAATAGCCCGCGATTCCGTAAACCTGAATGCCATAACTTTCGGCGGTGGAAACCAGATGATCAAATAAAGGCCAGTTATATTCACCCTTGCGCGGCTCGAGCATCCCCCAGTTGAACTCCTCGCGCGACCATTTGACTCCGGCCTGAGCGGCCATTTGGGCGACCTTGCTCATTTGGTTCGTGGGTAAGCGGTAGAGGTAGACGCCCATGCCGAAAGGCGAAAGAGGGTCCATGGAAAAATCGGAGTTGCGGGGGAAGTTGCCCAGCCAGGTACAGGTGACCGGTTCCTGGCGCAATCCGGGAGCCGAAAAGGTGAAAATCGCCTCCAGAAAATTCAGGTTCTCGGGGAGAGGAGCCCGGAATGTTTCCGAGGCGTTCTCGAGCTTTGGCGGGAGGGTTACTTCGCGTTCAGCCTTCTGAAGGATATCGCCATTCCAGTTTTTAAGAGTGTAGCTGAGTTTGCCTTTCAGAGGCTCGGAAGCCATCGATTGTGCATACCAAGTGAAGCTCAGATCCTTTTTGTTTTCCGAAGAGCTGTTTTTCGCGTGCTGAATGATCGCCGAATCCGTGAGCGCGGTAGATGTCAGGAGAATATCGAAATCTTCCAGTTTGTAAATTTTGGATTCAGAGCCTCTCCATTCGATGCGGCCCAGACGCAGAGGACCATGTATTTTGCCGTCATTTTCGCCGCCGGCGTATCCCCAGCCGTTTCCCGGAGGCATATCGGTGGAGAACTCAAAGCCTTCCGGGGTAAGGGTTGGCGAGAGCTCTTTGTAGAAGGTCATGAAATGGGTGTAGGCGTGAAGGGTGA
>CAZSTC010000014.1:18673-45199 GCA_964609795.1 uncultured Verrucomicrobiota bacterium
TCAGGTTCCAATTGTTCGCGGGGACACAAGCCCGGAAGGAGTGTGTGAGGTTGAGCTGACTTTGGACTTCACCCGTGAGCAAAGTCACGTCATCAAAGAGGAGGACGCCCTGGGTCAATTCCAGTTTATCGGCCAGAAGAGCGATTGCGGTGGGATTGCCATGGAAAACACCGTCGTTGCTGCCGCCCCAGGAGGACTCCCATAAATCGAGCGTGGTGCTGACTTTGCTCCATTCATCGGGTACGGAGCGAATTTCTTTCTGGAAAGTCTGGTCGGAGCTGTCGGTGAGCCGAATTTTGACTCGGGTTCCTTCGGGTCTGTAGAGATTGAGCTGCAGTGCACTGAAGGACTCGCCATCGGCTTGTTGAAGGAGGAGCGGATCGATCCTGGTTAGTGCAGCGACATAGGCGCCTCCATTGGAGAAGTCGAATTTGAGTTTGCCGCAGTAGTCGGCCTTGAGGCTGTTGGGTTTATCGGCCTGCGAAACTTCAAAGCTGCCTTGAGCTCCCGGGAATTCGGAGCCATTGCCGAAAATCCAGTTTTTCGATTCCGGAGCGGGGAAATCTTCAATCAAAACCTCAGCTCCGCAAACCTGAAAAGCCGAGGCCGCCAGGCAAAGCGGAATAATGAAGCAGCGCAATATACCGTTACACACGTTACTCATAGCTCAAGTGTAATCAGTGTGGATAGGGAGGCGAGGAAAAAAGAAGGGGAACTTTTAATCTTCTTCGTCGTCCTCACGGGCGAGGCCCTTCTCGATATATTGATCCCAGAGGCTCTTTTCGACCGAGATCTGGAAAAATACATTGGGGCGGAAGCCATAAAAACCGGCAAATTGATGGGGGCTTTTGACCCCTTCTTTAACCTGAGCCGAAAAACGGGGTGAATAAATGATGACCGGAGCGGCCAGATTATCAGGGACTTGTGGGTACCAGCCGGTATTATCCTCAAAAGCGCGCAGATACCAGGGCAGAGGCCAACAATCGCTATCATGGGCGATCACCTGGATGATCATTTTGTTCCCGTCAGGATGGATGGAGCTGAGTTTCTCCACAGTACGGGTCAGGCTCCGTACGTCAGAGATGGTGTGAGCATAAACATGAGGATTTTTGGATTCCTCATAGTACTGTTCGTTCAACAGGCGTCCCTGATAGAAGAGATGAGATAAGCCGCCCAGGAGAACCAGAGAGATGAGAATGCGGGGGATCCGGCCCTTCCAGGTCGAAAAGAGGTAATGGGTGCCTATGCCGGCCAATAGAATCACCCCTTGAATAACGACGATAAAGCACCAGGGCGTTTTATAAGGAATAATGCAATAAATAGCGCCCAGGAGCAGCGTGTAAGCGCTCAGGAAAAGAGAAAGGCGCCGGATGGCCGGGGAAAAGTGGTCTTTGAAACCTGCCCAGCCCCCAAGGACAGCGAGAATAAGAAGGAAAAGCTCAGTAAAGACGGGGCCCGAATCTTTAGAAAACCAGCAATAGCGCTCCAGATAATAATACCAGGGCCAGATGTGAGGGGATTCTCCGCCGGCTCTTGCGAGCCAGGGAAAGTAGGTGAGGATGGAATCCAGAGGCCCGGCCCGATGCGTGAAAAAAGAGGTGAAGAAAAGGATGCCGGTTACCAGGAAACCGCCCAGGGCGATAAACCAGTGAGAGCGGGGGACCTGTTTCAGGAAAGTCGTGGTACCGCCTTTAAATTTCTCCAGAGCTAACAGGAAGAAAAGTCCGCCACCGGCCGCGGCGACATTAAAGACGAAAGTCTCCTTGGTCGCATACATGAGCCCCAGAGCAATGCCCGAGAGGAGAATCCATCTGCGCCGAAGTGTCTGAGTGTATTGCCAGGAGGAGGCGAGGAAAAGCAGGGTAAAGGTAAAAAGGAGCGTTTCGTGAATGAAATATCGGCTGTAGAAGAGTAGAGAAGGAGACAGCGCAAGGAGCAACGAGCCAGTCAAGAGACCTGAGCGGCCCAAGGCATTTCTGAAAAAAAAGAGGGTCAGGATCGCCAGCAGACTGAAAAAGGCAGGGACACTTCTGAGAGGAGACTCGCTTTCGGTCTCAATATCCTGCCCTGAAATCCATTGGAAAGGGAGACTGAAATAGTGAAGGCTCGGGCCATGAAATTCATCCGGATTATACTTATACTCTCCGGTGTTCCAGAGAGTCCGGAATTTCATCGCCTGAACTGATTCATCTGCATGAAAAGGCCGCTGTGCCAAGTTTGCCCAACGAAGAGGCACGGCGACAGCGACCCCAATCAGTAAAATCAGACAGGTTTGCCAGAATCGATTCACTTTCTGCCAAGCCCTTTCTGATCGTTATTTCTTCAAGCCCCAGACTTCGACTTCGGTATAACGATTCATGCTGCTATAGGTGCTGCCTCTGCTGTAGAGACGCACATAGCGGCCCTCAACGCCCTTAGCGTCGATGAGACGGCCTTCATGGCTTTCGTAGTATTCAAGGTCTTTACCCACGCCCAGGAGTGAAGAATTGTCATAGTCGTTGTTGTAAACGGTTTTGACTTCCTTTTCGAACTGGGGATCATCGGATACCTGCACGATCACGTCGCGGTAGATGTGAGGGGTGTTATGGGCATGCCATGCCACGATGGCGTACATTTTGACGGGCTCACCCAGATCAATCTGAATCCATTGGGTTTTGCGGGGAAGCTCCACGTAGCTGTCATCGCTGAACTCTTTATTGCCGTCGGTGGCCAGCTCATAGGTGCCGTTATTGGGCGTTTCCACACTGCCGGTCACTTTTTTCTTGAGGGCAAGGTTTTTGCAACCCTTGGGGACCATGAAAGCGGGGCGCGGTTTATCGCTCGGTTTTTCCAGATGCTCATCATCAGGTACATCGGTGGGGGTGCCCATGAATGCAGGGATGGGGAGCTTGATATCCAGCTTTTCGAGGTCATCAGCGGCTGAAGCGTTGAAAGCGTTCGAGAAGCCCAGAGAGGCAACCAACGCAATAGCGATAGAGAGAGTTATTTTTTTCATTTTTTCGTATTATAAAGGGGTGAAAAATCGGGAAATGGAGCCCACTTTTCTATTCGTCAGTCCATTTCCCGCTTATCTGTCAGTACTTAATTATTCCTTGGCCCAAACTTCGACTTCTGTATAGCGATTCAGACGACCAAAGGTGCTGCCGTTGCTGTAAAGGCGGAGGTAACGAACCTTCTTGCCTTTGCAGTCAATCAGACGGCCTTCGTTGGTTTCAAAATACTCCAGGTCTTTACCGGCTCCCAATTCCAAAGAATTGTCATAGTCGTTGTTGTAGAAAAAGGTGACACCCTCTTTGAATTCGGGATCATCAGAGCCCAGCACTACGAAATCGCGATAAACCTGAGGCGTCGCAAAGCTGTGCCAAACGACGACGGCTGACAGCGGGTACGACTTTTCCAGATCAACCTGAATCCATTGCGGTTTCCGGTGGAGTTCCAGATATTCGTCGGTCGCTTCCTTATTCCCATCCACCACCAGCTCGAAGGTGCCGGCTAAAGGAGATTTATCACTGCTGGTGACTTTCTTGCCGAGAGCAACGTTTTTGACTCCTTTGGGTGCCATGAACGCCGGGCGCGGTTTGTCACTTGGCTTTTCTACATACTCGCTCAGTTCAATATCGCTGGGAGTTCCCTGCTCGGAGGCTTTGGGCAGTACAAGAGGCAGTGCTTCGAGATCCTCAGCGTACGTATTGACAGTAAACGACAGCGCGGCAATCACGGCCGCCAGACTTAACATTCTAACCTTATGCTTCATATTTCTTGTATTGACTACAAAATATCTCGTTCATGTTACCAAGTTCTGCTACGGGCGGCAATTGTTTTCCGGCGTTCGCGAACTTGCGTGATATTCCCCAGTCGCATTCAAGCGAATCAGGAATCCTGTTTTTGAGCAGGAGCGCTGGCTCCCGGCTCACTTATTTAGACGTATGAGAGCGCTTTTTATTCACCGGAGTCTTCAATTGCGTCTACCACGGCGAGCCTGAAATAGAGAGCCGATGAGGGCGTTAGGGTCACGATATAAGGAGACAGGGCTTCAGATTCGGGCTCCCAGGGGCCATTGGGCCCGGGTGACTTCTGTAGCTGAAGTTTGCCTACCTGTAAAGAGAGGTTTTCCCAGGAGAGGGTGATCTTCCCGGGAGGTGTGGCCGAGCAGAGAAGGTCGGGGACGGTTGCCCCCAGGAGCATCCGGCGCTCTCCCAGTACGGGGATATTGACCCCATCCATGCTTAAGACTCCAGAGAGAGTGACTAAACCGGCGAAGCCTTCCTCAGCGGTGAGGTTGTAAGAGAAAATCTGCTCACTCGGTGTCTCTTCATTTTTTAAATAGGGTCCCCATTTTACCTGATTATGAATGGAATCGTGAGCGCCGACTTGGCTGATCTCTGAGGGAATAGCCCCGAGGGGCAAGGTTTCTTCCAAAGCCCAGCAATGCGTGGACGAATCTGCAAGAAGACGGATTGAGACACTGTTGGAGGAGAGAGTCGAGGTGGCAAAAGGAATTGAGACGCCTTCCGCAGGTGTTGCAGGTAAAGAGACCGGCACCCAGCAGAGGGGAGGCTCAAAATCGATGTTCTGAGTATAGGATCCGCCAATCACGCTGAGGAACCCGGCCCGGGTCACATAATCCACCGGGATGGGGTTGGGTGCCAAAGACCAGGGTAGGCCTCTCATCCAGTGAGACGCATAGCTGGAAAGGTCTGATGTGCTCAGAAGGAAACTGGAAGTCAGATCTGCCGGGTGGGGGGCTGGGAAATAGGAGACAACCGTGAGCGAATTGGTCAGGAGAGGGAGCGTCTCATAGTTGGCGCTATCTTCCGGCGTAAAGGTGGCGTTGAGTGTATGCGTTCCCAAGGGAAGAAGGGTACCCAGTGCCGGGGTATAGGTGAAGGCCCCCGGGATATCTGCGGTGGCATTGAGTTCATTTCCGGAGAGAGGAATGCCCTGTAGGATGGGGGTGAGCTCAGGCCAGAGAACCTGCGGAAGCGCCTTCTCGACGGTGAGAGTAACGCTTTTGTCCTTGGTGATGTAGTGCGAGTTATCCGTGGGAATAAAGGTCACCTTCAGATTATGGGTGCCCGCACTAAGAAGGGCTCCTTGGGCGGGAGTGTAGAGGAAGGAGCCGGCAGTGTCCGCAGTGGCGTTGAGCTGTTCGGCGGAAAGCGTTGTGCCGTAAACAATGGGTGCTGGATCAGGCCAGTTAATATCGGGAACGCGTTTTTCAACGGTGAGGGCAACCGTTTTATCGGTTCCCAAGTAGGCGTTTGTATCCGTCGGGGTAAAGGTTGTCAGAAGAAAATGCGTGCCCGGTTCCAGTAAAGTGCCGGGTTGTGTGTCATAGATAAAAGATCCCGGTATCGAAGTAGATGCGTTCATCTGGGCTTCGGATAGGGGAGTGCCGTAGCTGATGGGTTCAGGCGCAGGCCAGGTGATTTGGGGGACTTGCTTGTTAGAAATAAGCTTGGCCAGGTTCAGACGGCCCCCTGTTGAACAATATTTTTTTAGGGCGGTTACCGGATCCACGGAGGCCAAAAGCCGGGCTCTGGTCTGAGTATAGGTGCTCGAGGGATTGGCTTGCTGATAGAGAGCCAGGGCTCCGGCGACATGAGGCGCTGACATCGAAGTGCCCGAGAGAAAACTGTAGCGGCTGTCGTTACTGGCATAAGTCGAGTAGATTTCACGGCCGGGAGCGAAGAGCTGCACATAGTTGGTGCCGTAGTTGGAGTCTGAAACCTTCGTATCCGTGGAGTTCGAATTGCCCACGCAAATCACATTCTGATAGGTAACCGAGTAACAAGCCGGATATATCTTTTCGCTGTCTAAATTTAGCGTTTCATTACCGGCTGCGCAGACCACAATAATCCCGTTGGACCTCAGTGTTTGGATTTCCGATTTCAGAATGGTGGCATCATCCTCGACGGTCCAGCTGGCATTGATTATTTTTGCTCCGTTTTTTCGCGCATAAACCATAGAGCTAACGGCACCGCTGATTGTGCCTCCGGTATTCCCCAGGAAGCGGCAGGCCATGATTTTCACATTCCAGGCGATTCCGCAGACACCCTTTGCGTTATTGCCGCTAGCGCCGATAATTCCCGCCACATGGGTGCCGTGGCCCGAAGTATCCATGGGGTTGTTGTTGGTTGCGTCGTCCGAGAAATCCACTCCATAGACATCATCCACGTAACCGTTGCGGTCATCGTCTTTATTGTTGTTTGGTATTTCCTGCGTGTTTACCCACATGTTGGCCACTAAATCCTCATGGGTATAACGAACGCCGGTATCCACCACGGCTACGATAACATTTGAGGCACTGTTATAGAGATTCCATGCGGCCGGAGCGTTGATTAATTGAATGTTGTAGGCGCGCTTGGGGTCTCGGGTATAAGTGTCATTTGGCATCAGGGCTGGCCTGACCAGATAATCGGGGTGAGCATCTTCGACCAAACCGCTCTTGATGTAGGTGCGTGCCTTATCGGCGACGTTTTCCAGAGGATCAAATTCGATCAACTCCCAGGCTTCATCACCAGCCATAATTTCCGCTTTGAGAGTGGAAGCGCAGGCTCGGTGGAATTCTTGCAAGGATGCCCCCAATTTGGGTTTTACCAGGAGACGGCCCGGATACCAATTGGCCGCGGAAATAAAGGAGGGAGTACTGAGAAAAAGGAGACTCAGGAGGAGTTTGAAAAGGAGAGGGGAGAAATTAGAGATCAAAAAGTTTCCTGATGTTTTCTCGAGCTTTATTCTCTCGGGAAGTATCTTCATGAATGGGGACATAAATTCTTTTAGCAAAGTCAAAATACTCGCAAAAATTACCTCTGGTTTTATCGGCGACCTCTTCAGATCTCCTGTCACGGCATTGATAAGCCAACTCCGGGGCCCAGGAGACGCAGTTCCGGCAGACTCTGAGATCGGCTTCGCAGCCGAGGCATTTTTCACCGCGGCCGGGAAGGCCTTTCAGGTCCAGAGGCCGCCCGCAATTATAGCAATGAAGTGTGGGTTTGGCAGAGTCGGCAAAGAGATCCATGGTGCTTACCGGGGTATGTTATTGTTATTGGCCGGGGGTACCGACAGCACCTGGAGGAGTCATTACGATAGCCTTGACCCGTCCGCTTTTTGGAAAATAGGCGAACTGGTACCCTTTAGGCAATTGAGGCAGGCGCGGCAGGTATCCGGTGGAGAGCAGCTCATCAAGATTTTCAGGGAAACGATCCTCAGCCGCATGGAAGAGGTCGATGGCCTGCTGGACACTGGAAACATCGACGACTTTTTCCGCCGTAGTTTTCGCGCGGCTCATTGCGCCCAGATAATCGATGCTGTTGGGAGCCGAAGCTGGCTGTGGTTCCGGGGGAGGCGTTGCCGCGGAGCTCACGGGAGCTTCTTCTTTTTTGCCGCAGCCGACGAGCAGCGACAGGGCTAATAACCCTGTCAGGCAAAAAGCGCTTTTGTTTTTCATCTTGATTTTAATGAGGTTGATTTTGAAGAAATTGCAGTGTCTGCTCCAGGGAGGAGAAGCGCTGTTCCTCACGAGTGGAAAGAGTCTTGAGAAGATAAACCAGTTCGGAAGCATCACTCTTTTCCAGACGAAAAGTCCATTGAGCTTTCAGCTCCAGGGCGCGTTTGAATTGTTTGTCGGCCTTGAGGGGTGCCAGTGAGTAATCCGTGGAGAAGCCGGCATCTCTGAAGGCTTGAATTGCTGTGAGGGATCCCAAGCGGAGAGATTCATCCTCAATGAGGGCATATATTTGAGCCGGAGCGCTGAACGTCGGCAGAAGGCCGCGTTCTTTGAGCAGCTCGGTCAGCACGACGTCTCCCATTCCGAATCCCAGAGAAGGTATTTGAACTTTACCACCCGAGATGAGCTGAGTCAGGTGATCATAGCGGCCTCCGCCCGCAATGGCTCTAAAATTGCCTTTGCGGTCAAAGGCTTCGAAAACGGGTCCCGTGTAGTAAGCCAGTCCGCGAATGACCCCGTAATCTACCTTCACGAAATTCGAAAGGCCTCGAGCTGCCAGGTTGTCCAGGATGGACTGAAGCTCCTCGGTCGGTTGGCCCGAAGCAATGAAAGCGGCGACCTCATCGTAGCTCAGCCCCAATTGAGAGAGCTTTTCACGGGAAACAACCGGGTCTTCCCGCTCAAGTTTATCAATGATCTGGAAAAACTCGTAGGATCGCTCCTGGTCGGAGCATCTCTGGCTGAAGTATTGGCTCCAGGCGCTGCGGCTGCTCAGGCGGATGACAAAATCTTCATGGGTCAGCCCAAAAGCACGCAGTACGTCAATAACCAGAGCAATGATTTCGGCATCGGCCCCTGAAGCCTCATCCCCCAGAATATCGGCATTGAGCTGGAAGTGTTCTCTGAGACGCCCTTTTTGTTGGCGCTCGTAGCGGAAGAGCTGGGGTATGGAAAACCATTTAATCGGCTTGCGGTAATTGCCGTGGTGCGCGGCGACCATGCGCGCCAGGGTAGGGGTCATTTCCGGCCTGAGCGAGATTTGCCTTTGCCCTTTGTCTGTGAAGTTATAGAGCTGGGTGACAATTTCGTCACCACTCTTGAGCGTGTAAAGCTCCAGAGGCTCCAGAGGCGGGCCGTCATATTCACGAAAACCGTAACGGAGGGATACTTGCCTCCAGGTGTTGAAAATGTAGCCCCGCACATCTGCACTCCAGACATCCTTGTGCGGAAGAGGTTCTGGGTAAAAATCTCGAAATCCGGGTAAACGATCCATGCGTTTTCAAAGTGAGGGCAGAACAACAGCCCCCTAAAACCAAAGCGCCCTGTTCGTCCTCAGTCGGGGAAGAACCTGGCACTTTGTTCTTGTTTGTTGAGTTATCAAATCCTCACGCCCATCGCGCGAGGAGGTTACTTACTTGATCTTGGAAGCATCCAACTTCTCGACCAATTCTCTCATTTCCTTGCCAGGTTTGAAACGAACGACCGGGCGGCTGGGAATGGGAATATCTGTGGCCGGTTTATTGGGGTTTCTGCCAATACGGGGCTTGGAAACACGAACTTCAAAGACACCGAAGTTGCGAATTTCCACTGTGTTGCCTGCGGCCAGGGCGCCGTTGAGATAATCCAGAGCCTTCTGTACAATCTTGAAAACTGTTTCCTGAGTCTGTCCAGTTTCCTTGCTGATTTTCAGAACCAAGTCTCTCTTTGTAAAATTTTTGCTCATATCAATAGTTTCTATTAGTTAGTTGTCACTGCAATAGGCCGTACAGGTCGGCAAAGCGTCTTCTCTAGTTATTCCCATTCAAAGGGATGTTTCTACACCCCCTTGCACTGGGCGGCAGAAAAGGTACACTAAAAGCCTCATAAAAGTCAAAGACTCCGGCAAAATCTTTTCGCGCATCTTCTTCCGTTTTTTTGAGGATACCTTCGTCCACCATGTTAAAGACTATTTCACCAAAATCTTCGCAGCAGGTTATTCCCCACTCTTCGAAGACGACAATGGCCATGGATGCGAATTGCTCCAGAGCGTACTCTCGAATTCCTTTCAGAAGTTCCTGTCCCGTTACATGCCTGGCTTTACCGTCCGGTTTTTCGGCTTTCTCCTGAGTCTTTTTCTCCTGAGTAAACTTAAGAGCCAAGTCAAGGAACTCATAGGCGGCGCAAGGATAGCGTTTATCTTTTGCGACGATTTTTTCTATGGCCAATGTAAACTTCGGATCAGGCATCTTCAATCATGCAGGGGTTAAAGAACCACTTTCGGGATTTCTTAGAGCTCCCAACCAAATCACGGCTTAGTCTTTCATGTTTAGCTGGGTAAGTCAAGAAGTCTATGCGTCAGAGCTTGTTAGACGAAAAGGAAAAAATCTGGCCGGGGGTATAATTCATAACTCTTTATTTATGAGTATGTTATGATTTTATAATGGTTGTGCACTTTCCTTTTCTGGTTTGGAGTCCCCAAAAAAATCAGAAAAAATATCACTGTATCCTCTTGCAGGAGAAAAAAATCCCCCATTTATTTTTCTCAATCCGGCTGTTTACTTCAATGCGCTCAAAATGTGTTCCCAGATCAGGTTAATTTCAGCCTGCATATCTCCAAGCTGGGCTGTAACGGCGATCACGGCTTCCTTCTCGGGAATCACGATGATAAACTGACCAAAGGCTCCATCAGCACGGAACGCATTGTGGCGGCAGCGCCAAAGCTGATATCCGTAACCCTGACGCCAATCGCTTTTTGCCTCATCGCTCTCATCCGATACCCAGACAGGCGGTTGGTTGATGTGCGCCTGAGTCGCCTCTTCAATCCATTCTTTGGAGAGAAGCTGCTTTCCGTTCCAGACTCCCTTTTGGAGGAGGAATTGGCCCATCTTGGCCATGTCTTCGGTTTTGAGCCAGAGGCCCCAGCCGCCGCAGTTGATTCCCTGGGGACTTTCTTCCCAGCGGATGGAGGCTATCCCCAGGGGACGGAACAGCCGCGGGTAGAGGTAGTCCACCACTTTCTCTCCTGTCACCTTTTGAACAATGGCACTCAGGGCATAAGTGGCCAGGCTGTTATAGACGAAGCGGGTTCCGGGCTGATGCTCCAGTGGTACGGCCAGGAAACCCTTCATCCAATTTGCGCCTTCAGTTTCGCGGATGCTTTGAGTGGGGTCCTTACCATGGCCGACCGACATGGTGAGCAGATGCCGGATTTCGAGATTGCGGAGGTGATCCGAGATATTCTCTGGGAGGTCTTCCGGGAAGAAGGAGATGACTTTATCGCTCAACTGGATGCGTCCCTCCTGGACGGCAAAGCCGATTGCCGTGGCGGTAAAGGTCTTGCTCACCGAATACATGACGTGGTTCTTATCGTGAGCGGCCTCTCCGAGATATTTTTCGGCGATGACTTTTCCATTGCGAAGAACCATGACGCTGTGAATCCCCTGCTTGGCTTCCTCGACTGCAGCGAGATAGTTCTGCAGCATATCGGCAGAGACATTTTCGGCTTCGGGGGTGCTGCGGGGCAGTGCCTTGGCGATCTGGTTATAGGTGGCGAGCTCAATATTCTTATCCTGAAGAGCGGCCTTGATTTTGGGGCTGGTGAAGAGGTCCGTTACTCCTTGCCGATCCCGGGCGACATCTTCATACCCTATATGGAAAGTACCCTGCATTTCTTCGGTATCCAGAGCAGGATGATCTACGAAGAGATAATTTTTGCCCTTTTCGAGCGTCTCGAGCATCTTGAGGAAACTGGCCTCTTTTTCTTCCAAGGTTTTATGGCTTCCCTTGTAGGTGACGTATGAGAGGTTCTCTATTTCCGTCTCCAGAGTCAGGTTATATTCCTTGGCCAAGCCAGAGACCATCGCCGCGACATCCTTATCAAAGGTGGTGCAGCCCATGTGACTGGAGAGATGCGTGATCTGGGGCAGGTTTCTCAGGGCCAGTTCGATTTGAGCCCGAAACTCCTGCTCTATTTCGGCCAGGTTCCACTTATGTTCAGAGATACTTTGGCCGGGATAATTGGAGTTTTTACGTATTTGAGGAAAGAAGTAGCCGTTTTCATCCACCAGAGAGGGACAGGAAGTCAGCGGACGCCATTTGATCAAATCCCATTCGCTGGTGAGCGTCAGATGCAATCCAACCGCAATTTCCGGGTTTGCCCGCAGAATGCGAACGGTTTCAGGGAACCAAGGGCCGACCGCCATGACTTCAATGGAGGTGGCGACTCCTTCCTGACTTGTTTTGAGACAGGCAATGTTGCTGGCTCGGGAAGAGCCCATGTCATCGGCGCGGACGATCAGGCGCGTCGGCTCCGAATCGGAGGATAATAAAGTGAACTGCATGGCACAATAGAGCACGGCTCCAGCGAATAGTTTCTTCCTCATATCAGGGAAATGCTATTTTAAAATCACTTTTGATTCAAGGAATCGTTTCCTTTAACTTCATAAACCTCTTTGAGGTCGTTACAGAAAAGTGTTTTGGGGTTTTCGTAGTAGAGAACGAAATCTTTGGCGGAGAGGCTCTCCGGATATGGGGCGTAATAATGACGTGTGTGGGCATTGCGCCACATGACGACAAAGGCTGCGGGATGATTTTGCGTGCAGGGCAGGAGAACACCCGTCCACCAATCTTCGCTTGGGACGGCTTCAAAACCGGTTTCGGTGCAGGCGATCGTTTTTTTGTGTTTCTCACCCAAGGAGGTGAGATAGGTCAGCATCTTGTTCATTCTTTCCATGTACCCTTCGCGGTTGTTGCCTTTGGTGTATTGGTAGCAATCGTATCCCAGGATATCGACATAGTCATCCCCCGGATAGCGTTCCATATAGAGCTCGGTGGCGCGGGCAATATCGTTTGACGGTGAGTAGGCATAGAGCAGGTGGTCGCATCCTTTTTTCCGAAGACGATCGCAAGTGAGGAGCCAGAGCGCCTTGAATTGCTCGGTGGTGCAGAGATCCTGGCCCCACCAGAACCAACTGCCGGTGTGTTCATGCCAGGGGCGGAAGATGATGGGGACCTTAGTGGAATCGGGAGCGCGAAGTGAATTCATAAAATCCGCGGCTTTATCGAGCCAATCCAGGAATTTCTGGTGTTGTGCGCCTCCGGGCAGGATGGATTCGACGACTTTTTTGTCTTTCACGTCCCATGAATCGCCGCCGGTAAGAGGGTTATCCACATGCCAGCAGATCATGTTGACTCCGCCCCGCAGGTAGTGTGCGATTATTTCTCTGCGCAATATTTCAAAGGGGACTCCGTTGATGTTGTTATCTCGGCCATGCTCGATGCGGCCGATATCCCAGCCGATTACGGCCGGATAATCTCCGCAGACGCTTTTTACGTCGCTCCGCGAAGGCTCCCCTGATGCGGCTTTGCCGGCTTTCCAGCCGACACCGTAGACCGTGGATTCGTGGTGGCCAAAAAGGGTGCCTTTTTCCGGGACCGCCTTGAGGTAAAGAAGGAGGCTTTGAGTTTGTGGGGTGAGAGAGACGGTATTTGATGCCGGGGGAGTCGTTTGTCCTGAGAGCCCGGGCGAGAAGAGGAGAATCCATGCGCCGGCAATGGCGAGGATTTTAAGAGCGTTCAGATGAAATCTAATCATATCCGAGCGTCATAACAGCAGAACGAAACATTGGCAAGAAAAAAGAGGCGTTCTTGCTTTGGAGAGAGCCTTTTGCTAGGATGAGCGCCCGGTATGTTGGATGTCAAAGTAATCCGTGAAAAAACAGAATGGGTATGCGCCAGGCTGGCGGCCCGCAATGCTGGAGATGAGGTAAATATTCAGGAAATTATCGCCCTGGATGATGCCCGCCGCAAGAATCTTTCCGAAGTTGAAGTCTTGAGAGCAAATCGGAACAAGGTTTCAAAGGAGATCGGCGTATTGATGGGCAAGAAGCAGTTTGATGAAGCCAATCTTCGGAAGCAGGAGACGACCGAGATCGGGCAAAAGATTTCAGATTTGGATAAGAAGCTGCAGGAAATAGAGTCTCAGCGCGAAGCCATGCTTCTGAAGACGCCCAACACACCGCATGATACCGTCCCCTACGGCAAAACCTCCGAGGATAATCCGGTTGTTAAAACATACGGGGAGAAGAAAATTTTTAGCTTCAAACCCCTGAACCATGTGGAACTTTGCGAAAAGCTGAACCTGATCGATTTTCAGCGGGCCACCAAGATTTCGGGCCGTGGGTTTATCCTTTATACAAATTTGGGAGCTCGGCTGGAGAGGGGCCTCATCAATTTCCTGCTTGATACTCATACCCGGGAGCATGGATATACTGAGATTCAGCCTCCGCTCATGGTAACCCAGGAGTGCATGTACGGGGTAGGTCAATTCCCCAAGTTCAGGGATCAAGCCTATACGATTCAGGAGGGACTTGATGCGGAGACTCTGGGTAAGCAATACCTTCTGCCGACGGCTGAAGCTGCCCTGGTGAACCTCCACCGGGATGAGATTTTAAAGGAAGAAGAATTACCCAAACGCTACTGTGCTTATACACCCTGCTTCAGGGCTGAAGCGGGTGCGGCCGGTTTGGGAACTCGCGGCCTGATCCGAGTGCATCAGTTTGATAAGGTCGAACTAGTGAAGATTGTTGAGCCTGAGAAGGGTTATGAGGAACTGGAAAAGCTTCTCCTGAATGCAGAAAAGATTCTCCAGCTTCTGGGGTTGCACTACCGTGTGATCTCGCTTTGCACGGGGGATTTGGGCTTTACCAGCGCTAAGACCTATGATATTGAAGTTTGGGCCCCGGGTCAGGATCAGTATTTGGAGGTCTCCAGCTGCAGCAATTGCGAAGATTATCAGGCTCGCAGGATGGGGCTGCGCTTTAAGAAGGCCGATGGCACTCTCTGTTTTCCGCACCTGCTCAATGGGAGCGGTACCGCGCTGGCCCGTCTCTATGTAGCTCTTTTGGAAACGTATCAGCAGCCTGATGGAAGCATTCTGATCCCGGAAGTGCTGAGGCCTTACGTCGGGACTGATCAAATAAAAATTTAGTAACTCGCAAAAAACTGACTGATGAAAATACTCTTGGCTACGAGTGAGGTCTATCCGTACTCCAAAACCGGAGGCTTGGCGGATATGTTGTCAGCTTTGTCCAAGACCTTAGCCAGACAAGGCCATGAAGTAGGGGTGGTGACACCTCTCTACGGCTCCATCCTCGATAAATTTCCGGAAATTAAGAAAATGGATTGGGAGTTGGAGCTGCCTCTGGATTGGCATCAGATTCAGGGTGGGGTCCACTCTCTAAAAGTGGAAAAAGGGCTCACTTACTACTTTATTGAGCAGGAAGAGTTTTTCAATCGCCCCGGTATTTATCAGCATAACGGACTGGATTACCCGGATAACCCGGAGCGTTTTATCTTTTTCTCCAAGGCGGTCGCTCACCTGGCGCAATTTCTGCCCTGGAAACCGGATCTGGTTCATGTTCACGACTGGCAGACGGCGCTGGTTCCGCTTTTGTTGAAACATGCGCAAGGGATTGGGCTTCTGGATCGCTCCATTCCCACCTGCCTGACCATCCATAACCTGGTATATCAGGGGGTATTCCCTGCCAAGATTTTTGCTATGACAAATTTGCCCTGGGGGTATTTCAATCCTTCGGGCTCAGAGTTTTACGGCAACTTTAATTTTCTCAAATCCGGTATCGTTTTTGCGGACAGGTTGACTACGGTGAGCCCGGGATACGCAAAGGAGATCATGGGCGCGGAGTATGGCGCTAACCTGAACGGAGTTTTGTACCAGAGGGCGAATGCTTTGACCGGAATCCTCAACGGGGCTGATTATGAGGTCTGGAATACTTCCAATAACCCCGCATTGGAGCAACCCTATTCAGTTAAGAACGTGGCGACCGGCAAAGCGCGCAATAAAGAGCTGCTTCAACAGACGATGGGGCTGACCCGGAATCCAAAAATTCCTCTTTTTGGCAACATAGGACGCATGGCCGACCAGAAAGGAATGGATATCCTGCTTCCTGCTTTGGAAGACATGCTGGCCGGGGATATTCAATTTGTTTGCCTGGGCAACGGTTCGGCCCGATATGAGGCCGCCACCCGGGAATTGCAGAGTCGCTTCCCGCATAAAGTCGGGCTATTTATCGGATATGATGCGGAGCTCGCCCACCAGATAACGGCCGGCAGTGATTTCTTCCTGATGCCCAGCCGCTATGAACCGTGCGGTTTGAACCAGATGTATAGTTTGCGTTATGGGACTCTTCCCATCGTGCGCGCGACCGGCGGGCTCATGGATACGGTGGTGGATCCCAATGAATCGAGCACACAGGCCAATGGGTTTAAGTTCTCCGCTTACACCTCTCAGGACCTGGCTCGGACGATGATTCGCGCTCTCTCAGTCTATTACTCTTCTGCAATATTCAAAAATATGCGTAAAAACGCCATGCAGGCAGATTTTTCCTGGGATCAAACGGCTCGCCGCTACGAGGAAGTTTATAAAGCCGCGCTGGGGGGCACCGGATTTGCCGGCAAAGAATCCGCGTAGAAGAAGGGATAGTTTCCGAAAAGGCGCGTTTGCCTGAGGTTAAAAGCCTTAGCTCTGGGACCGGACTCACTCAACGAGAAAAGCCGGAGCTCATTTCATGATGAGCCTGGAATTGATAATTTATGTTTGAAGAGATAAAAATGCAATCCGAAGAGCTGTCAGCCAGACTGGCGCAGCTAAGGAGGTTTC
Source organism: uncultured Verrucomicrobiota bacterium (assembly GCA_964609795.1). Lineage (GTDB taxonomy): Bacteria > Verrucomicrobiota > Verrucomicrobiia > Limisphaerales > UBA1412 > UBA1412. The sequence continues at coordinate 34,780 of CAZSTC010000014.1, forward strand.
TTTGACTACACGAATCTGAAAAACAGGCTCAAAGAGCTGGAAAAACAGATGGAGGCTGAAGGCTTCTGGGAGAATCGCACCCTGTCCCAGAAAGTGAGCGTGGAGAGCCGCGAGATAAAAAAGCGGTTGGAGCGGCTGGATTCCTTCTCTCGCGAACTGGAAGACCTTAACGTCCTGGTGGAGATAGGTGAAGCCGAGGAATATGCCGGGCAAAAGGCGGCTTTTGAAGAGGCTACTCAGATGGTGGATCGGATTCGGCAGGAATTCGAAGCGTTGGAAGTAGAAGAAACTTTAAAGGGCCCTCATGATCACGCCAATTGCTATATGATTATCAATGCGGGTGCCGGCGGAACCGAATCCTGCGACTGGGCCAATATGCTCTTGCGGATGTATCAGCACTGGTGCGAAAGCCGGGGCTGGAGCTTTGAGATAACCGATGCTCTGCCCGGGGAAGTAGCCGGCATCAAGAGTGTCACCGTACGCGTTGAGGGTGAGAACGCCTATGGCTATTGCAAGGCCGAGCGTGGAGTTCACCGCCTGGTGCGGATATCGCCTTTCGATTCCAATAAACGCCGCCACACCAGTTTTGCCAGTGTGGACGTGATGGCTGAGATGGAGGATACGAGCGAGGTGGAAATTCCGGATTCGGAGTTTGAAATGGATACTTTTCGCTCGGGAGGCAAAGGAGGCCAGAACGTCAATAAAGTGGAGACGGCGGTGAGAATCCGGCATATACCCACCGGAATCGTGGTGGCATGCCAGACTCAGCGCTCTCAGCATCAGAACCGTGCATCGGCCATGAAACTCCTCTTGTCGAGAATCTATGCCTTGCGGCAGGATGAGCAGAAACAGGAAATGGAGAAATTCTATGGAGAGAAAGGCTCTATCTCCTGGGGCAACCAGATTCGCTCTTACGTCCTCCAGCCCTATCGCCTGGTGAAAGACCTGCGCACGGGAGTGGAGACGGGGAACGTTACAGCCGTGCTTGACGGCGCGCTGGACCCCTTCGTGAATGCCTGGCTCAGAGCGGGATGTCCCACTAAGCGGACTCATGGAGTTACGGATGAGGATGCGCAAGAGGAAGAGTAGCCTGCTTGCCCGATGGCGCTAAATAGACTAGAATTCCCGATGGGATGAATAGGGAAAAACAGAGTTGTCAACATGTAGGCTGTTCGTGCCATGCCGAGGATGAGAAACATGCCAAGTATGTGCCCGATCCGGTTGAAGTGGCTCAGCGTCTGAGGAGCCGCTCTCTCAAGATGACTCATCAGCGCCAGGCGGTGCTGACCGTGCTTCAGAGAGAACAGCGGCCGCTCACTATCCGGGAGATTCATGAATTGCTGGATACGGCGGGAGACCTGGCGACCGTCTACCGTACCATGCACGTTCTGCAGGAGGCCCACCTGGTGAGTCGATGCGATTTCCGGGATGGCGTGGCGCGCTTTGAAGTGAGCTGCGCTTGCGGCGCGCTCCATCATTACCACGTGATCTGCAACAATTGCGGCGAGGTGAGGGGAGTGGAGATTGAATTCCCCGATGCGATGTTGGAGACGATTGGCGCTCAGACCCGTTACTCTCATATTTCTCCTCATGTTGAGTTTTTCGGCGTTTGCCCGGCTTGCAGGAAAGAGGGACAAAACGAGAAAAAGGCCTGAAGGCTATCCGGTGTTGAAGAAGAATTTTCCAGAATCCCCAGAAGTGAACCCCAAGCTGCCTGTCACTGAGCAGCCGGTCGGAGTGATGCCCAGGGTCTCTTTTGAGCGGGCATGCCTTCTGGCAAAAATGGGAATTACGACGATCGGGGACCTTTTTTTTTACTCGCCTACGCGCTATGAAGACAGGCGGGATATCCGCAAAATCCATACTTTAAAAAAAGGGGAACAGGCGCTCGTTTTCGGGAAGGTCATGGAGTGCGGGGTCCAGCGCACACGCAAAAGCAAGAAATTCTTAACCAAGGCGATTATCGACGACGAAACCGGGAGACTGCATTGCCATTGGTGGAATCAACGTTGGCCGGCGGAGTCCCTGAAAGAGGGCCGGGAGGTTATCGTCTTCGGGAAAGTGGATTCACTCTATCCGCCTCGAATGACCAACCCGGAGTTTGAGGTCATGATGGGTTATGCCGATTCGCGTCTCAACGTAGGACGGATTGTGCCGGTCTATGGTCTCACTGAGGGCGTCGCGCAGTGGTGGATACGGGATTTGATCTCCAGGGCGCTTGACCGCTTTCTGAAAGATTTGCCCGAGGGCTACCTCTATGATTCGGAACTGGGATTCCCCAGCCGCCCGCGTGCCGTGCAGATGCTTCATCATCCCGCCGTACCGGGAGAAGAGGAGCTGGCCCGCAAACGTCTGGCGATGGATGAGCTCCTGGAGATGCAGATGGAAATCCAGCGCCGTCGTAAAAACCTGCTGGCACAAGCCCAGGGAATTAAGTGCCCGGGGGATAACCGCCTGATCCGACCCTTTTTAAAAAATCTGGATTTCACTCTGACTCCCTCGCAAACGGAAGTATTGCGGGAGATGCGCGCGGACCTGAACTCCGGAATACCGATGCGGCGGTTGTTGCAGGGAGACGTGGGCTCAGGTAAAACCGTGGTCGCTGCCAGCGTGGCGCTCATGGTGATGGAGGCCGGCTATCAGGTGGTATTGATGGCGCCTACCGAGATTCTGGCTTCGCAACATGTGAAGACTTTCCGGAAATGGTTTGAACCGCTGGGAGTCCGGGTCCGCCAATGGACCGGCCGTTTGAAGGATGAATCCGATTCCATGGAGCTGCTGGAAAAGAATTCCCCGGCTCAGAAAGCTGAAATTGTCATCGGGACTCATGCGCTGATTGAGGATTCTTTCCGGATTGAGCGATTGGGGCTGGTGATTATCGATGAGCAGCATAAGTTCGGAGTCGATCAGCGGGAGAGGCTCCTCAAAAAAGGGTCCTGGCCGCATTTACTAGTGATGACGGCGACGCCCATCCCGCGTACGCTCGGTTTGACGCTTTACGGGGAGCTGGATATCTCTTCCATTGCGCATTCGCCCGAAGGCAGGGGCTCAATCCGTACTTTTATCCGCAAGAGGGATAAGCTCTCTGCGGTCTGGGATTTTGTGAAAAAGCGGCTCGCACAAGGGCGTCAGGCGTATGTGATATACCCCCTGATTGATGAGCCGAGCAATCCTGAGCTCAAGGCGGTGGAGGCCGAGTTTATGCGCATCACAAAAGAGATTGCTCCTTTCAATGCGGGGCTCCTTCACGGAAGAATGAAGGGAAACGATAAGGAATACGTGATGCAGCAGTTTGCCCATAACCAGGTCCAGCTCCTGGTGACGACCAGCGTGGTGGAGGTGGGTGTGGACGTCCCGAATGCGACGGTGATGGTTGTGGAGAATGCGGAGCGCTTCGGGCTGGCGCAGTTGCATCAATTCAGAGGCAGAGTCGGCCGCGGTAAAGAGGATTCATTTTGCATTCTCATTGTGGCAGACAGCGCGGAGGATTCGATGGAACGCCTGAAAATCCTCGAAGAATCCCGAGATGGTTTTCGCATTGCAGAAGAAGACCTGAAGATTCGCGGACCCGGTGACTTTTTGGGAGACCGCCAGCATGGGATGCCATCCTTCCGATTTGCGAAACTTCTGGAAGATTACGCCCTGGTGCAGCATGCCCGCAAAATAGCGATAGAGAACGTTCAAAAAGAGGGCCCCGTATTGCCTCAAAAATAGAGCGCACCAAAAAGGGGATGAGGGAAGAGAAGAATCCGCAGGTTATTTTTTAACCGCAGATGACGCAGATTCGCACCGATTATCTTAAGGGTAGTTGTTGACTAGTTGTTTGACATATTTTTCGACATAAATATCATCCCCGTACCCGAACTCATTTGATTTGTTTTTCCCTGATGACCAGGCAATAACAGGAAAATCCTTCTTAAACCGTTTTAAATCAGGATGAAGTTTATGAAAATCAATATTGTTTTTTTGCATAAAATAAACTGGAACTCCCCAAGTATCATAAAAAAGGCCATCTTGAGCAATAAAGCCATCATTTTCAATATCCTTTTTTAAATAGCCATATGTCGATTTATTAAAAATCTCAGCCAATTTTCGGTTATACTCCAAACTACTTATTTCTGAGTTGGTAAGTATTTTTTCTATTTCTATTTTTTCTATTCCACCATTAACACCTTTACAAAAGAGTGAAACATGTTTGTTAATATGACCTAGTGGAAAAACATCTCTGTGATCATTCATCCGTGATATGTAGTACATACGCGAAAATATCACCCACGCGCACACACAGACGAAACAAGAGACAATGATGGTGATATACCATTTTTTTATTATTTTTTTCATATCTTAAATACTGTCCTGTTTTAGCAGATTTTTCAATATAGAGCGATGTACAATCAACTCTACCCCGAAACAATCCAATCAATATCCCTTCGTATTTGCATCCCTACGCATCCGAAAGGATGCGCATTGGGGTATGCGGAGCCCGAAATTTTTCCCTACCTGTCTCCGTGCCCGGAGGGCACCGCCTCTTTCCTCTGCACCCCTCGGGGTGCAGCAAATGTTCTATTGCCGATATCGTCATAGGTTTAAGAGCAGTAGGAAATTGTTGTTCCTTGTATAGCTCCATATAATTATTTTGTTGGCCGACATAACAGATACATCTTATTGGTCATATCTGCTTCATAACTGATAATGAAATCGATTTGAACACGTTTGAATATTTTATCAACTTCGAATTCTAAATAATTCTTGATAGACTCTCCATTTTTTGAGGGTAAACTTAATTCTTTTTTGATATCAGATTCTATATATCCGCTGGCATTAAAATTTATCGAGCTGTCTTCATAATATTTCCCGTCTTCATAAATTGTTATTCTATATAAACCTTTAATTAAGTTGATGGATATATGATTCGTTCCATTTTTTAATTCATATTTTGATGGCTGAATCAATAAAAAATGCATTGTAGGGTAGAAAACAAGAACTATAAAAAGAGCAAATAGTGTTACTGCACAAATAAAAATATATTTAACTTTTATATATTTTAAAAGATAAAATAATAAAAATATAAATATAATTAGTATTATAATAAAATAATAATTCATTTCCATGTCTTTAATTAAATCATAATGTTTCTAATTTTTACTCCAATTGAACTGCCAATACTCCACAATCGCACCACAGCTTGAAAAGTATTCCTGTCTGATATCAGAACGTTCATTTCCTTTCCTTCACTCACTCTGAGTTTTTGGGCTGCGTTCCGGGGTTACCATGCCCAGGTGGAGGAGAATATAATTTTTCATCACACTTTGGCTATTCATAAGTTGGAATTTTCATGATCATTTTATCCTGATAGTCATAGATAATGTAAAATGAAAAAGGATTTAAAAGAAGTGTATATTTAAAAACATTGTAACCATTTTCAAAATCAGTTTCAGGGCGAAATGCTGCCGGAATTTCAGATAAAGTAGATTCCGTTTCTCGGAAATATTTCAATCTTTCTTCAACTTCACTCCTCTGAGACATATGCGGAATGTCCTCGTAAGATTGATCAACATATCCCAACATGTCCAGCCCCAGCAAACAATATAGAACAAATACTATCGTTAGAAGTGAAAAGACATAGATGCTCAAACGAACGCAAGTTTTACCCCTTAATTTTTTCATAATTTGCCCTCGGAACATTTAGTAAGACAATCACATTGCTCCACCTTCACTCATCTGAACTTCTGTTCCGCTTTTTGGAGTCACTATATTGTTTCCATTTTCAGTATCCACCTTTTGGGTTGAATCAGATTGGTTTGATGTAACACTTTCATCCATAGAAGTTTTGAAATTTCTGTTTAAAACTTTTGTGATTAACTTTCTTTCAAACTCAATATCAGAATTTTCTAACCTAATTTTTAGAATATTTATTACATCATTAGTTTTAATGTTGAAAGATTTACTTAAATATGCCGTTACAGCAAGTATATTATAGCGAAAATCAAAATCAGGTTCATTTGCCTCACATTCGAGAAGCTTATTAATGCACTCTTCCGCTTCTTCCTCTGTGCAAAAGACATACAATCCATCTGGAGCGAACTTCCTTGCCATGTCATATTCATCTTTTAATAGAGAAAGAAAAGCTGGGATAACATCTTTAGAGAGACGAGCTATTTCTTCTTCGTTCAAGGAATTATCTATGATCTTAATACCATGGGCAGAATATGCTCGAACCGGCCCAAAATGGTTTGTCATTCCTTTCAATAGATAAGGAATCCCTTCCTGCCCCATCGCTGCAAAACCTGCGGAGGCAGCGATATAATTTTTGTTCGATTCTAAGTTTGATTCCAATTCAGGAATAAATGGAGTCATATTTGTTCTAAAAAGAATAAAAACATTCGCGAGTGTCCTAATTCGTTTTTCTTCTTCCTGAGATGGGGTTTCACCATAATGAAGTGAATTGAGCTCAGTGATAATCTGAGGATAAGCATTAGTCCCTCTTGAACGCAATTCATCCATACATACCTTGTGTATTTCGAATTTCAAAGAACCTGGGACTGCCCATTCTAAAAGCAAAGTACCATTCTGATGTTGTACATCTAAGATATCATTCTCATTCAAATAGGTTAGTAGTTCTTTAACAGACAATTTTTCTGGATTCTCCAGCTTAGCTGCATCACCTCCACAGGCAGAAAGCAACATACAAATTACCAGTAATACTGATAAATAATTTAAATTTAATAAAATATATTTCTTCACAAAATTATTTATTATTCTTACAATTATAGTGTTTTAAGCATGGAGATGCTCCCTTTTAAACTGCTTCCCGAGTCCATTAGAATTTTTATCATTAACCCCTCATCCAGCACCATGCACCGGGGTTGAAACCAGGCAGAATCCAGAAGATCAAATGCACGAATCCCATTGACCGTGATTTCAACAATTTCCGGTTCAGGGAGGAGTTGTTTGAATTGCCCTTGATCATCGGTCACCTTTTCTCCATGTCCGCCTGAGTAACTCCGAAGTTCAACATTCATTCCGGGTATGGGGTGTCCCTGTGAGTCCAGCACCGTGCAGGTAACCTGCAAAGGAATTTGCCCTTTCTCAATAAATATCTGGTAGGCAGGGTGGGTCGCATAATTCCAATTGCCATAGGGGTTAGCACCTCTCACGTAAGCAAGGTAGATTCCAAACGCAACAACAAGCAATAGAATAATCCCAGCCGTAAAAAAAGATAATTTAAATTTTTTAATCAGGTCTTTCATTAATAATAATGGACATATAAACCAACCCTAAAACATCCCACTGATTTTTGATTAATCGGTTTTCTCTATCCCAGGTTTCTTAACTCTTTTGGAAAAAGAAATCATCCCAAATTTACAAAGCGCCAGACCAAGAATAAGAATGAACAATCCTATTATGAAATCAAAAAAATAGAAATATTCAAATTCGACTTTCTTAGGATCAATAATACTAAATAAGCATATTATAAAACCAAATACTGTGAATATTAAACCAAATACCTCACAAAACACAGTAATAATAAAATATACAAGACTATTCAAATTTATATCGTTTCTCACATTCTGCTCAACAATTTTTTAGGGAATAGCCGGTTCACGGAAGGCGTACCGCCCTGCTTCTGTTGAATCCAGTCCGTCGAGACGCACAAGAGCATTATTCCCATCCGACGCCAAGTGTAGGTTATCTTGCTGTATTATCATTTTCTATTATTTTAATTATTTCTAAAATATTACTTTTAGAGTTTTTTTGATGTTTCTTTATTTAGAATAAATTCAAGTTCTTGAATGGAATTCGCACCAAATCGATCTAAAATCAAACCAGCTAAGCAGACTCTTTCGGACAATGTATCCGCATTTGCTGTTAGATGCAAATACACCTGATTCCAATATTTTGCATCTCTCTCCAGAGTCATGTTTACCATTACGATCCGTTTAAGGGGATCTTTCTCATGTTGAAGAGCATATCTATCATACCAATCAATTAATTTATAGGGTAGAGGGGTGATAAGAGCTATAAAGAATATTAAAGCTACTGAAAAAATTATAAAATTTTTATCTTTAAAAATCCCTAAACTCGTTTTCATATCTTATTCCGTATTTTCGACACACCTGGCTCTCTGCATACTCCCACTGGCATCCAATTCCCACGTATACGAGCGCACCACAGTTTGAAAAGTATTCCTATCTGATATCAAATGACCACAACCAACATCATTCAGTATATTCAGAGTATACCTAGCTGGGTGCAGCTCCATCTGCTCGTTTGACAAACACCAAATCTTCATCTTCATCAGGCCATGGACTCGTTTCAAAACCCCATTTTTCTGTATCCAGCAGGAGTCCACCAGTGTCTTTACAACAAAAACTTTCAGCCTCTTCAGTATTGGGTTGTAAAACAGCAATGACGACCCCTTTGGAGTTTCCATGCATGATAATATCGCCCTTCATAACCAGTTCACCGGTTGAATAATAAAATTGTTTCATGGCATTAGCCCCCGTGCTCGGATAAAAGGTCCAATTAAATTTATTTGCTGCTTTCGCTCTCGGTGGAATCCTTTTCATTTTCTGATTTTACAGGTTCATCATGATCGGTTTTAGATTTAGAACCACCCTTCAATTCCTTTAAAAAATAGTTCAGAAAATCTGAGAGACCTCTAACATGGTTAGTATAATAAATTGGCCATGGAATATCATCCCCACCACACTGTTCATTTTGGCGATTTGGCCCATTTGACCATATCACAATCGGACACTTGCAGAGAAAATTCGACAAAGATTCTGTACAATAATTTAAATTTGTACTGTAAGAAATATTGAACTTCTCACCCCATGGATCTACTTTATTCTGTTTCAAAAACGACTTTAAACTACGGGTATCAAAATTCCATTCTTGATTTATTAAAAATAACGAAAAACGTTTACTTAAACTACATTCATTATAATATGTTATTGTCGAAAGAGCCTTTCCTATATCGATTTTGAAGTTGTTTTCGTAAGTCTCCACAATAGACGACTGATACTGGAGCCGTTGGAAGCAGTTTATCACCCTAACATTATCATTATCAGTTCGATGCGGTACCGTTAGTATCCACAGGTTTATCGACAGGAAAACCACGATAAATACAATAATGAGAATCTTAGTAAATAATGAAAATTTCTTAAACATAAACAAATTATATATTCTAAATATTTAAATAGCAATAAACATTAATGTATTGTTATATAATTTTTACCTTGTGTTATTTTTCATAACGTCTTCTTAATCAGGTTGTTAATTAGGTTCATACGGTGTTTCACATTTTGTCCTGGTTCAACGCTATCAGAGTCACCATCCCCTGTGATACTCTCGCCGATATTGTTGGCTCCAATGGATCATCTGAGCACGTTATTCATCGTTCTTTAGGCCATTTTCGATTTCCCATTTTTTTGCCCATTTAGGCACATCTTTAATTCCACTTTTCGATTTGTTATTAAAACGAACTCCGAGATATTGATTTTCGATTTCCAAGATGATCGCATAGTCTGAAACAGTGTTCTTCAACTCTTGTTGATTTTCATCATCGTTCATCGCTGATAACCATAGATCTAAATTTGGATTAAAGTACACAACGCCTTCTCCATCAGCTTCGAGCTCTTGAAGTTTTCCCTTATTTTTGAGGAGTGTTTTTAAGTCATTAACATCCTGAATATTAGAACGATCAGGATAATCTATTAAAACATACAATGTATCCAAATACGTCTTACGAAGCAATATCCTCAATTTGTGTCCGCCTTGTTTGATTGGCAGGTGTTCTCCCGGAAAACTGTCATCATCATATCCAAATTCGTTTATTTTGTTTTTACCTGAAGACCAAGCTATAACGCTTGGATTCCCATGTCTCAAAGACGGATGAAGCTTGTAATATGCAGCGTTGTTCGTTTGCATAAAAAGAATGGGCATTTTCCACCCATCGTAAAAAAGACCTTTTGAAACATCTAGGCCCTTTATTTCCTCCGGGTTCTTTTGAGTTTCGTCTTGTATGAGTTCGGCTGCTATTTGCCGGTTTATTTCAATACTCTCCATTTCAGCTCCTGCGAGTATGCGCTTTATGTTGGTATTACCAACTGAGTCAAAATGGCGAACAAAATTTTCAATACCCTTCAAAGTCTGATAGGTTTTCGCCAGAGGGGGCGGGGAAGGTGTATGGTAAAGCGGCCTGAATACTACAAGATAGAAAAGGAACACTGTGCATATCGCAATACAAAAGATTCTTATCCACTTTTTCATTTTAATCTTTTCCACCATCCACACAAAAATTCCATAGCGCATTGTGGATGATTTTCAAGATGATGCAAGGATTATTTTAACCGCAGATGACGCGAGAAAGTTCAGGTTGTGAAGTACCGCCCTCCGGGCGGGGGATATGGGGGGG
>CAZSTC010000015.1:0-9003 GCA_964609795.1 uncultured Verrucomicrobiota bacterium
CAAACCCAATAACAAGAATATCTTCTTCATACGAGCGCCCATTCTACGAATCAATCCCCAAAAGTGAAGTCAAAAAAAAGATACCAGAGGAATCCCCTTCCCCGAAAGAACACTATAAAAAACTTATTACAAAAGAGATACGACCCCTAAAATCAAAAATTTCCCGTTTCGGAGAAAAAAGTCTCGCTATCTCTCAGCCGATAAGGCACAATCCCCATGCACGAAACGGACAGTATGGTCATGGAATTTTCTGTTCCCAATACACTGGAAAGCGAGATTGATGAGCTGATAACGCACTATCCCGAGAAACGGAGCGTGACGTTAATGGCTCTGCATGCACTGCAGGCGCACTTCGGGTTTGTCAGCGATGCGGGCATCGAATGGATCGCTCAAAAACTCGATCAGACTCCTCTCGCCGTATTGGAGCTTGTCACCTTCTATCCCATGTTTTCCCGCGAACCGCTGGGGAAATTCCACTTCAGAATCTGCCGCACTCTGAGTTGCGCTCTCAATGGTTCAGAAAAAATCTATTGGGCTCTCTGTGAACAACTTGGACTCGATAAAAACGTTCACAAAAGACAAACCACGCCCGATGGCCGTTTCACCGTCGAATTCGTAGAATGTTTAGCCTGCTGCAATAAGGGCCCGGTTTTGTTTCTGAATGAGGATTTCCACGAAAACATGACAGAAGAATCTGTTTCCAAGTTACTTACAATCTGCAATGGAGATAACTCCTCCGAGAGAAAGGGTACTGGAAAATGAAGAAAAGATGGCTGCCGAACAAGGATTTGAACCTTGACAAACAGTTCCAGAGACTGCTGTGCTACCGTTACACCATTCGGCAAAGCCCAGACATGTTACTCGGAGAAAATAATTCGTCAAGCCCTGAGAAAGAAAAAGATTAAGAACCCCGTTTTATGCCTCAGAAAAACAGACTCATCCTCAAGAACTTGGATAACAAAGATTATAATAACACTCTTTCTTGTTATCTGGAAGAAGGTGGCTACGAAACTCTGAAAAAAGCGCTTTCTCTCAAAGAAAAGACCACCCAGGACGGCAAAAAACTTTCCCCACAGCAGCAGTTGCGAGATGAAGTAAAGGCTTCCGGCCTTCGCGGCCGCGGCGGTGCAGGCTTCTCGACCGGCCTCAAATGGTCCTTTGTGAACCGCGCCTCCGGTAAGCCTATCTACCTGGTTTGCAACTGCGATGAGTCTGAGCCCGGCACCTTCAAGGATCGACAGATCGTCCACAAAGACCCTCATCAGCTCATCGAGGGAATGATCATTTCCTGCTTCGCCAACGATGTTCACCTGGCCTACATCTACATCCGGGGTGAATTCAACGAAGGCGCTAAAATTTTGAACCGGGCTCTGGATGAAGCCAGATCCAGAAATCTCTTGGGCAAGAATATCTTGGATAGCGGCTACGACTTGGAAATTTACATCCATCGCGGTGCCGGTGCCTATATCTGCGGTGAAGAAACCGGAGCCCTGAGCTCCCTGGAAGGATATCGCCCCCAGCCGCGTCTGAAACCTCCCTATTTTCCTGCGGCTCTGGGCCTTTATATGTGCCCCACTATCGTCAACAACGTGGAGACACTCTGCGCCGTCAAGCATGTGATCGAAATAGGCGCCTCGCAATATGCCAAACTGGGAATCCCTTCGGACCCGGGAACTCGCATTGTGGGTGTCAGCGGACAGGTCCGCAACCCGGGATATTTTGAGGTCGAGATCGGAAAAATCACTCTGGGTCAAATCATTAATGATCTGGCCGGCGGTCCCCGCTCCGGTCGTCACATCAAGGCGATTATCCCCGGCGGATCCTCTTCTAAGGTCCTGAGAGCGGATGAGAAAATTACCCTCAAAACCAAAAATCCGGATGGCACCCTGTCCGAAAAAGTGGTAGATGTCTTTGACTTACCTTTCGATTCCGATAGCATTGCCGCAGCCGGGAGCATGATCGGCTCCGGCGGCATCGTCGTCATTGATGACTCGACCAGCATGGTGGAAGTCGCCGCCAACGTTAGCGAATTTTATGTCCACGAAAGCTGCGGCCAGTGTACCCCTTGCAGAGAGGGCACCCGCTGGATGAGTAAAATTTTGAAACGCATTCTGGCCGGTAACGGCCGCCGTGCCGATGTAGATGAACTGGCTCGAATTTCTCAAAATATCATGAATGGCAGGTCGTTATGTGCTTTTGGAGAAGCCGCCTCCTGGCCCATCGAAAGTTACGTTTTAAAATTCCGCGATGAGTTCCTCGCCCTGTGCGCGGCGGCGGAAGATTCTCGCAAAGAAATTTGGGGTGAAGCCGGCATCAACCGGTTTGCATAAAAATGACAGAGACGAAAAATGAGTAACGAAGAAAAAGTTCAAGCGAAAGTGGAGGTTCCGATGATCACCTTCAAAGTGGATGGCCAGACAGTCTCCGTCCCCAAAACGCTTCCTCATCCTGTCACCGGTAAGCCCGAACCGATCAGCATCATTCAGGCCTGCGCTTATGTCGGAATCAATATTCCCCACCTTTGCTATCATCCCAAGCTCCCCGTGGCCGGTAACTGCCGTATGTGCCTGATCGAGTATGGAATGCCCGTTCTGGACCGCGAACGCAAGCCGGTCCTGAATCCGGATGGCTCGCCTCAGATCAGGAAAATCCCCCGTCAGGCAATCGCCTGCGCCACGCCGGTCGCTCCCGGCATGGAAGTTTATACTCAGACAGAAGGCGTCGTCCGCTCACGCAAAGCGGTCTTGGAGTTCCTGGCTCTGAACCACCCCCTGGATTGCCCGATTTGCGACAAGGCCGGCGAGTGCAAACTTCAGGAATATGTCCACCAGTACGGGCAGGAGACCTCTCTCTTCTTTGAAACCAAGCTCGAAAAACCCAAGAAAAAGGCGATCAGCTCCAAGATCGTCCTGGATAACGAGCGCTGCATTCTCTGCACCCGTTGCGTCCGCTTTACCGAAGATATCGCCAAAGTTCCGGCATTGGGACTTCTCAATCGCGGTGCCCTTAACACCATTTCGACTTATCCGGGAACTGAGTTCGAGCATAATTACACTTTAAACACGGTCGATATCTGCCCTGTGGGCGCTTTGACCTCCCGCGATTTTCGCTTCCAGATGCGCACCTGGTTCCTTGCTGAGACCCCGAGCATCTGCCCCAACTGCGCCACCGGTTGCAATATCCTAATTCATAGCCGCAACGGCCATATTTACCGCCTCACTCCGAGGGAAAATGGCGCCGTCAACTCCTGCTGGATGTGCGATTCGGGTCGCCTCAACTACAAGTGGGTCAATGACTCCCGCAGACTCTCAAACGTCCTCTGGAGCGAAGCCGGCCGCAGCACCGAAATCAATTGGGAAACCGCGATCAGTAAAATCTCCGCTGCGCTCAAATCTTCCCCCAAAGGCGCTACGGCCATCCTGATTTCCGCCCGCCAGAGCACGGAAGAAATCTACCTCGTCAGCAAGCTCGCAAAACTTCTGGAAGCCCAGACCGATAGCCTGGCACGCACCGGCGAAGGTGATTTCCTCCTGCTCAACCCCGACATGAACCCCAATAGCAAGGCCATTCAAATTTTTGGGTTGGCCGCCGCTACTCCTGGGGCGAACGTCTCCGGGATCGCTCAGGCGATTGAGTCAGGAGCCATCCGCAACCTCATCGCTATTGGCGAAAACCCGATCGAAATGGGTATGGAACCGGGCCTCCTCAGCCGGCTGGATTTATTCGTCGTTTGCGACATCCTGGGCAATAAATCGACCTTGGAAGCCCAATATCTCCTGCCCGGCGCCAGCTTTGCGGAAAAAAAGGGCACCTTTATTAACGCCAAAGGCCGCGTCCAGCGCTTCGGCAAAGCCTTCGACCCGACGGGCGAGGCACGCCCCGAGTACTGGATTCTCTCTTCCCTCCTTTCTGCGCTGACGGATCGGCCCTGGCCCAAGACCCCCGAAGAAATTTTTAACATGATGGCCGCTGAGCTCCCCGCCTTTAACGGAATGACCTGGGCCAAGCTCGGCACCGCCGGTATGAATCTCCTTTCAACAACGAACCCGACTGAAAAATGATTGGCGAACTTCTTTACACCTTTTTGGATTGGCTTAACCAGATTCCCCACTTCTGGTGGTGGCTGGTCTTTACTCTCGTGAAAATCGGAGCCGGCATCGGCATTCTCCTCGGGATGGTCGCCTATACCGTCGTCCTGGAGCGCCGTGTGGCTTCCTTTATTCAGGACCGCCTTGGTCCCAACCGCTCCGGCCCCTGGGGACTCCTCCAACCGGCTTGCGACGGCATCAAAGCTTTTCTGAAGGAAGACTTTATTCCGGGCGGTGTGCATCGCTTCTTTTACTGGCTTGCACCCGCTGCCCTCATGGTTCCCGCCATGATGACCCTGGCCGTGATTCCCTTCGGCTCCAATATCGGCGCCCAGCCCATGGTGATCGCTGATCTCAATGTCGGCCTGCTCTACACCTTTGCCGTCGTCTCGATGTCCGTCTACGGCATCGTCCTGGCAGGTTACGCAGCCAACTCCAAATACCCCTTTATCGGCGGAATGCGTGCCAGCGCCCAGATGATTTCCTATGAAGGCACGATGGGGCTATCCATCATCCCCATTTTCATGCTCGCAGGAAGCGCCAACCTGAGCGCCATTATCGCCTGGCAGACCACTTCTCCCTTCCATTGGGGAATCATCCAGGCACCGATCTCGGCCCTCCTTTTCTTCATTGCCACTTTGGCCGAATCCAACCGCACACCTTTCGATATGGCCGAAGCCGAACAGGAACTGGCCGGCGGTTACAACGTGGAATATGGCGCCATGAAATTCGCCCTCTTCTTTATGGCTGAGTATGCCAGTGTCATCATGGGTTCTGCGATCTTTGTCACCCTCTTCCTGGGCGGCTGGTCCCTGCCTCTGCCCTGGCTCAATGCCCCTGCGGCAGATTCCTGGCTCGGTATCTTGATTGGTTTCATCCATATTGGTATTTTCCTGGCCAAGACCGCCTGTATGGTCTTCCTGATCGTCTGGGTACGATGGATGCTGCCACGTTTACGCTTTGATCAGCTCATGGACCTGGGCTGGCGCAAAATGATGCCCCTGGCGCTGTGTAACATTGTGTTTTACGCCGTATTGCTCTGGGGAATAGCCATGTTCAGAAAGGTCTTTGAGTTATAATAATCCGCCAGTGGAGACGATAAGATGATTGTAAGACGTAGAAAAATGACTTTGTGGGAGCGACTCTACCTGCCGACCATTATCGGCGGTTTTGCCGTCAGCATTAAGCACTTCTTCCGCAAAAAAATCACGATGCGCTATCCGGAAGAAAAATGGACACTGCCTCCCGGATATCGCGGAATCCCCTATCTGGTGAAGGATCAGCTTGGACGCGTCAAATGCGTCAGTTGCCAACTTTGCGAATTTATCTGCCCCCCAAAGGCGATTAAGATTACTCCTCCGGGCCCCGTCGATAATCCGCAGGTTGGTATCGTCGAAAAGCAGCCCCGGGAGTTTGAAATCAATATGACTCGCTGCATCTTCTGCGGTTACTGCCAGGAAGTCTGCCCCGAAGAAGCCATCTTCCTCATGGACGATTTTTCGATGTGCAAACACAGCCGCCAGGAAATGATTTTAAACAAGGAAAAACTCCTGGAGTTGGGCGGTACTCGTGAGGATCGCCTCATGAAGTGGAAAAACAAACACAATCCTCAGAGGAGCTGATTTATGTGGGAAACTTTAACAAATTATAATTGGGAAAATTTATTCAGCATCCTGCCCGGAGCACTCGTTTTCTATGTTCTGGCAGGTCTGGCGATTCTTTTCGGCATTCTGGTCGTGGCCAATCCGTTCAGCCGCTCTCCGATCAATAGCGGTCTGAGCCTCCTGGCCACCGTCCTGTCTCTGGCCGGCATGTCTGTCCTCCTGCACGCATATTTCCTGGCAGCGGTTCAGGTCATCGTCTATGCAGGGGCCGTATTGATTCTTTTTATCTTCGTGCTCATGCTCTCCCGCAAGGAGATGAAGATCGTCTTCACCTCCACCCGGATCCGCTATGCGGTGGGAACGGTCGTCGCTCTGGCTCTGGCCTGTCTGCTCCTGTCGATCGTCTTCCAGATGCCGGCCGCCGCCCCTGTGAAGGAAGCTGTGGATGGAACCGTACCGGCCATCGGCAGACTGCTCGTCACCGAGTACCTGGTCCCCTTTGAGGCGATCTCGGTCCTCCTGCTGGCTGCGATTGTCGGCGTAGTTCATCTGAGCAAACCCAATACGAAAGGAGAATCGAAATAATGGAAACTTTTGAAAGTTTTTTGACGATTGGTCTGGGTCATTATTTGACCGTTAGCGTTATCCTCTTTTGCCTGGGTGTCTTGGGACTCCTGACCCGCCGCAATCTGATCGTGGTCTACATGTCGCTGGAGCTCATGCTCAATGCCGCCAACCTGGCCCTGGTTGCCTTTTCCTATTTCAATAAAAACCTGGATGGGCAAGTCGTGGTCATGCTGGTCGTAACCATCGCGGCCGCAGAGGTTGCCGTCGGCCTGGCGTTGATCGTCTCGCTGGCCCGCAAGAAACTACCCGTATGGATTAACGACCTCAACAAGCTGAAATACTAGAGAGAACACTATGACTAATATCCTTTTAGCTATTCTTTTTTTACCGATTCTTTCTGCGGCGGTCATCACGCTTTTCACTCTGCGCCGGCCCACCGTCAGCGCGGGTATTTCCATCGGTTCCTGTTGTTTGACCTTTATCCTGTCAATGCTCCTCTACCGGGGCGCTGTCTCGCAGGGTCTGCCTCTTGAAATCTCCTTTACCTGGCTCTCGGTCGGAGCTCTCTCCGTGGAACTGGGTTTCCTGGTGGATCGGCTGAGCCTCCTGATGCTCCTGGTGGTTACCGGCATCGGCTCCCTCATCCATATCTATTCCAGAGGCTACATGCAGGGCGATCCCTCCAATTCACGCTATTTTGCCGGACTAAGCATCTTCATGTTCTCCATGACCGGCATCGTCCTGGCAAATAACCTCCTGATGATCTTTATCTTCTGGGAAATGGTCGGTCTCTCCAGCTACCTCCTCATCGGTTTCTGGATGGCTAAGCCTTCGGCTGCCGATGCAGGTAAAAAGGCTTTCCTCTGCAACCGTGTGGGCGATACCGGCTTTCTCCTGGGCATCATCATGCTTTGGGGCACTCTGGGAACACTCGGCTTCAGCCAGATCAATTCTCTCGTGGCGGCCAACCCGGCTGCTCTGGGGTCCTGGACGACCCTCGTGGGCTTGC
The DNA here is from genome assembly GCA_964609795.1 of uncultured Verrucomicrobiota bacterium. GTDB lineage: Bacteria > Verrucomicrobiota > Verrucomicrobiia > Limisphaerales > UBA1412 > UBA1412. The sequence continues at coordinate 7,269 of CAZSTC010000015.1, forward strand.
TTCTTTTCTGCGGCGTTGTCGGTAAATCGGCTCAGTTCCCTCTGCATGTCTGGCTGCCCGACGCAATGGAAGGTCCCACGCCTGTCAGCGCATTGATCCATGCCGCAACCATGGTCGCCGCCGGTGTTTACCTCCTGGCTCGCGCTTTTGCGATTTTTTCTCTCCCGGCTCTCTGGCCTGAATCTCTTGCCTGGTTCAAATTTTCCGCTCTGGATGCAATCGCCTTCACCGGCGCACTGACCGCTCTTCTGGCCGCGCTCATCGCCGTCCAGCAAAACGATATCAAACGCATCCTGGCCTATTCCACCCTCTCTCAGCTCGGGTACATGGTGATGGCGGTCGGTATCGCCTACCCCGCCGCCGGTATGTTCCACTTGACGACTCATGCCTTCTTCAAGGCGCTCCTCTTCCTCGGGGCCGGTTCGGTCATTGTCGCCCTGCATCACGAGCAGAATATCTGGAAAATGGGCGGACTCCAAAAACGGATGCCGATCACTTTCTTCACATTCCTGATCGGAACGCTGGCTCTTTGCGGAGTCCCTCCTCTGAGCGGTTTCTTCAGCAAAGATGCGATTATTGCGGGAGCTTTCTCCAAGAGCATCTGCCTGGGCACCATTTCCGTCGGGGTCGCTTTCCTGACCACCTTCTACATGGGCCGCCTTTTCTTTGTCGCTTTCATGGGTAAGGCCCGCTCTCAATCCGCCGAGAAATCTCAGGAGACTCCTCCGGTCATGACCTATCCCCTGATTATTCTAGCCATCGCTGCCGTCTTTGCCGGATTTTGGAACGTGGATACCTGGATGATGCGCCACTACAGCCTGGAGCCCGAAGCCGCCGGATGGTTTGCCAAGCTCCTTTACCCCTTTAAGCACGCTCCCATGGCGGCTCTCCTGAGCCTGGCGGCAGTCGCTTGCGGAGCCATTCTGGCCTATAAACTTTATTACAATGCCAAACAGGATGCTTTGCCCTCTCAACTGGGTTCGGTAGCCCGCTGGCTCAAGGATAAATTCTATCTGGATGAACTCTACGAAAACACCCTGATCTGGTGTCAGGATAAATTCGCTCTGGTCTGTGATAAATTCGATCGCTGGATTATTGGCGGAGCCCTCGTCGGAACCGTCTACCACGGAGTCGAACTAGTTGGCCGCCTCTGGCGCCTCTCTCAAACCGGGAGCGTTCAGACTTATGCCGCCATCTTTGTGTTTGGTTTTGTGCTGCTCGCTTATTGGGTTATTAACTGGTAATGAATTGATTTTAAGGACATGTTACTGACTACTATTTTGCTCATTCCGTTGCTGGGTGCTCTGCTTTTGCTGACCATCCCGGCTAATTTTCGGGTCCTCCACCGCGGAGTTGCGATCTTCGCCACGGGCCTCTCGGCAATCCTTTCCCTCTTCCTCCTTTTCGGCTTCCAGACCGGAGTCGAAGGGTATCAGTTCGTCCACAAGGTAGCCTGGGTTCCCTCTATCGGACTCAACTATCATGTCGGCGTGGATGGCATCAATCTGGGTCTCGTCATCATGGCCGCATGGGTTTCCTTTGCCGCCGCGCTGGTCTCTTACGAAATCAATAAGCAGGATAAACTCTACTATTCGCTCCTCCTGCTCATGTGCGGCGGAGTAATCGGCACCTTTGCCTCGCTGGATATTATCTTCTTCTATGCCATGCACGAGCTGGCCCTGATCCCCACTTTCATCATGATCGGCGTCTGGGGCCGCGGTGAAAAACGGGTCTA
>CAZSTC010000015.1:9103-25799 GCA_964609795.1 uncultured Verrucomicrobiota bacterium
CCCTGGATGGAAATCCTGGTCGTCATGGCCCTGGTCAACGCTATTTACTGCGGCTTTATCGCCATCCGCCAAAAGTGCTTCGCCATGATGGTCAGCTATTCAAGCCTTTCACATGTCGGCTTTATTTTCCTGGGAATCGCAGTCCTCAATAATCTGGCCCTGACCGGAGCCGTCTTCCTGATGGTTGCTCACGGTTTCCTGGCGGCCCTGCTCTTCGCCCTGAACGGCTGGCTCCATCAGCAGACCGGCGGCACCTCCATGGCAAATATGGGCGGCTTGATCCGGAAAATGCCCTTTATCGGCTTCATTATGAGCGCCACGCTCCTGGCCGGATGCGGACTTCCCTTCTTCGGCAACTTTGTGGGCGAATTCCTGATTCTCTTCGGGGCCTGGCAGAGCGCATGGCATTGGCCCGCCGCTTTGGGTGTCTTTACCGGACTCATCATCTCCGCCGTCTATATGCTGCGCGCCATACGCCAGGTTCTGCACGGGCAGTTCCCCGATGAGCTCTCCGGCGTAATGGATGCGCAAAGCGCCTGGAGGAAACTCCCCTATGTCTTGCTGATAGCCGGTCTTTTAACTATCGGCACCTGGCCCATGCTGCTTACAGGCAAAATGAAAGAGGCCGTCAGCCAAACTCTCGAACCGGTCAGCTCTTTGACCGCTCAGGATCAAACTAACACTCCATCTGAATAAAACTTATTGATTGTATGAATTTTGCGGCTTTTCAACTGGAATTAGGACTTGTAGCCCTGGCTTTAGTGCTCTTGGTCCTGGACGTGCTCCATAAAAAAACTCTCAACATCAGTAAGGGCTACGCCATAGGCACCATCGGTTTGGGTATCCTGCTGATCCTCTCTTTTCTTATCAAGAATCCGGTGATCGTCCCGGATTCCATGGTTCAGCTCGACGGCATGGCGCTGGGATTCAAGAGAATGTTCCTGGCTCTGGGGCTGGGCTTCTTTATTATCAACCAGAACTGGATCGAGCGCCGCAATGACAGTTTTATCACCTACCAGATTCTTTTCCTGCTGGCTCTGGTCGGTATGATGATGGCCTGCTCCATCAATAATTTAGCACTCCTTTTCCTGACCATGGAGATGGTTGCCGTCCCCTTCTACGTCCTGGTCGGCTACCTCAATGACAAGGATTCCTCTCTGGAATCGGGCGTCAAATATCTCATTATGGCGGCTCTGGCCTCGGCGGTCATGGTCATGGGTATCGCCTTCGTCTACGGGGTAAGCGGCACCCTCTACCTGGATAAACTGGCTCAATTCACCCCTCCGGCTGAAATGAAGACGGCCTACTGGCTGGGCGTGATGCTCATCGTTGCCGGTCTGGGTTTCAAAATCTCCGCCTTTCCCTTCCATTACTGGGCTCCGGATGTGTATCAGGGCGCTGCGGCTCCCGTGACGGGGCTCCTGGCCTCGGCCTCCAAAGCGGTCGGCTTCGTCCTTTTGACCCGCTTTGCCGTTGCAGCCATGCCGCTGGGAACCGCTCATGTCACCCTTCTCTGGGTCGTCATCTCTGCGGCCTCGATTCTTTACGGCAATCTCTGCGCCATCCCGCAGCAAAACGTGAAGCGCTTGATCGCTTTCTCAGGCATTGCCAACGCCGGCTACATGATGATGGCGTTCGCTGTCGGCGATGCGACCTCCTTCAGCGCGATGTTCTATTACCTCATCGCCTACACGTTCACCATCATGGGCGCTTTTCTGGCGATCACCCTGGTGGAAAGCGAAGTCGGTTCCAGCGATCTTGATGCCCTGGCAGCCCTGCCGGAACGCTCTCCCTTTGCAGCCTTCCTTTTATCGGCAGCCATGGTTTCTCTGGCGGGTATTCCGCCCATGGCCGGTTTTATCGGTAAATTCCTCCTCCTCAAATCGGTGTTCGTTCAAGGCGTTGCCGGCTCCGGTGCGTTGATCGCTCTGGCTTGTATTGCCCTCTTTGGCGTAATCGTCTCCATTTACTACTATTTCGGAGTCATTCGCGCTATCTATTGGCCTCGGGAATATGCGCAGAAAAACCACTCTCAAGGCGAGCGCATCGCTTTGCCGAAAATCCTCTGGGTTGTCGGGACTCTATCCCTGGCAATGATGGTTCTCCCGGGCGTCTACCCTGCTCTCTTCCTGAAAGCCACCCAATGGATGGCTGGGGCATTGACTTTTGTAACCCACTAACGAGTTTACAGAGCCTACTGATCTACTCCTGAAATTGAGCACTTTTGTTTCCATAAAACAGAACACCCCTTCTGTTATCATCATCAGTATCATTTCTTATCCCACGAATAAGTTTGATTTTTCGCACCAAAAGGATTATCAACTAGCCCCTTGGGAGGCTTTTTCTCCCTCCACTCTTGAATAATGAACATTGCTATCATCGGACCTAACTGTGCCGGTAAAACAACCTGCGCCAAAAGGATTGCCAAGGAATTCGGACTCCTTCGCTTTTCCCTGGGCCAAATGATTAAGGATTCTATCCGAAATCACACGCTCCTGGGCCTGATGGCCCATCCTTATGTGACTCGGGGTAACTTTATCCCCGATGAAGTGGCCAACGCCGCTTTGGAGGAAAAAGTCTCCGCCAACACTGAAGCACGTGGTTTCGTCTTTGATGGTTTTCCCTGCACTCTCTATCAGGCGGTTTACATGATCGACCTCCTTCATCGCCACTCGATGAACCTCAACGGAGTGATCTTCATGAAGGTCTCCCCTGATACGACTTTTGAACGAGCCTTCGCACGCAAATCCACCGACGAGCAGATCGAAAAAACACCCGAGAGCATTGCCGGCCGCATCAATAACTACAAAAACGTAGCCGAATCCATTCTTCGCCTCTTTGCTCGCTCCACCTCATTCCTGGCGATCGATACGGAGAATCCCACCGAATCTGTCTACGATGAAGTGCGCGCTTTTATCAAGAGCGTTGAAAATAACACTTTCGTCTCTCCTTCCGTCGATGCCATTGAGAAAGGGATCGATCAGTTCCTGGCATCCTATCGCCTGACCGAAAAGACGCCCGTCTCCTGCCCGCTGAACCTGGTCATTATGGGACCTCCGGGCTGCGGTAAAGGAACCCATTCTGCTTTCCTGAGCCAATATCTGTCGGTGCCCACGCTCTCCACGGGCAACCTCTTCCGGGAACACCTCAAAGATAAGACTCCCCTGGGAGCTATCGCAGGCGCTTTTATCGATAAAGGCCGCCTGGTCCCTGATGACGTAACCGCCGCCATCGTCAAAAAACGTCTTAATGAAACCGACGCCATGCACGGATTTATCCTGGATGGCTTTCCCAGAACCGTTCCCCAGGCAGACGCTTTGGATATCATCCTTACATCCTCCAGCCGCACGCTCGACGGCGTCATCTACCTGAATGTCTCGGATGAAGAAATTCTTTTCAGGACTGCCGGCAGACGCTTCTGCCCCAAGTGCCAGACCACCTATCACATCCAGTACAATAAGCCTGCCAAGGATGGTATCTGCGATAAAGACGGCACTAAACTGATCATCCGCGAGGATGACAAGGAAGAAACGGTCAAAGACCGCCTCCAGGCCTATAGAAGGCAAACCCTGCCCGTTATTGAGCACTACCGCCAGAGGGGGCTTCTGCAGGAAATTATTGCCAATGCTGAAGTCGATGTCGTCCGCGAGCGTATGTTCGAGAGCACCCGCAGCATCATCCGCCGCAAGCACCGCGAGCCGCTCAATATTAAATAACGGACAGCCGGAAAATTTATGAGTAAAGTATTAGTCGTCGGTTCTGCCGCTTTGGATTCCATCAAGACTCCCAAAGCCAACAAACCTAAACTGCTGGGCGGGGCCGCCTGTTATGCCTCGGTCGCTGCCAGCTTTTATACATCAACCAGCATTGTCGCGGTCATCGGAGATGATTTTCCCAGGAAATATGTCGATCTCCTCAAAAAACACAAAATCGACCTGACAGACTTCCGTCAGGCAAAAGGCAAAACCTTCTACTGGTCCGGCGAGTACGAGGAAAACATGAATAACCGCAAGACGCTCTGCCTGGAAATGGGTGTCTTTGACGATTTCAAGCCCGAGCTTTCTCCCAAAAACCGCACCACTCCCTTCGTCATGCTGGGCAACATCACTCCGGAGCTTCAGATGCACGTTTTGGAGCAAATGGAAAAACCCCTTTTCGTCCTGGCCGATACCATGGATTGCCATATCAAACGCGATCCGGCTGGACTCAAAAAGCTCCTCAAAAAAATTGATTGTCTCTCCCTGAATGACAGCGAAGCTAAGCTCCTCACCGGGGAAAACAACCTCCTGGCTGCAGCAACCAAACTTCACAAAATGGGACCCAAAATGGTCATCATTAAAAAAGGTGAGTATGGCGCCATGCTCTCTTCCGGGGATGATCTTTTCCTGGCTCCGGCTTTTCCTCTGGCCAAACCTCTGGACCCCACCGGCGCAGGTGATACTTTTGCAGGCGCTCTGATCGGTTATATTGCCAGCAACGCCTCGACACGCGCTGAGGTCGACCGGGCCATCCGCAAAGCAATGCTGAACGCCTCCGCCGTTGCTGCTTTCTGCTGCGAAGGCTTCGGCCTTCAGAAAATTACCTCCATTTCCAAAAAGGAGATCCGTTCCCGCGTCACAGAGCTCGAGAAAATGATTCGCGTCTAGCCTCCCGGTTTTCAACCGCAGCCTTATAAACGAATGAGGGTCCGACATTTCTATCGGACCCTCATTCGTTTTTCTCTTTTCTCACCTTCCCCTTATCGGAGAAGCGAGCGAGTTCTCAAGCTTAAATCTTGAATTTTCCGCCGTAAATAGCGTTGTCGCCCAGCTCTTCTTCAATGCGGAGGAGCTGATTGTACTTGGCCATGCGGTCAGTGCGGCTCAGGGAACCGGTCTTGATCTGGCCCGCATTGGTGGCAACGGCGATATCAGCTATGGTGCTATCCTCAGTCTCACCGGAGCGGTGGCTGATTACAGCCGTATAGCTGCTTTCCTGCGCCATGCTGATGGCATCGAGCGTCTCGGTCAGTGAGCCGATCTGGTTCACCTTCACGAGGATGGAGTTCGCTACTCCTTCATCGATACCTCTCTTGAGGAACTTCACGTTGGTCACGAACAGGTCGTCACCCACGAGCTGAACCCGCTTGCCGATCTTGTCGGTCAGGTACTTCCAGGTCTTCCAGTCGCCCTCGGCGCAACCGTCTTCAATGCTGATAATCGGATACTTCTGGGTCAGAACTTCATAGAAGCTCACCAGCTCTTCGCCGCTCATCACCTTACCAGAGCTCTTCTTGAAGGTATAAACTCCCTTGGTCGTATCGTAAAACTCGGAGGAGGCCACGTCCAGCGCCAGCGCAATCTGTTCGCTTTCCTTGTAACCGGCCTTCTTGATCGCCATGAGGATCGCCTCAATAGCTTCTTCGGTGCTTTGCAGGTTCGGAGCGAAACCGCCCTCATCTCCCACCGCGGTGGAGAGACCCTTGCCCTTGAGCACGCTCTTCAGGGAATGGAAAACTTCCGTAATGGCACGCAGAGCCTCTGAATAGCAGCAGAAACCGCGAGGCACAATCATGAACTCCTGAAAATCAATCGGAGCATCAGAGTGTGCACCACCATTAATGACGTTCGCCATCGGCACCGGGAGCACCTTGGCGTTGGTTCCGCCCAGGTAACGGTACAGCGGCAGGTCAATGTAAGATGCTGCTGCCTTGGCCGTTGCCAGCGAGACTGCCAGAATGGCATTGGCCCCCAGGTTGGACTTGGTGTCCGTGCCGTCCAGTGCGAGCATCGTCTTATCGATCGTCACCTGATCGGTTGCATCCAGCCCTTCCAATTCAGGAAGAATTTTCTCTTCCACGTTCTCAACTGCTTTGCTGACGCCCTTGCCCAGATAGCGGCTCTTATCGCCATCGCGAAGCTCGATGGCTTCGTTCTCACCCGTGCTCGCTCCGGAGGGAACCGCAGCGCGTCCAATGGTCCCGTCAGAAAGAACTACATCCACTTCAACCGTGGGATTTCCGCGAGAATCCAGTATTTCGCGCGCAACAATGTCATAAATGGTACTCATATATTCTAATTCAAGTCTCTTAATAAAAGACAAATCAATCCTATCGCCCTCCACTGCCCAAGTCAATGCAGGATTCTCCCTTTACACAAGTCTCCACGGCAAAAAAACTTATTCGCCGACACGCCCTTACTCTCTTTTCACCCTCATAAATAGGCCTCTTTTCTTCTCCGCATTCGAAAGCCATTGATTTATTCGGAGCAAAGAGCAACAATGTCCCCCAGAGTTTAGTCTTTACTAATTGATTATACTGAACCATGTTTTGGGAAAAAGATATTGAAACCGCCAGCAGGCAAACCTTGAGCCAGCTGCAGCTCTCTCGCTTGAGAGAGACGTTAACGCAACTTTCACATAAATCCGGATTCTATCAGAATAAGTTTCGAGATCTGGGAGTCACTGTCGATTCCATCCGTTCTTTGGATGATGTCCGTCGGCTGCCTTTCACTACCAGTGCCGACCTTCGGGCTCAATACCCCGATAAGCTGAACATTGTCGAAAAAGACCATCTTCTCCGACTCCATACCTCCAGCGGAACCACGGGTAAACCCAAGGCTCTTTTCTTCTCCCGCAAAGATATTGAGATTCTCACCAATAATTTCGCCCGCTGTCTCACCATGGTCGGCTGCACCCAAAAAGATGTCTTTCAGAACATGATGACTTACGGCCTATTTACAGGTGCCCTGATGTCGCACTATGGCGCCGAAAAAGTAGGTATGCTGGCTATCCCGGCCGGACCGGGCAACTCGGAGCGACAACTCATGCTCATGCAGGATTTCGGGACCACTGTGGCTCATGCCACCCCCAGCTACGCACTCTATTTCGCTAATTTCATAGAAAAGAAAGGCCTGGACCCCGCCAAAGATATCTCACTGCGCATTCTCCTGATAGGCGCTGAATCCTATACCGAGGAAACTCGCAGGAAAATCGAGAAGACCTTTGACGCCGATGTCTTTAATTGCTACGGCCTCTCGGAAATGGGCGGACCGGGCGTCGGTTTCGAGTGCACCGCCAAAAAAGGAATCCACCTCTGGGAAGATACCTACCTGATCGAAATCATCAACCCCGACACTCTGGAGGTTCTGCCTCCGGGCGAGGTGGGTGAGCTCGTCATTACCTCCATTCACCGCGAGGCCATGCCCATTATCCGCTACCGCACCGGCGATTTGACCCGGATTATCCCCGAGCCCTGCCCTTGCGGACGCACCCATGTTCGTGTCGATCGCCTGAAAGGCCGCGCCGACGATATGATTATCGTCAAGGGCGCCAATATTTACCCTCAGCAGATCGAACGCGTCCTCATGGAAACTGAAGGAGTCGGTCGCAATTATCTTATCCACCTGCAGGGCCTCGACGAAATGATCATCAAGGTCGAACTCGATGCCAATGCCTTCGATGGACAGGTCAGCAAGCTTGAGAGTATGGAAAAGAGCATCACCGAACGCATCCGCGCCGAAGTGCAGGTGAAGCCCGTAGTCGAACTCCTGGCTCCCGGCACTCTCCCGGTGAGCGAGGGCAAAACCAAACGTGTAATTGATAACAGAAGCTTATGAGCAATAATTTGACAGATTCAAAAGAGACCGAGGTAAAACTCCTCTCCGTTTTCGCTGAAAACAAACCCGGCGTCCTGGCCAAGGCCACTCAGGCTCTGGCTGAGGCCCAGGTCAGTATTCTCTGGTTTAAGATAATTGACGGTGCCGGCGATAAATACGGCATCATTCGCTTCCTGGTCGATCATACTCAAGATGGAATCACTGCACTGAAAAACAGCGGTTTTGCGATCGCGACTTCTCCCATTCTCGCAGTTGTCGCAGATGATAATCCGGGCTCTCTCTCCAAGCTGACCGCAGCTCTCTACGAAGGCAAAGTGGATATCCGCAACGGCTCAGGCTACTACCTGGCCCAACGGGTGGTTCTCATTATCGAGACTCAGCAGCAGGAAGCTGCAAGAGCCATCCTCACCCGGCTGGGCTATAAGATCCTCACCAGTGCTGAAATAAAAGCTTTGAGCAACAAAAAGTGTAGCTGATCCGGATCGCTCCAATCAGCCGCCTTAATTAAAAAAGAGACCCTCGGGTCTCTTTTTTGGTCTGTACTTTTAGAGATAGTGTCTCCTATTTACGCGCCTCCTCGCGAATATCGATCAGCTCTTTCATCACGTGGTAAAGATTGCCGTTCCATTCGCGAGTCCCAAAAGCGTCATGCAGCGTCTTGTAAAGAGCATATAGCTTCTTGTAAACCGCATGTGCCTTCGCGTTGGGCTTGAACACCTTGGGTTTTAACCCCGTCATCGCCTTCTGGGCAGCCGCGAAAGTGTCATATCCGCCGGCTTTCTTGCCGGCAACCACCGCTCCCGCGATGGCAGCACCCAGAGCACAGGTTTGGGCAGAGCGGCTGATTTTCATCGGCCGCCCCGTTACGTCTGCATAGATTTGCATCGTCAGGGCGCTCTTTTCCGATATGCCGCCGCAGTTAATCACCTGCTTGATCTTCACCCCATACTCTTCACAACGGTTGATAATCGTCAGCGCTCCATACGCAGTCGCCTCGACCAACGCGCGGTAAATCTCTTCGGGCTTCGTATAGAGCCCCTGACCCAGGAGAAGCCCGCTCAGGCGCTGATCCACCAGAATAGTACGGTTGCCGTTATTCCAATCCAGAGCCAGGAGTCCCGATTCCCCGGGCGAGAGCTTGGCGGCCGCTTCATCCATCTTGCGGTGATCCATCAATCCGCGCGCCGGCTCTATGTAATCCACGAACCAGTTGAAAATATCCCCCACAGCAGATTGCCCCGCCTCCAATCCGTTATAGCCCGGCAGAACGCTCCCATCCACAATGCCGCACACTCCCGGCACATCCGCCAGTTTCTTCTGGTTGGATAGTATGGTGATATCGCACGTACTGGTCCCAATGATTTTGACCAGTGTACCCTCGGCTATACCTGAACCGATCGCGCCCAGATGCGCATCAAACGCACCCACCGCTACCGGCGTTCCCGGTCGGAGACCCGTATTTTTCGCCCACTCTTCAGATAGCCCTCCTACTTTGCGGTCCACTGAGTAAGCCTCAGATCTCAGCCGCGAGCGCAATGCTCCCAGCTTCGGACTCAACTTGCCGAGGAATTCCTCATCCGGGTAACCTCCCCAGCTCTTATGGTACATCCCTTTGTGGCCCGCAGCGCATACTCCCACCATTAAATGGTCCGGATGCTCCGTCCCGGTCAGAATCGCCGGAATCCAATCCGCTATCTCCACCCACAAATAGGATGCATCAAAAACTTTGGGTGCCACTCGGGAGCAATGCAGTATCTTGCTGAAAAACCACTCGCTCGAATAGGTCCCTCCGCATTTGGCCAGGTATTGAGGCCGGATATCCCGCGCCAGAGCCGTAATTTCTGCCGCTTCTTCTACCCCTGTATGGTCTTTCCAGAGCCACGCCATGGCGTCGGGGTTATTCTCAAAGCGCTTTTGCTCCGTCAGCGAACGCCCTTTGGCATCCACCGGCATGGGCGTACTCCCGGTCGTATCCACCCCCAGACCGATCACCTGCTCGCTGGAGAAGCCTTTCACTCGCTTCTTTGCCAGGTTCAATACTTTCCGGATCGTCTGGGTGGCTCCTTTAAGATAATCGGAGGGATGCTGCCGGGCCATATTGGGGTTGCGCCCCAGCACTACGCCTTTGACTCCGTGCTCATAATTGTAAACGGCGTCAGCCACCTCCTCGCCATTGGAGACGTTAACCAGAAGCGCGCGAACCGAATTGGTTCCATAATCCAATCCTATCGTATATTTAGGTTCAGATTTTTTCTTCGTTTTCATTCTTAAGCTCTCTTTCAAATTACAGGGATCGATACAGAATTAAAAAAGTGGAGAAGGAAGCAGCAAGGCCTCCTGTCTCCACTCTTTGCCGAATCAGAGATTAGTGATGATAAACATCCCAACCCAGATAGGTACCGAAGGCCTCCTCCAGAGAGGCTGCCACCTGGCCGCGTGTCGCCGCCACATGGTGCTCGAAACCATTCTCGCATATATAGCGGAGCAGCTCCTGCAGGTCTTCTATCTTGAAGACACCGTAACCGCCGAAGGTCTTCAGCTTATCATTGGTGAATTCACCCTCGCCCACATAGGAGATAATTTCGCCCATCTCGTCATCCGTGGAGACTCTCGCATAGGTGAAAGGTCCGGCTGCGATCTGTCCCACAATGGTACCGTAGGCGTTTTCCTTGCCGACCGATCCAGCGATGATGGCCTGATAATCCATCTTAGTCCCCTTGAAGAACGACTTGGGCAGGTTCGAGCAATGGAAGAGGATTCCCTTGTCCGGGTCGTTACCGAAGTTATTATTCCAATCCAGGAGAGCCGCCGGCACCTGGCTGGCAGATTGCAGCGCGATCATACCGATCAAACCGCAAACGTCCGTCTCGCAGGCCGCGGGAATCTTTTTCTCCGAAAGCATACTCATGAGCGTACAGGGCACCACTCCATAGAATTCTTCCAGTGCTGTCCAGCATTGCAGGCAGAGTCCACCCAGCTGCTGTTCCTCAATCCAGCGGTCCAGTCCCACTCCCAGCTTCGCCATCTTGATCAGATTATGCTCCGGCACAGAGGTCACGTCCGTATAGGCGCGGATTTCTTCCAGTTTCGCTTTCACATCGCTATCCTGGTCTTTCATCCGGGTTACCCGTCCGAGCATTTCCGATAAATCCATCGTTTCCACCGAAATCCCCGCCGATTCCATCAGCTTTTCACTGAAACGGACCGTATTGAACGGAGCCGGCCGGGCTCCCAACGCACCGACACGCAGGTTCTTCAGCTTCTTGACAACCTTGCAGGTACCGACAAACCGCTTCAAATCGGCCGTAAAAGTCGTACTGCGTGCCGTATCTGTGTGGAGAGTCGTCAGTGAATAAGAAATCCCGTACTGCCGCAGGTTATTGCAACAGCTCATCTTGCCGCAGAAACTATCCCGCCGACACTCAATGCCCAGCTTGTCATTATCGTCACTCCAGGCATGGACCAGAACAGGCACTTTCAGGTCAGCCCAGCGCAAAACGTTGGATATAGCCCGCTCATCGCCGAAGTTCGGCAGAGTGACCAATACCCCTTCAATTTCATCTTTGTGCTTGATGAAAAGATCCGCACAGGCCCGTGCCTCTTTAAGCGATTCCACCGCCCCGAATCGAGGCGTCGCATCCGCGGGCAAAATCACTGCTTTAATCCCTTGTTTCTCCAAGGCCGCCAGAATTTCAGCTCGCCCGGATTCGCAGAGTGAGGAAGGGAAAAATCCTCGAGTCCCTACTATTACTCCTAATGTTGTCATAAATTATCAAATTTTCGTCTGGAAAAACTAACGCTCCAAACGCACTTAACACTTGCAGACTCCTTATAACAGGTTTAGGATTAGCCCACAAGTTTTTTGTGGCTTTGGAGCCCTCTCCAAGTCACTATTGTAACAACACGCAAAACAAATTGAAAAATGCATGCTATAGACTGGTGTATTATTGCCGGGTATTTTGCCTTGGTGATTGGTGTGGCTACCTGGGTTTCCAAACGAAATAAAGATACTGCCGACGATTTCTTTCTTGCCGGCCGCAATCTTGCCTGGTGGGTGATTGGTGCTTCCATCTTCTCCTCCAATATCGGCTCCGAGCACTTGGTAGGCCTGGCCGGCTCGGGGGCTACTGACGGCGTCGCCATGGCTCACTACGAATTGCACGCCTGGTGCGTATTGATCCTGGGTTGGATATTGATCCCCTTCTTTATGCGGGGCAAAGTCTTCACGATGCCCGAATTCCTTGAAAAACGTTTCTCTCCCTCCTGCCGCACCATCCTCTCTATTGTCTCTCTGGTCTCCTACGTGGTCACCAAAGTCGCCGTGGGTATCTTCGCCGGCGGCGTTGTCTTTTCGGCTCTGTTGCCGGAAATGCACATCGGCCCCATCGATAGCTTCTGGATCGGCAGCATCATCGTCCTCTGCATGGCAGGTCTCTACGTCATCCTGGGCGGTATGCGCGCCGTTGCCTATACCGATATGATTCAGGTAGCTGTCCTGGTTCTGGGCTCGGCTCTGCTCACATATTACGGCTTGAAAGCTTTGGGCGGCTGGGATGTCCTCAGATCAACCTTGAGCAGCGAAATGTTTAACCTCTGGAAGCCTCTCATTCCCGCCGGCATAGAGGGCACCTGGGCCCCCGTTAAAGAGGAAGGGCGCATGGCCTGGTATTTCAACACGAACTACCCCTGGATAGGCATGCTCTTCTGCGCGCCCATCATCGGTCTCTGGTATTGGTGTACCGACCAATATATCGTCCAGCGCGCTCTGGGTGCGCCTAACCAGCAGGAAGCCCGCCGCGGCTGTATTCTTGCCGGCGCACTCAAACTCCTGCCTGTTTTCATCTTCATTATCCCCGGAATGATCTGTTTTGCGCTTGCGAAAAACGGTCAGTTTGAAGCCCTCAATATCCTGGTCAATGACGATGGCTCGGTCAACCGCCAGGCCGCTCAGGGAGCTTTCCCCATGCTGGTTAAAACGGTTCTACCCGTGGGCGTGCGCGGCATCGTTGTTGCGGGCCTCATGGCGGCCCTCATGGGTTCTCTGGCTGGTACCTTCAACGCCTCTTCCACGCTCTTCACCATGGATATCTACCGCCGAATTCGCCCTCAGGCACCCCAACATACGCTCGTCTGGGTTGGCCGTCTGGCGGTCGTTATCATGGTCGTTATCGGGCTCTTCTGGATCGAAGTCATCCGCGGCGCCGATGGTCTCTATAACTACCTCCAATCGGTTCAGGGCTACCTGGCTCCTCCGATTTTCGTGGTCTTCTTCTTCGGCATTTTCTGGAAGCGCCTCAACGCCAAAGGCTGTGTCGCGGCCCTGGTCGTCGGCTTCATCCTGGGTCTTTTCCGTATGGCGGTCGATACTCCTCTGACCTTGGGCCTCCTCAAAGATGGCTACGCGGAAGGCTCCTTTTTCTGGATTGTGAACAATATCTACTTCCAGTATTTCAGCGTCCTCATCACCCTGGTCTCCGTCCTCGTGATGGTGGGTGTCAGCTATGCAACTCAAGAGCCCAATTATGCAAAAATTAAGGGACTCACCTATGGCAACGTCACTCCTGAACAGAGACGCGAGACTCGCGAGAGCTGGGATTGGAAAGATGTCCTGGGTACCTGCATCGTTCTGGGTATGATTCTTGCCGCCTATATGTATTTCAACGGGTAAACGATTAACCCGATATTTAACCCTCACCTGTCAGCCTTCAGCAGGACGGGTGAGGGTTACTCCTTTTCTGAACACGCTCCTTACGCGATGATTAATCCTCATACTGTCCGGGATACCCTCAGGCGGGAAGGCCTCTTCTCCGCCCACCAGTGGAGAATCTCTGAAGAGCCCTTCTATCTTTCCCCCTCTCTGCACAAGGAAATAGAATCTCTGGGGCGCATTCTCCTCCAGTTCTATCGCTCGATCAATCTCCTCTATTTCCAAAGCGTCGCCGGGAAAATGCCCCGATGGATTTCCGAACTGATGGATGCAGGCAAACCCTCATGGCTGGTCGAGCTCCAGCGCCACCGCATCTTTAAAAGCGCTCTACCTCGGGTCATCCGTCCCGATCTGCTCCTCACCGAAGAGGGAATCCGCATCACCGAGCTGGATAGCGTCCCCGGAGGCATCGGCCTTCTGGACTCTCTGCAAAAAATATACCTCGGCCGTGATACCATGCAGAAGGGTTTTGGTTCCATTTTTGGGGAAGAAGGTCCGGTCAGAATAATCGTCTCGGATGAATCCGCCTCCTATCGCACGGAAATGGAATACCTGGCCCGCCAGCTGGGAAATGATCGCTTCCAAGTTGTCGATGAATACTACCGCGATTTCCCGTCCGGCTGCTCTGTCTACCGTTTTTTTGAGCTCTTTGATCTGGAGAATATCCCCTCTGCAAAAGATTTGTTTGAGCGTGCACTCCAAAAAGATATTTTCCTCACCCCTCCGCCTAAAACCATCCTGGAAGAAAAACTCTGGCTGGCACTCCTCTGGAATCACACCCTCCGCGACTTTTGGCGTCAGGAATTGGGAAGCCTCTTTTACGAAAAAATGCTTCAGATGGTACCCCGCTCCTGGATTCTGGATCCCCAACCCCTACCCTATCACGCTGAGCATCCGCATCTGGGCATTCACGATTGGTCCGAGCTCTCAGAGTTCACCCAGTCCCAGAGAGAACTTGTGATTAAAATCAGCGGATTTTCTGAAAACGCATGGGGCTCACGCGGCGTCTGGGTCGGAAGCGACCTCTCCAAAAAAGAATGGACCCACGTCGTGGAAGATTCGCTCCGGCAGTTCAGCTCCTCTCCTCACATTTTAATGCGCTTTGTCCCCGGCAAGGCGATCCCGGCCTCCTGGTTCAATTTCGAGACCGGCTCCCGCGAACAGATGAACGCCCGGGTGCGTCTCTGCCCTTACTACTTCATCAAAGGCGACCCACAAACACAGGGCCGAGCCCTCCTCTGCGGAACCCTGGCGACCTTATGCGCCGATGATAAAAAAATCATTCACGGCATGTCCGACGCCATCATGCTTCCCGCCGCCCTTGAGCCCAACCCCGCTAAGTAAATCCGGAGATTAATTGCCGTAGCGCCTCTCAATCCCGAGAACATACTTGGAACAGCGCGTGAGACGAAATGGCAAACCGTTTGTGATCGCTTGAGCCGCCTCCGCATATTTCAGCGGATATTTCAGCTCCAGAATAATCGGTGTTTTTCGAGTCCTATTGAGGTTAAACCACTCCAGGCAGGGCTGGGCAGGATCATAAAACTCCAGCCCCATATCCAGGGTAATTCGAAATTTCCCATCCAGGCTCTGGTAGTAATGCCGCCGATAGCGGTTTAATAGCGCAGGTGAAAACATTCTCAGATGATCTCTGTAACCCTCTTCCACATCCTGAGAGAAAGGAAGGGCCCCCATCAGTGATTGTCCGGGCGTCTGAGTCTCCAGCACGAAGCGCGGAAATTTTTTTATAATCTTTCCACCCAACAACCCTCGCCGCAATTTGAATTCCAACCGCGGCTCTCGAATCTCCCCTTCCAAATCACCATACCAGCGAACACGCACCTTGTACCGATTGGAAACCCCATTCACATGGACGTAATAACAGCTCAAGGCGGGACTATCCAGATAGATACTGTTTACCCAACGGGCCGGATAAAGCTCCCGGAAACAAGCCGGGTGCATCCATAGAAGAGACTCTACTTCCTCAAACGATAAGTCGCTGGTGAGAAACTTCCGCTCGTATCTGGCATCTCCCAAACCCAATGTGCCCAATACCGATGTAATCATAATCTGAAAGGAGCCTTCCGCTCCGGATGCTACATTCCCAGGCCCCGATCATCTACGAAGCTGATTCTCGCACCGGAATCGAGCTCCCTCACATCCCGGCTGAATTCCTCCAGTTTTCCCGGGCTTGAGAACTGAACGACAAACGAGAGATCATTCCTCTCGGGCGTCTCGTCAAAGCGCCTCAAACTTGCGCTGGCTCCATGCTTTGATAATAGATCCACAACGTCTTTAATCCCGATCTTCCGATTGCTTGAGATATGCGCGCACACATGATTCTGCGTATTCCGCGGCCGCGAAAAACTTCGAAGAATAATGATGGCGATAATCACAACCAGTGCACAAATGGTAAGTAGCGGTTCTCCTGCACCCAGCCCCAGCCCGATCCCTATGGCCAGGAATAGATACGCAAGCTCTTCGGGCTCTTTAATGGCCGCGCGGAATCGAACGATCGAAAGCGCTCCCACCAATCCCAGAGAAAGAGCCAGTGACGATTTGACGATGCTGATCACCAGCATAGTCGTAAGCGCCAGCATCAAAAAATTCCGGGCAAATATCTTCCGATTGGATAAAGATTCCCCGTATCTTCCATAAACCCACCCCAATACCCACGCCAATAAAGCGGTGATAATCAAGTTTGCCGCAAAGACGGGCAATACGTTTTTTGCATTACCCATGACCCATTGTTCCTTCAATAACGTTGTGATATCCATAATATCTCTTTTCTGATTCTCTAGTTCTCTCACATGCCCGGAGGTCTTCCCCCAAAAGGCATCTCCATTGTTATACACTTGTTTAAACCACGTCTTAACTCCTCCTCCGTCAAGGCACCCGCCTTGTTGGTATCAGACTCCTCAAACCACTTTTCGAATGATTTAAGAAAATCATCCCGACCCACCTTTCCTGCCTTTTGAATATCCACGGCAGAAAAAAAGGCTCCTCCTATAAACGATCCGGGACTAAATCCTCTTCTCTCCTGGGGTCGGCCGGCACCTTCTCCCTCAGGAGCGCCGCCTTCTCTCGGTTCTCTGCCTCCCGGAGGACCGCCAAAACCACCGCCCAGTTCAACACCGGTACTTTTCCCGCTCAGTTGATCTGCGACAGATTGCCACCGAACCCCAACGAATGCCTTAATCGGCTTAGTGCCTCCTCCGAAGCCCCCAAATCCTCCCGGACCGCCGCCTCCGGGACCTCCTGGTCCACCCGGGCCGCGGCCGAATACACCGGGGCCACCAAAGCCTCTTCCCGGACCGGGGCCGCCTCCCCGCCTTTGCTGCATATCCATTCCTGAAGGCTGATCCCAATTGTCCGCCATCTCATCTGGGAAAGC
>CAZSTC010000015.1:25899-42621 GCA_964609795.1 uncultured Verrucomicrobiota bacterium
CCATCTCATCTGGGAAAGCGCCCATCTCATCTGGGAAAGCGCCCATCTCATCTGGGAGAGCACCCATCTCACCTGGGAAACCGCCCGGTCGCCCGCCCATGGGTCCAAAACCACCCTGCAAAACCTCTCCCGCAACAGCCTGATCAAAGCGGGTCAATTTCATCTCAGACTCCTTGGCGACAGACGCCCTGATCACCGCTGCCAACTCATCCACCTGCCCCGATAAACGCTCCGGCTTGCAGATAGATTCGTTGAAACTCTTCACGTAAGACAGATAAAGCTTTTTAAACTCCGGCACGTTGTAGACTCTTTCCAGAAACTTCTTCTGGCCGGACCACGGGTGCTGAATGCTCAGGTTCTCACGGCTCTCTTGCGTTCCTCCCATCCCGAACTGCCCGAACGCATGGTCCAAATCCCAGGGCAGAAATTGTAACTTCCGGGTCTTGGGATGAAGGTAAACTAGAAAATTCTGATTCATCTGCAGAATACTGTCGATCGTGCTAATCCAGGTAGTGATCGCCATAAACCGTGCAAATTCATCCAGATCCAGATAGTTGCCGACCTGCGCATTGAAGGTTTCTTCATCGGCCTCGGAAACCAGTTTACAAAAATCAATAATCCACCGGGCGTCTTCCTCCAGAACCGGCATCTTGGGGTCGTAGGACTGCGCATAATCGCTCCAATCCTCGCTGATATACTCCATGAGCCGACTGGCCACTGGTTTAAAAACAACCCCCTTTTGGGTGCCGAAGTAGTCTCTCGTGAAGTTCCCATCCACATTTTCCACAAGGCTGTAAAGCCCCACATAAGTTCGGTCATGGAGCCCGGGTACCGTCAGATAAACCTCCGCAAAAGAGTAACGCGACGCGGGAACCCCGGCATCTCTGAACAACCGGTGCGCCAATACTTCGTTCATATAGCTGGCGTCAGTCACGCAGCTATGCAAATTGAGCTTGGTCGTGCCGCCCAGTTTTCTCCCCTTCATGTGATCGTTCAGGTCAATCTTCAAAGACCGCTTAAGGTCATTTTGTGACTGCATATAGGTCCCGTTGCCTTTATAGCGTACCCCTACATTCTTCAGGGGAAACCCGTCAAACTCCATATCGGCCTTGGACCACTCGAAAACGAAACCGGCCATTCCGGCGACCCCATTCCGAGCCCCATCCGCCCGTGCAACCATTCCGCCTCCAGGCCCGCCGGGCCCACCGCCGGGACCCCCAGGCCCTCCACCGGACCTGGCAGCCTCGCTCATAATGGCGTCGGCTAATTCATCTATTCCTCGTCTGAAATCATCCTCCGACAAAGCCTCGCTCTTCTCGGTATCCCATTGATTAAACCAGGCTTCGGCTGTTTCCACGATTTCGGCTCGGCTTATTTTGAGGTCTCCGTTTTTATCCCCTCTGATTAACGCGGGTGCCAGAAACATTCCCACTCCGAAATCGTCAGGATTGAAGCCGCCCATTCCTCCGGGACCTCCTCCGGGACCCCCAAAACCACTGCGCCCCTGGTCTCTCCTGGGTTCCATTGCGGCCCAGTTCTCGGGCGTAAAGCTCAAATGGATTTGATGGACCTTCCCCAAATCAAAAAGTTCATCTCCCGTCACCGGAATATGTTTTGCCCCGGCCGACTCCGGTTCATAAATCCAAATCGCCGCCAGTAAAATTGAGGCCGCCAGAACAATACTTCCCAAGGTTACACCCCATATTCTCGTTCTGTGCCCGGAGACAATTTCATCTGCCTTATGCAGTACCATACAGGAAAATTAGACACCGGCATTTAGGCTTTGTTGCAACAAAACTTCAAAAAACAAAATATTTTTCCGATAATAAAAACCTCTCCTTCTATCTCATTTCCGCCGCCGCTCTTTCCTCTCCTGACTTCTCCTTTCACCCTTGACTTGGAGATGTTTTTCATCCATGTTATTCCCAGCCTTGAGGCCATACGATGTCATTATAATCGGAGGCGGAATTGTGGGGCTGGCCACGGCATGGAACCTGGTCCATACATACCCCGACAAGTCCGTAGTTGTTATTGAAAAAGAATCCGCCGTTGCCACCCATCAGAGCGGTGTACGGAGGGGTTTGCTTCATAGCGGTATTTACTACAGGCCCGGCAGCCCGAAAGCGATAGGCTGCCTGGAAGGCCGTGAAGAAATGATCCATTTCTGCCGGGACTACGGCATCCCGCTGCGAACATGCGGCAAAGTCATCGTCGCTACGACTGAATCTGAACTTCCTTCTCTTCAAGAGCTCTATCTGAGAGGCAAACAGGGAAATATCCCCTGTGAGCTCCTGGGCCCCTCTCACCTCAAGGAAATAGAACCTCATGCCGAGGGTTTGGCCGCCATTCACGTCAAAAATACGGCCGTCCTGGATTATCGCGAAGTTTGTAATACCCTTCTCAGTGAATTGGCGAAAAGGGGCTGCTACGTCATGCTCAATACGGAGGTGATCTCCATTAAGGAGATGCCGACCGAAACCCTGATCGTCACGAACCATGGCCGCCACTACGCACGCTATGTCATCAACTGCGCCGGTCTCCACGCTGACCGCGTCTCAAAAATGGCAGGCAAAAAACCCAATATCAGAATTATCTCTTTCCGGGGTGAGTATTTCCAGCTCAGAGAAGAAGTGGCCCATTTCTGCAACGCCATCATCTATCCGGTTCCCATTCCCAATGTGGACCCGCTGGGCCCTCACTTTGTTAAAGGGGTAGATGGAAGCGTCGAGTGCGGACCTAATGCCGTGCTGGCTTTTGCGCGCGAGGGGTATTCGCGCAAGAATGTGAATTTTAAATATATCGGGGATATGTTGGCTTTCTCGGGCTTCTGGTGGCTCTGGGCTGAACACTGGCCCCGGGGATTAACCGAATTGTGGCGCACCAGCAACAAGGATGCTTTTGTGAAAACCTTGCAGAAGCTCGTCCCCGAGATCAAAAACAACCAGCTCATCAAAGCTCCCTCAACGGTCCGCGCTCAAGCGGTAACCCATGAAGGCAAATTGATTTACGACCTGATTGTTCAGGAAAGCCACCGCATCGTCCACGTCCTCAATACGCAGTCGCCCTCCGCAACCGCGTCTTTCAATATCGGTAAAACGATCGTCCAGAAATTATCTAAGCGCTTTCAGTAGCCCAATCGGCCGGCACGGCCATGATGCTTCCGTTTCGATTCTGGTAGTAGAGTCTCCCGTGTTTCTGCCCGTATTCATGCAGAAGACGCGTGATTTTCACGTCGAAACAGCAGTACTCGGCAATCTCCAGAAACCGTCCCTCCTTGTACCAGCGCAACGCCTGAAGTCCCTCGGCCGTCTTCTGCACTCCCAACGTCATCTGGGCCAGCGCATCCATCTTCAGCCGGTGCGGAATATACTTTTGAACCTCCTCGAGCAAATCCAGTGAGGGTATCAGCGGACGCAAATCCATCGGGTAATAACCCATGAGGACCTTGTAATCAAAACTGCAGTGATTGTACCCCACGACCAGGTCCGCCCGCTGCAGCTCTCTGATCAAATCCATCACATGCTCCTCGTCATAGATATGGTAGCTCTCCCGGGCGGTGCTGTAGGTCACCCCGATGCTCATTCCCATTCTATCGGCATAGTTCCAGCCGCCTACCTCATCGGCAGAGCGCTGCGTTTCCAAATCAAAATAGACGATATTCTTCATCGTGCCTCTTGGCAAAAAGGGCTGTAATCCTTTGCGGCACAGCCCTTCTTTTCATAACTCGATACAAAAGCTCCGGACTACTGCCATTGTTTTACTCTGAAGTAGACGTTCTTCTTGCCCGCGAAAAACTCCGCAGGAACGCTGACCTCAAGCCCCTGGAATTGAGCCGAACTCACCGCTGCCCATTGCTGCGCATCCAGGGAATACTCCAGCTCCAGATTACCCGAAATAAGAGAAAGCGTCATCACGAAATCCCCTTCCTGATTATATCCCCAGGTCTCAATGGTCGTCGGATCCAGCGGCAACGTTTCCTTTTCAAAAATGTAAACGCCCGATTTTCCCGATGCGCTCAGAATCAGGCTCCCGTCTTCAGAGAAAAACGCACCGAGGGTCCTCCCGGCCACCTCAAAATGGTCTACCAGTTGCGGTGCCAGTTTCGAAGAAATATTCACCCTCGAAAAACCTTTGCTGTAGCTTCCCACCAGGAGCTCATCGCCCCGGTAGGAAATCCCACAAAGAGTTCCCGGCAAGGCCAGTGAAGCCACCGAGGTAACCGTATTCGTCACCGTAGACTCGCTCTGAGTGCCGATGTTGGCCGGGTCAGAAAAATCCAACACCTGAACGCCACTCGTCCCAGCCGGTATATACCCATGGGGATGGGTCTGCGCCGGAAGCGCAATCTGGTCCCCACCTCCGGGGATATTGAAGTGCCCCTTATAGTATACCTTTGTAGGATCCGTAACGTCCATTGATATATATTGTCCCTGCCCTACGACAAATACTGTATTGTCGCATTTTTCCACGCTGTTGCAGATTCCCGGAACTCCCTCGTAGCCTACCGGCTTGATTTCTGAAAGATTCTCAATATTGATAACTTCCAGACAGGCATACTGTGAGACAAATCCGGAAATATCCACTCCCAAATAAACCTGATTGCCTTCCACTTTGAAATCGACTATCCAGCCCCAAAACGTATACCCAAACTCCACGATGTTCAGTTGACTCCGGTACCCGCCCAGTTGAACCGGGTTGGCCGGATCGGTAATATCCGCCACGTAGAAACCGTCCTCACCTGCTGAAAAATAAAGTCGATCTCCCTCCACAACGACGTTATACACATGGCTTTGGGTGCTGATCGTATTGACCAGGAGAGGATTTTGGGGATCCGATATGTCCAATACCTTGCAGCCCGCGATCTCGTCGGCCACGTAGGCGTATTGATCCTTGAAGGCGACCGTGTAACTGCTCCCATCCATGTTGATCGGCTCACGCAGCGGCGTCGGGGTCAGTGGGTCATACCACAAACCGAATAAATTGGCCGAGTAATGATTAAATTCATTCGTATCCTTTGACTCGAAGTAGCACCAGGCTTGAGTACCGGCTCCACCCTCGAAAGGTGAGAAGTGGTAGAGAGTATAGCCGTTATATTCGTTGCGCTTGCTGACCTCGAGCGCTGTGGGTTGGGTCGCATTCACAACCGAAATCACCCCATACCCGAATTCATAATAGTAAAAATTGGGCACATAAAGGAGGTTATCTACCAACGCCACATCCGTCGGACGAAAAAACTCTCCCAACAAAGTATCACTGTACCAGAGCCGGACCGGCTGGGCCGGATTGCTCACGTCGATCACGTGAACTTGATCCGTCAGACTGGCCCCATAGATGATGTTGCCATCGCTGCTGACATCAATCGCCTGAATCAGAGAACCATCGGGGTCATAAGAGCCGAGCATCACCGGATGCTGCGGATCGCTCATATCAACAGTGCGAATACCTTCCTGTCCCGTGGATAAATAGAAAATATTTCCCTTTTTGTAGAGGTCCAGAACGTTATAGTAGGTCAAAGTGGAGCTCCCCGCAGGCGTATACCCGATCTTCCACTTCGCACCCAACTGCATATTCAGCGGATCGGTAATATCTACCAGTTGAATGCCGTCATCCTGTCCCAGGTAAAGAGTATTGCCTTCGATAAAAATCCCGTAGGGATAGGAGCCTCCCATATCCAAACGGCTGGCAACCTTCAAATCTACTCCTCCGGCCGGCAGCGCAGCCAGGACACTTTCACTAACCATGCTGGCATAGAGATAATCCCCCTGCAATTTCATGTCGTAAAACTCACCCCGCAAATGACCGGGCCATTGCCCCGCCGGATGGTACTGAGCAACACTCTGCGCATTCGCAAAGACAACCCCAAAAAGAAAAACAGCCGCAAAAAGCTGATATCTCTTACAAAAAAATTTCGCTATTTCTTTCTTCATAATCACTTCCTACACTCGTGCTAATTCCCACTCGTCCTCCCCAAGAGCTTAACCTTACTGCTAAATGAAGGCAAGAACCATGCCAATATTTCAACTTTCTTTGGGACTATCCTCAGGAATTCTTCAAAACTCTACACCCAAAAACTGCTGACCCACTCTTTCACAAACGATATTAATTGCTCTCCCAGAATCGCGGCACCCGCAATCCAGGCGATGGAAACCAGCGTCAGGAAATACCCCAGCCAGATCATTTTTCCATCCCGCTCCATCACCGTCGCAGCCACAAAAACCAGTGCAAAAGCCGGAAAAGTATTGGTCGCCGGCACCGGTAGCGGCAACGCCAGAAGAAAAGCCAGAAATGCAATCAAACACCAGTGGAATTTCTGCATCCCAGGAAGCATCATCCACCAGGAAAATCGCGGCCTTACGCCGCTTTCGATGAACCTGAGCAGTTTCATCGTCCCGGAGATAATTTTTGAAAATTTGCTGGAAGAAATTGGCCTATCGCCCACCCAGGCCGGAAGACCCTCTTTTTTACCGAGGATTTCCCTCCAGGCCAGATAGATAATAGCCGCTCCAAAAGGCAAACTCATCCCGGGAAGAAGAGGCACCATAAAGGGAAGTGTCAGCAAAATCACCGTCAGGAAAACGCCCTGCCCCTGCGTCTTGGTCAACAGGGTGTTAATCGTTACCGATTGCTCCCCGTTATCGTTCCGGAGCATCACTTTCAGAACCTCTGATAACTTGGGCGGTGGCGACGGATGCTCCTTGCCGGGACGCCGCCGTCGGAACCTCTTTTTCATGACCGTTTCATTTCAGCACGCCGACTCCACCAGGAAGCCAGCATGGATATTCCCAGAATACCGACCACCACCGTGAGCGAAACATCCGTTTCGATATGATACCACTTGGCGATAAGCATCTTGACACCTATGAAAACAAGAACAAAGGAAAGTCCCGCCTTCAAATAACGGAAATACTCCACTGCCCCGGCCAGAAGAAAATACATGGACCTCAACCCCAAAATCGCAAACACGTTGGAAGTAAAGATAATGAACTTCTTCTGCGTTATCCCGAAAATGGCCGGAATACTATCCAATGCAAATATAAGGTCCGTCGTTTCCACTACAATCAAAACAAGAGCCAAAGGGGTCAATGCCACCCCGGCCGCCGTCCGGACAATAAATTTCTCTCCGTGCAGTTCCGAAGTTACCGGATAAAACTTCCGAACCAGCCGCAATACCGGATTCTTTTCCGGATCCATTTGGCTGTCTTCCTTCGTAAAAGCGATTTTTGCACCGCTGTAAAGTAAGAACGCTCCAAAAATCATCAGCACCCAGTCGAACCTCTCCACCAGCGAGGCTCCGGCATAGATCATCACGCCGCGCATCACCAATGCTCCCACAATACCCCAGAACAGCACCTCATGCTGATACTTCCTTGGAATCCTAAAATAAGAAAAAATAAGGGCGATGACAAACACATTGTCCATCGAAAGGGACAACTCGATAATGTAGCCCGTCAGGAATTCTTTCCCCTCTTCAGCTCCGCGCCAATGCCACACGGCAGCTGCGAAAAGAAGCGAAAGCGATACCCAGAGCGTCGTCCAGGCCATAGCTTCCTTCACCTTCACAACCCGGGCATGTCGGTGAAACACGCCCAGATCCAGTGCCAGGCAAAAAAGGATGCCAATAATAAAGCCGACCCAATGCGGCCACCGAATATCTACGAGACACAACATTGAATCGGCTATCGTTTTATTTT
Organism: uncultured Verrucomicrobiota bacterium; assembly: GCA_964609795.1. Taxonomy (GTDB): domain Bacteria; phylum Verrucomicrobiota; class Verrucomicrobiia; order Limisphaerales; family UBA1412; genus UBA1412. The sequence continues at coordinate 33,591 of CAZSTC010000015.1, forward strand.
TAACGCAGGTTCTCTAACCTACTGCTTCCTGGGTTCGGTATAGACCGTCGGGTCCATGACCTCAACAGGCACATCCGAAGAACCCAAATTCGGCTTACGCCCCTTGGTAATCCACAACACAACCGTGTTTGAAATAAAGAGCGAAGACCACACACCCACAAGAACACCCACCATGAAAGTGAAGGAGAAGTCATTAATCACCGAACCACCAAAGAGATACAGCGCAAAGACAGCCAAAAACACCGTCAATGAGGTAATGATCGTTCGGGAAAGTGTCTGATTGAGTGCCTTGTTGAATATCTCTTTCAGAGTCCCCTTTGCACCCAGCATGATATCCTCACGCACACGGTCAAAGATAACAATGGTGTCGTTAATGGAGAAACCGATGATTGCCAGCATCGCTCCGATCACAGGTGCATTGAATTGCCGCCCGGTGATGACGAAGAGAGCCACAGTCATCAAGATATCATGTGCCAGTGCAACTACTGCACCTACAGCAAACGAAAACTCATAACGCATGGCGACATAGAACAAAATGCCCAGCGACGCCAACAATAGCGATTTAATCGCTCCGACCGCGATCTCAGAGCCAACGGCAGCACCAATCGTTTCCAGTCCCAGACGATGCAACCCGGCATCCGGATAGGCCTCATACAAAACCTTCTCGACCGCTTCTCCCTGCTCTTCAGGAACAATGACACTCAGAGTTTCCGCTCCGCCAGCCAAAGATTCCTGATAGCCCACCCGGCTCTCTTTTACAACCGTTTGCACCGTCGTGCGCAGTTGGTCCAGAGGAACCTTCTGCTCGAAAGAAAGCAAGAGGGAGTCACCACCCTTGAAATCCACACCCAAAGAGTCCGACCCCCGGTTAATCGTATAGCCGATACCGATCAAAATGAGAATCCATGAAAAGACGAAAGCTTTCTTCGCCCAGCCCATGAAATTGATATTGGTTTCCCCAATGATGCTGAACATCTTGAGCGACTGCTTCCCGCGGGAAAGCGCGAAATCAAACAATAAACGCGTCACCACCAAAGCCGTGTACATCGAAGTCGCGATACCGATAGAGAGCGTCACGCCGAAGCCGCGAACGGGACCGCTGCCCATCACGATCATGATGAGACCCGCGATCAACGTCGTTACGTTACCGTCGAAAATAACACCAAACGCACGGTCATAACCCGCAGAAACGGCAGAACGCAGCGACTTGCCCTTTGCCAGTTCCTCTCGAATACGTTCGTAAATCAGCACGTTGGCATCCACCGCCATACCCACGGTTAATGCAATACCGGCAATACCCGGAATCGTCAGCGTGGCCCCAATCAAACACATAACACCGATCAGAATCACCACGTTCAGAATCATAGCCACATTAGCCAGCACTCCCGCGAACATGTAGTAGGTCAACATGAAAAGCGAAACCAACACGGCACTGACAATACAAGCAATAATGCCGCTGCGAACCGAGTCCGCACCCAGAGAAGGATCCACTCGGCGTTCTTCCAATATCTTCACAGGCGATTCCAGGGGGTTCTGCAACGTATTGGCCAGTTCAATACCCTCCTCGATCGTAAAGTTACCAGTGATTTCACCCGAACCGCTCGGGATTTCACCGTTGATCCGCGGCGCGCTGGACAGTTCTCCGTCGAGCACGATCGCCAGAAGCTGACCCACGTTTTCACGGGTCACCTTGGCAAACTTGGTCGCTCCCTCAGAATTCAAAGTAAAACTGATGGCGACGCTGTTATCCACTGGGTTACGATGCACCATTGCGCTTTCGATGTATTTACCCGTCAAACCTTCTTCAGGTTGCTTCTTCACCAGGTAGCGGCGCGGTTCCTCTTGTTGACCCTTCTTATTCTTGCTCTTCAGGGTCTCTGTCAAAACTTCATAACCGGGCTCGATGTAGTCCTGAGCCAGCAACTCTGCGCTCTGCGGATGGACCATGCGGAACTCCAAAAACGCCGCGCGCTCAATCTGGCGCCGAGCGGCCTCGTTCTCAGCTTCAGTCAACCCAGGCAGCGAAATCAAAATGCGGTCCGAACCCTGCGGGATAATTTCCGGCTCGGCAACGCCCATGCTGTCTACGCGTTTGCGCAAAATTTGAACAGCCTTTTCAAGAGCGCTGACCCGCTGATCGTTATCCATCTCTTTCAGCTTCGGCTCTTCACCCTCGGGCACATCGGTGTCTATCCGCTTGGTCTCCATTCCGACCAGGAACGAGGTACCGCCTTTGATATCCAAACCCAGTTTGACGCGGCCGGAAATCTTCCTTTGCAGCCGGTTCAAAACTGCAATCGTGGGGTTATCCTCTTCGGAAACATCCCCAAGCTGCGCGAAATACTTGGATATATCATTGGTACCGACTGAGCTCAGGATCGCATCATAGGTAGAGGTAGAGGCCGGGTTGGCCGCTAACTGCTCATCCACCTTCTGGACGATCTGTTCAAATACCTCGTCTTTTTGGGTTGCCTGCTTCTTGAACGCCTCTAAGAGGTCACCGCTCTTCATCGGGAACATCGAATACAGCGCCCATGCCACAATGAAAATAAGCGCTACTGTCCTGCCCGTTAATTTTCTTTGCATACCTGTTTTTCTATTCTATTTATATCAAATTTCCTGAGCTTGCTTGATCGACCGTATGATTCTCTCTATTTGTTGCCGGAATCCGATTCGCCGCCGCGCTCAACAATATCAGCCACCGAAGCTTGCGTGACTTCCATCTTGGCGTCGCCCGAACGAATGGAAAGCGTCTTATCCTTGACGGAAACGACGACCGCCACGATCCCAGAGTTAGTCACTATCCGGTCGCCGGCCTTGATCGTGCTGAGCATCGCTTTGTGTTCCTTAGCTTTCTTCTGCTGTGGCCGAAACAAGAATAACCACATGAATAAAATAAAGAACGCCATCATCGCCAGCATCTGTAAGAGCTGGGCCGTTGCGTTCGGTTTCTGATCCCCTTGAGGGGCAGCCATCGCCAAAAAGTACATCCAGTTATATCCCATAACTAAGCGGGCTATTAAAGCCAGAAGGGGCAGGCGGTTGCAAGCATGAAGTTTGCAATAGCGTTAAAAAATCGTTTAAAAACAGTCACCAAACCCGCTTCCTTCCACTCTATTGCGCTCATTCTCGCCGGTGAGTATCCATAAATATCGTCACCGGACCGTCGTTCAGCAGGGCCACTTCCATATCCGCGCCGAACTCTCCGGACTCAATTTTTTTGCCAGTCATCTGCCCCAAGCGCTCCAGAAAAAGCTCATAGAGAGGAATCGCGATTTCCGGCTGTGCAGCCTCGCTGTAACCGGGCCGATTCCCCTTCTTCGTGCTGGCAAAAAGGGTGAATTGGCTCACCACCAGAAGCCCGCCGCCCACCTCTTCCAAGCTCAGATTCATCAGGCCCTTCGCGTCATTGAAAACACGCATCCGGGCGATCTTCCCAGCCAGCCACTCCACATCCTCTGCCGTATCCTCCGGGCACACCCCCAGGAGAACCATTAACCCGATACCGATCCGTCCCTTGACCTGCGCCGGGCCGGCACCGGTCCTGATCTTGACGCTGGCTTCCGATACTCTCTGAATCACCGCTCTCATCTGCTCTCAACCCCTAAAACACACTCGACATCCAATCCGAAATCTCAGGCCAATAGGTCTTTGCGATCTTGGCAAAGATAATAAAAACCGCCATGAGCGCTCCTCCGGCGATCACTCCTGAAGCAATCGGGAACATAAATTCCTCCGTGAAAGCCTTCTTCTTTCTCTTTCCGAATTCCACCGCCAGAGCTCCCAGCGTAAAGAGCAGACCGTAATACCAGTGAAAAGTCCAGGAGAGACCCAGGGCCGTCGGAGCCGGCAGATACTTCTTGCTCCGGGGGTAAAAGTGCATAATCAGCGTCAAAACAATCCCCACCGCCAGTCCGATCGCAATCGACCAGAGCTTGACCGGATGCATCTGCTCCAGTCCTCCGCTCATCGCTTCGGCTACGGCTCTCCAGGTTTGACCTCCGGGCGCCGGAAAATCACTTCCTCCGATCTCCACGTTTTGGGCCATCAACTGAAAACCCAGCACGGAAAAAACGGTCCCCGAAAAAATCCCCAGAAATTGAGCTAGAAACTGCTTCCTGGGGTTCGCCCCCAGGAGATAACCGCTCTTGATATCCGTCAGCAAATCCGCCGATGCCAGAGCCGCTCCCGAGGCGATGTTGGCACTGGTGATATTCAAATCCACACTCCCGGGCGTGACCACTCCAAAGGTCAACTGCACCACCTTGCCCATTGCGCCCGTCGGCGTAATATCGGTCTCTCCCGTCACTCGAGATGCCACTAACGCCAGGAAAAATGTCATCACGACCGCAAGCGCCGATGCCCACCAGGACATCTGGAAGGTATAATGCGCCATAATGGCCAGTCCTAAAAACCCAACAATCTGTCCCCAGATAAACCACGACATTGGGGCCTCCAGCTTGTCGATCAGGCTCTCTTTCTGACTCTCCTTTTTCGACCCGAAGATACTCTTCAGCGAAGAAAATGAGCTCAGGATACTCCTCCACTGCAGCGCAAAAGAGAGAATACCCGCCGAGACCATGCAGGCGGTGCCGCCCCAGAGCGACCACTGCACCAAGTCCTTATACCCGGCATTGAGCCCCACAAGGCCCGCCTCCTGCACAGAGGGAATAAAAACACACCAGCAAAGAGTCCCTCCCAAAAGCATACTCAGCGAAATACGGGTGCCCGTGATCGCTCCGGCCGCTAAAAAAATAGGCTCCCAGCTTAATTTCACTGTCCGGGCCATCCAGTCGCCAGAAAGAACCTCCCCGGAAAATACCCAGTTATTGAACTGATCGATCATTCTCCCCAGTGACCACATCCCCTCTCTGATCAGGTCCATGCCGCTCATGAGGAATTCGCTGATCCCCGCTATCACTGCGGATATCATCAGTGCGATGCCTGCCCGCAGACCCTTGGATTCCCCGGAAGAATGCAGAACCTGAAGCGTCTCCGCTGCCGCTAAGCCGGTAGGGAAAGGCAACTGCTCGATATTGATCATCTGCCGCTTCATCGGGATTGCCATGGTCACCCCCAGAACCGCCATGAAAAAGACCCATCCCATGACCAGCCCTGTATTCATCGTCTCCCCATGGATCATCACCAGAGCCGCGAAAGCCGATACCAGAGTGCTCCCGGTAGAGTACCCCGAAGAGCTGGCGGTCGACTGCATACAGTTATTCTCCAGGATCGTCATCGGCTCCTTCACAAGCCCCATCTTTTGGAAGGTCGTCCAGAGCGTAAAGGAGAGGATGCAGGCCGTCAGAGTCACGCCAAAACCCCATCCGGCCGTCAAACCTATATATAAATTTGTCAGGGATAGAATGCTACCCAGTACAGCACCAGTCACGACTGCCCGGACTGTCAACTGTTTCATTCCATCGCCTCGGTATACTTGAAGGTACCACTGACGTTCTATTTCTTCAGGGGTACCTTCAAACTTATGCTTAGGGATACTATGTTCTGCCATGAGCGGGGCTCATTCTATTCTGAAGCCCGATCTTTCTTCAACCCTCAATCGTGCTATCCTCATTTTTTTTCCAGTTGCGGGTTGTTTTTTTGAAATCCTGATGCTAATGTTTCAATCGAACGTATGTTCACTTTTTAGAGAGAGATAGGAGAGTTTATGAAAAAGCAGATTGCGGTCATATCCGCCGGTATTTTCTTTGCCATTCTTTTATTCGCATTCAATCCGCATGCCCGGGCCCAAAGCGGTCCGGAAAAACAGATTGAACAGGCAGAAGCTGCGTATGCCGAAAAATCCTGGGCTCAGGCCGAGCGCCTTTTTGCCGGGATCAGCACCGAGGGCCTGGGCCCCGAAGAGGCAGAGTGGATTCAATTCCGAAAAACAGCCAGCCGCATCTTTAACCTTCTCAGCGACGAGAACCGGGATAACAGAGAGCTGGAAAACGCCCGAGCTGCCCTGAAAAAGATGATCGAGCCCTCTGACCCCGATGCCCCCACGCCTCCCAAAAACAATTTTTGGGCCGAAGTCAATGAATGCCTGGGCGATTCCTACCTGGAGCAAAACCGCAGGGGCTATTACAACCAGTATCAGAGAGCCTGGGAATACTATTCCGCAGCCTTGGATTACTGGGCCGGCAGCACGGAACTCGAACGGGCTCAGGATAAATATATCGGAATCGTCTGGAAATATGTCTCTTTCGGCCCCGGCTCCGACGTTCCCTATTTCATTCACAATCCGACCACTGTTCCCGAGGATATTCTCCAGAATACTATCAAGATCGCCCGCTCCAAAGGTGAAGAAGCCCGGATGCACATTCTCCTGGCCCTCTCCTACCAGAGGCGGATGGTCGGACCCGATATTCATTTTCTTGTTAACCAGGAGTTCCAGAAGGCTCTTGAATCGGAGAAAACCACCCCCTGGTACGACATGGCCCTCTCAATGTATGGGGATTGGCTGGAGAATGCGGGCAAAGTCATCTGGCTCTCCGAAGGCCAGTACACCTACAAACCCGATTATGAAAAGGCTCTGGAAGTTTATCAGAAATTGATCCGGGACTTCACTAAAGAGGAGTCTTCCTATTACGATAATGCCCAGAATGCCATCAAGAGAATTAAAGACACGGTCGTCGGTGTCTTTGTGAATTACTTTTTCCTCCCAGGCAGTAAAATAGAATTCTCCGTCCTCTATCGGAATACAGAAAAAGTAAACCTCGCCCTCTACCCGATCGATCTGAACAAGGATTGCGCCCTGCCATACAAGAACTATTTGGCACTGAATACGTTTATCGATCAGATTCAGACTTCCGGAATAACTCCCTTTTATCAAACCTCCCTGCAGGGGACCTCTCCCGGCGACCACACTGAGGTTCGCACCAATATCACCTTGCAAACCGATCTTCCCCAGGGTGCCTACCTTCTGGAAGCCGCCGGCGGCAACCGCACCGCGCGCGATCTGCTCCTGGTTACCGAAACGGGCATCGTTTTCAAAAGTTCCCAGCAAGGAGAGGGATTGGCCTTTGTCTGCAATGCGCTCACGGGCGAGCCCCTGGCCGACGCGCAACTCAAACTCACCCTGCAATCCAGAAAAGATAATGAGTGGATACCCTATTCCACAAACGCCCAAACCGACTCCCGGGGATTGGCGAAATTAGAGATCCCCGCTAACGGCAACGACTCCTTTAGTGGTATCCTCAGCGCCGTTAAAGGCGATCAATCGGCCATTCTCTTCCCCTGGATTGGGCGAAGTTCCTTCGAGAATTCAGCTCGTTATAGCTTCTACACTTTTACCGATCGCCCTGCCTATCGCCCGGGAGAAAAAGTAGAGTGGAAAGTCGTCGTCCGAGCCCATCTTGCCGATCAGATGACGACTCCTGCCGGCACCAGGTTCACCTGCCGCATTATTGACCCCAAAGGCAACAAGGTTAAGGAAGAAACCCTTCAGCTCAACGATTTCGGCTCGGCTGTTTCATCTCTCGAGCTCACTACTGAAATGACGCTGGGCGAGTATTCCCTCCTTTTCCTTCAGGAAAATACCGAAAGGGTGATCGACTCAGCTCAGCTCTTCCGCCTGGAGGAGTATAAGCTGCCCGAGTTCAAAGTCACCGTCTCCACCGATTCCTCAGGTGCCGATTCCCCCAAAAGCTACCGCGTCGGCGACCGGGTCCAGGCCTCCATCAAGGCTGAATTCTTTTTCGGCGGCCCCGTAGCCAATGCCGATGTCGAAGTAGTCGTCCGCCAAAAGGAGTATCACCACTCCTGGCCCAAAAAGAGAGATTACCCCTGGCTCTATGAGATAATGGATCAATCCACCAACTACAATTGGTGGCGCAACCCGGGCGAAGTCGTCAAAACCGAAAATCTCAAAACCGACTCCTCCGGTGAGGCCAAGATCGTCATCGATACACCCCGCGACGCCGGATCGGACCTGGAATATGTCATCGAAGCCCGCGTAACCGATGCCTCCAGAAGGCAAATCCAGTCCCAGGGCTCGGTTAAGGTTACCCGCCAAAGCTACTACGCCAAACTCGAACCCCAGAAGAATATCTTCTTCCCGGGCGATACCGCCGAAATTCTGATTCAAGCTCAGGATGCTAACGGCAACCCCAGGAAGGTCGAAGGCCGCATCGAGGTGAAACGTAAACTCTGGGTCGAGAAATGGCTGAATCCTTTAGATAAACTGATCCAGGGCGACGAATTGGAAAGCCTGAAGACCCGCCTGGGCTCCGGAAACTTCCCTCCTCCGCAGGAAGTCGGCGGAAAACCCTGGCGGCTCCAAATGCGCGGCTATCAGTTTGAGGATATTCTTTCCGAAAAAATCTGGACCGCAGAGGATGGCAAAGCCAAACTCAAGTTCAAGTTGGAGAAAGCCGGCTGCTATCAGATATCCTGGGCCAGTGACGATTTCCTCCTCCTCGCCAATGGCGAAAAAGTCCCCTGGATGCCCGTCAAAACCGATACTCTGATCTGGTCCGCAGATAAAAACACCCGCACCGTCGGCATCCGCAATCAGGGCATTACACTGGTTCTCGATCAGGATACCGCACGTCTGGGCCGCACCATGCCCATTCTGGTTCAGACCGATATTCCCGGCCGCCACGCCCTCTTCACCGTGGAAGCCGACCGCATCCTCTATTCCGAGGTCATTCATATCACCGGCGACGCAAAACTGATTGAGCTGCCTATTACCGATGCTTACACCCCGAATGTCTGGCTCAGCGCCGCGATGATGGCCGATTCTCAGCTCTTCCAGAATGAGACTCAGATTATCGTCCCTCCCGAGAAAAATTACATTCAGGTCCAGGTGACTCCCGATGCCCAAAGTCAACAGCCCCAGGATATCGCTAAAGTTAAAATCCGGACTCTGGACGGCGACGGCAATCCTCTCAGCACAGAGGTCGCACTCGGCGTGACCGATGAATCGGTCTACAGCATCCAGCAGGAATATGCGCCGGACCCCCGTAAGTTTTTCTTCGGAGAGCTCCGTTACAAAGCCGTGAGGACCGATCACTCGCTCTGGCGTCCC
>CAZSTC010000016.1:0-6546 GCA_964609795.1 uncultured Verrucomicrobiota bacterium
ACAGAAAGGTTGGATTTCACCTACATCGACCCGTCCCCCACTCCTTAGCGGAAAATCCAGGGCTGCTTCATTATCGTAAAGAAATAAAAAGGGCGGCTCTTTTGAAGTCTTTGGGGTTCTATGCTATACTATAAGGGTGAGAGATGGGAAATCGCTCAGGAACCCGGCACGCTTGCTCCCGGCCCTATTGATGGGGCTCTTGGGAGTGGCGCTTGCGATCGGAGGGGTGCTTATGATGCATGGATCAACAAAAGAAGAATCTCCCAAAGAAAAATCTCCCTATGGTGTTTTATCCGCCGAAGAAAGGCGGGTAATCGAGCAGAAAGGGACGGAGCCCGCTTTTTCAGGGAAATATGACCAGCACTTTGAGCTGGGGGTCTACGCCTGCCGGAATTGCGGGGCGCCTCTTTATACTTCGGACGATAAGTTTCACTCCGGCTGCGGCTGGCCCGCTTTTGATGAAGAGATACCGGGGGCGGTTCGGCGACAGATTGATGCCGATGGGAGGCGAGTGGAAATCCTTTGTGCCCGCTGCCAGGGGCATCTGGGTCATGTTTTTACCGGTGAAAAGCTTACCGTGCGCAATACCCGCCATTGCGTGAATTCTGTCTCAATGGTTTTTGAATCGCAGAGACAGGGCCGGATCAGCCGTGCGGTTTTTGCGGGCGGCTGCTTCTGGGGAGTCGAAGAGATGATGAAGCGCCAGAAAGGGGTGCTCTCTGCGGTCAGCGGCTATACGGGCGGCTTCGTGGCGGCTCCGAGTTATGAGCAGGTATGCACCGGCCAGACCGGTCACGCCGAGGCGGTTCAGGTGTTCTACGATCCCCGAAAGACCGATTTTGAAACGCTCTGCAAGTATTTCCTCGAGATTCACAACCCGACCCAGGAAGACGGGCAGGGTCCGGACCTGGGGCCTCAGTATCGCTCCGGGATTTTTTATCTGGATCCCGAGCAGAAAAAGACCGCCGAAACGCTGCTGGAGGTTCTTCGGGGTAAAGGCTATGAGGTCGTGACCGAAGTGAGCGCTTTCAAACGGTTCTGGAATGCCGAGGGGTATCACCAGGATTATTACCAGAAGACGGGCAAGGCTCCTTATTGCCACTCCTACCAGAAGCGCTTCTAGGGCGCCGGGCAGGGTTAGAAAATGAAGAAGAAATAAATTATCATTTGTGTGAATAAAGTCCGCCGGAAAACGTCTCAAAGTCTGTGAACGGGCTCGACAGGAAGTTTTTTGTGTGTAGACTACTCACCGGGTGACCGTGGAACTTATATTGATTAACAACATATGAAAAGACGTAGTTTTATCAAAGCCGCCGCGCTCGGCACTGCCGCTGTCGCTGTGCATTGGGATAGTGCTCTCTTCGCTCAGAGTGATGAGAAAAAGAGCGCTGAGACTTCAGACAAGCCCCTTGATATTGTCGCTATACATGGGGGGACCGCTGCCGAGATGTTCGAAAAAGGCATTGCCGAGATGGGCGGCATAGGACGCTTTGTCAAAAAGGGTCAGTCAGTCGTCCTCAAGCCCAATATCGGTTGGGATCGCACCCCGGATTACGGTGCCAATACGGACCCGGATCTGATGGGGATCGTGACCAAGTATTGCCTGGAAGCCGGAGCCAAAGAGGTTCTCTGCTTTGACAACACTTGCGGCAATGACTGGGAGAACCGCTACAAGGTGAGCGGTATCAAGGACGCCGTGGAAAAGAATGGCGGCAAAATGATCCCGGGCCAGACCGAATCCCTCTTTGAAGAGAAGGATATCCCCAAGGGAGTGAAGCTCAAAAAAGCGAAAGTTCACAAGCTGCTGTTGAGTGCCGATGTGTTTATCAACATGCCGGTCCTGAAGCATCACAGCGGAACCAAGATCACGGCTGCCCTTAAGAATTCGATGGGATGTATCTGGGACCGTGGTTTCTGGCATCGATCTGACCTGCCCCAGTGTATTGCCGATTTCGGCACATTCTGGAAAACACAACTCACCATCCTGGATGCTTACCGAGTGATGCTCGAGAACGGACCTCGCGGCTCGAGTCCCGACCGCGCCCCGATCGCCAAGTATCAGATTATCTCGACGGATATGGTCGCAGCCGATACCGCAGCGACTCAGATTTTCGCCCAGGTCGCCCGCCAGCATAATATGGGTAAGCCCTATACGCTTGACGAAATCACCTACCTGGCCCTGGCACAGAAGGCCGGTGTCGGTACGATGGACCTGACCAAGCTCAACATGAAGCGGGTTGCAATGGCATAGCCGCGGGTGCAATTCGTTTAAATTAACTTCAAAAAGCGACCACTCCGGGTCATCTGGCTCCGGAGGGTCGCTCTTGCTTTGTATAAGATGAGATTTACTCCTCGAGGAATGCGCCGGGTGCGAATCGTTTTTTCGCTGCTCGTTTTTCTGCTGCTGAGCGCACAGTTTCTGGATATCTTCCACCGTCTGCCCGAGAGCTGGTATGCGCTCCATCCGACGCAGACTCAGTTCATCCCCTCGCTCCTGAACTTTCTGGGCGGTGGCGGAGTGCTGGCCGGTGCCGCCTTTCTGACCTTTACGGTGACGACGCTTCTTTTCGGCCGTGTCTATTGCTCCTTTTTTTGTCCCCTGGGAATCGGGATGGATATCGTGCGCTGGTTCGCAAAGTTCCCGGCCCGAAATCGGTTTCTGAAGAAGAGCGCTCTGGGGCGGTATTGCGCCCGCGCGCTGAAGCTCTCCTGGGATCTTGCCTGGAATAAGCTCCGGATTGCCGCGGTCGCTTTTGCGGCGCTCCTGATCGTTTTCGGTTTCACTTCACTTCTGGGATTTCTGGACCCCTATTCTCTCTTCGGAAAAATTTTCGGGCTCATCGTCTTTCCCGGTTTATCGCTGGCCAATAACGAGCTCAGCAATTTTATGATCCAGCGCGGAGTCTACACGGTCACGGCCGTCAATGGCGACGTGCGGTTTTCGCTGGCGGTTTTCGGTATGGCTTTGCTCATTCTGGGAGGTATCTCAGCGCTCTCGATCTGGCGAGGCCGGATTTATTGCAACACGCTCTGCCCGGTCGGCGGCTTCCTGGGTTGGCTGTCCCGGTATTCGCTTTTCCGCCTGGAGCTGATCCCGGAGAACTGTGGGGGGTGCGGACTCTGTGAGCGCGAGTGCAAAGCCCAGTGCATCGAAGCCAAAAGCCGGAGACTGGATTTCTCCCGCTGCGTGCTCTGCTTTGACTGTGTGCGGACTTGCCCGCGCGGCGGAGTGCAGTATGTGTTTCGCTCTCCTTTCGCCTCCCATGGCAAGAAGGCTGTAAACGCAGGTTCACCCGGAGCGGCTCTAAGCTCACTGCCCGATGCGGTTCAGGTGCAGCCCGGCTTGATGGGGCGGCGTGAATTCGTGCGGAGCGTTCCCGCATTGGCGGCGCTTTTATGCACCGCGGCAAAGTTGAAAGAAGGCCAGGCGCTGCCCGCACCGACCGACTCGGATGTGCCCTATGAAATTTTGCCCGATGCCACACCTTACTGGCTCCGGGGTGAGCGTCCGGATAAAAGGCTCACCGTGCCGCCGGGCGGCGTGGATATCAAAAACTTTTTCAATAAATGCACCGGCTGTCAGATCTGCGTGGCGACCTGCCCTATGCAGATATTGAAACCGAGCCTGACCGAGTGGGGTCTGAACGGAATCATGCAGCCCTTCATGGATTTCACCAAAGGCTACTGCGTCCACGAGTGCAGGGCCTGTACGCTGGTCTGCCCGGTCGATGCCTTGCACCCCCTGAGCGTGGAAGAGAAAAAAGTGGAGAAGATCGGCACTGCGATTTTCCGCGAAGACCTCTGCATCGTCAAAACTGATGAAACCGATTGCTCAGCCTGCGGAGAGCATTGCCCGGTAACCGCCATTGAAATGCTCCCCTACAACGTGGATAAGCATCTCTATATCCCGCATGTCCATGCCGAGGTCTGCATCGGCTGCGGCGCCTGCGAACGTGTCTGCCCGGTGCTTCCGCATAAAGCGCTCGTCGTCCAGGGAATCAAGGTGATTAAGAAGGCAAAAGTCTTTGAAGAAAGTATGCGCCTCTATCAGCCCGCGCCCGCGCCTGCAACGGCTCAGCCTCCGCCGGTTGTCGATGGGGGTGATCCTTTCCCGTTCTGACAATTGCGGTTCCCGTATTCTTTTAACGGATAAAAACATTGAAGGCGGTCTTTCGACCGCCTTCTCGTATTTTATTAACTGAGCTATTTATATGAGAGCATAAGAATAGAGTTAAAATCTGTTGTTAGCCCAGCCATAGCGCTGGCCTCTGGGGGCCCAGCCTTGAGCGGCTCCGGCACCCCTACCCTGCCTCATGCCTCGATTGAAGGCCGGGCCTTGAGGATCCTGAGACATTCCTTGTCCTGGGACCATCATCGGGCAGCCGCAATTGGGACATACGTTGGGGCACATGTTGGGACATACGGGAGCATTCCCATAACCATAACGGGGACCTCTGGGAGCCCATCCCTGAGGGGCTACTTCATTGTTCCAGCCTTGACGCTGAGCTTTCTTGTAGCCGAGGGCCTTGGGACCCTTGGACATTCCTTGTCTTGGGCCAGCCATCATTGCGTTGGCACCCTTGCGGGCTTTCTTGGGCCCGGGGGTGAAGTTGGATCCGGGAGCCATCATCGGGCAGGCACCCTGAGACATTCCTTGTCCCTGGCCTCCCATCATTGGGCCGCCGGGGCCGCCGCGAAATCCCCGCATATTGGGACCGGTGGTTTGTGAATCGAGCATTGGGCAGTTTGCCGGACGCTCAAAACCCATCGGGCAAGGAGGGGGTGTATTCTGTGCTTCGGGAGTCGCCTCCTGGGCCTGGGTGTTGAACGCCATCCAGAAGCCAGCGGCTGCGATTACCGAGATCATGATTGCCAATTTTTTCATACTATTTACTTCGTTAGATTCCTAGTGTCACTGTGCTTTTTTTTGCATGCGCTGCCGCATGGCGAGCACGTGTATGTATAAACCGGCCCACTGAAAAAGTTTCAAATTTTTTGAGAGGTTTCCGGATCTCGAATTACCAGACGTAGGTGCCAACGGCTCCGGGCGGCAGCCTGAAATTGGCGAAGGCTCCGTTGAATTGCACCTTGCCCGAGTAGACCGACCAGGTGTTATTGACGACAATGAGGACGATCTTCCCCTCCGGTGTTTTGAAGGCGACATTCGGCAGCACGTTGCTTTGTGCGATGACGGTAGCGCGCATGATTTCGCGGCGTTCTTCATCGGTCGTCAAATTGATCGCACTGTCGAAAGGTGCCGTCGAAGCGATGCGGACCGAGCCCGGCGGAACGAACTTGGAGGCGTGCGCGATGACGTAGTAAGCCAGGTTGCGCGTGACCCGGTCGCCATCCAGAGTGAGTGCTCCCTGGCACATGCTGCAGCCGCCGTTATCGGTGTGCGGATCGTTTTTGGGGTCTGCGGCCAGATTCCAGAGCAGCACGTTATTGCTCCAGTTGCGCGAGCAGCCGACGATGAGGCGCTTGACCTGATCGGCAATAGCGATTGTCTTAGCGTCGCCGCGCTCGATCACCATCTGCTCTGTGAAGTAGAGATTCTTGTCGGGCCGGGCCTGATGCACGAGCGACATGGCGCTGATATCGCCGCCATAATGATGGAAGCCGCTGCCATCCACATACTGCGCCGCATCCGGGTCGCTCAGAATATGGAGCGCATAATCGGGCCGGTCGCAATTGTGATCGAAGAGAACAATTTTGGTTTTAATGCCACGGGCTTTGAAGAGCGGTCCCAGATGTTTTTTGAGAAACTCGAGCTGCTCGGTATCACGCATGACCATGCTGGGCGTGTTGTTCGAGTTGAGCGGCTCGTTCTGAATTGTAATAGCGTCAATCGTAATCCCCTCCTCTTTCATCGCCTCGATATACTTCGCAAAATAGAGTGCGTAGACCTCGTAGCAATCGGTCTTGAGGGAGCCGCCGCGCACTTTGCCGTTGGTCTTCATCCAGGTGGGAGCCGACCAGGGAGAGCTCATGATTTTGATCTCGGGCGCGATGGCGAGAATTTCTTTGAGGACCGGGATGACGTCATCATGATCGTGGCCCAGGTTGAATTTTTCCAGCTTGAAATCGCTCTCTCCTTCCGGCAGATCATTGTAGGAATAGACGAAGCTGTTGAGGTCCGAAGCGCCCAGGCTCAGGCGAATATAGCTGAAGCCGACCGAGCCCTCGCCTCTGCCAAAACACTCCCGGAGAATTTCAGCGCGTGCTTCCGGGCTCATCGCGTGCAGGTGCTGAGCGCTGCCGCCGGTCAGGGCAAAACCGAAACCATCCATCCTCTGGAAGCTCTGGCGATCGTCCACAATGATGGGGAATCCGGAGCCGCTATTGCGCCCAAAAAAGATTTGATTGCTCTGTCGGGCCATGAGGTTCGAGCGATCGGCAAGCGTCACCCAGGCCTCCATGCTGCGCGCCGGTGTGGATTCTTGTGCCGGCAGAGTCGTGAGGATCGCCATAAGAGAGGCGCAGATCGAGGTTTTTACAAACCAGGATTTCAGACTGTTTTTCATTTCGTTCTTCATAAAATCAGAC
>CAZSTC010000016.1:6646-23307 GCA_964609795.1 uncultured Verrucomicrobiota bacterium
TTTTACAAACCAGGATTTCAGACTGTTTTTCATTTCGTTCTTCATAAAATCAGACATGAGAAAACAGTGTTCTAAAGTGAGGTTTTTGTCAAGGCAGGAGCCGTGCTTTTCACTTCAGGCGAAAAGCCTGGAGAGGCTCGCCGAGAGATTGCGTGCAGCCAGCCGGGTATTCTTTCCCAAGCGAATCAGGGCCGGGATTTTTCCGGGATGGAGGATGAGTTCGCCGGCCAGAGCCGGAATGGAAATTGTCCCGTCGGGTTTTGAAAGGGCGCAGAAATCGAGCGGTAAATCTTCGTGCGCCGAGTCGGAGATCACGCGAAGAGTCGCGCAGGCGATTCCCTCCCGCTGGCAGAGTTCATGAAGGATGCCCGACTCCATCTCCACGGCACGGCAGCCGCTCTCCCGGTAAAGCCGCTCCTTCTCGACGGCTCGGAGGATCACCTGCTCGGAGCAGAAAAAATCTCCTTCAGGAAATCCGAGCGGAGGGAAAAGAGAATTCCTCTGACAGAGGATATCCCCCACTTGAAGAGCGGGGTCCAGTGCTCCGGCAAAACCGCAGGTGAGTACGCATCCGGGTTTTTCTCCGCTGCTATTTATAAGCGCATTATCCCAGGCGTCGCGGGTGCATTGGCTGCCCATGCCGCCTATAAAAATTCGCAGTGTGGCTTCTCCGCGGCTGAAGAGGACTCCCCTGCCCTCCCGCACTTGCTGAGGCTTCCATCCCAGCGCGGGCAACGATTTCAGAAAAATCTGCGCCTCTTCTTTGACCGCAAAGAAGAGCCAGACAGGAGTGGGCAATAACGCAGGGGCAGCTGTCATTTTGACGGCTCCACGGTAACTCTAGAGCGGGGGTGAAATCAAGAAACAAAAGAGCGGGGCTCATTTGATTTTTTCCCGAGATGTGCTATGTTGAAAGTGGCTGAAGAACGAAAGTTTTTCAGGGGTCGGACTGCGGATGTCCAACACGTTATGCGAAAATGTGTGTGCTTTTGGAATGAAAGGCAAGTTATGGAAAGAGAGCAGTTTTTATTCAAGATCCAGCCGGGCACTGGAAGACGGCCGTACCCCGTCGTGAGTCGCCGCCAGGGACAGTGGTGGTTCGAACAGATTCGGAAAGCCATTGATGAAGCGTGCGACCCCAGCGCCCGGCAAAGAAGGCCCGTGCAGCCCCAGTTGCCGCTCAAGATGAGTTAGGCTCTTTCTAATGAGCCGCGGGAATGAGGAACCGAAACGGATCCGCAAGGGTTAGCGTCTTCTTAGGAAAGCTTCTGAAAAAGGGGCAGCCTGGTGTGTGCTATGGCTTCAGGTTTGAGGCGAATCCGGTTTGCCGTAGCTCATGAGGGTGATGCCGATTTTTTTGGCGAAGTCGCAAACTTGAGGCTGATCCAGAAGAAGTGTTTTGTAGGCTTCAAAAACAATCCCGACCAATCCCCTGCCCTTGCAATTTTCCAGAGTTTTCATTCCGACGCACGGAATATCGAAGCGCATATCATGATTGTGACGGGCGACCTTGATTACGACCGCACCCTTGCCTCCGGAAAGCTCAGCACCGCGGAGGATGCAGGCATCGGTCCCTTCCCAGCCTTCCACGGCCAGCGTGGTTCCTTCCTTGACGACAACGGTCTGGCCAATTTCCAGTTTTGAGATGGCTTTGGCGATCTGGTAGCCGTACTCGGCATCGTCAAAAATCTGCTGGGTCGGTTTGGCACCGGCCAGAAATCCCTCAGCGGGCATGACCGGAGTGAGCCAGGGAACAGCGGAGATAAGCGTGACGCCCTCTTTGGCCAGTTCATCGCCCACGGCACCGAAGATCGTATGAGCATTGCGTTTTTTCAGGCGCATCAGGGTCATGACGCCCCGCAAATCCGGGCGCACTTTGAAAAGATTGGAGGGTGCCACCTGCCCGGCCATGACGCAGCGGTCAATATTGCGATCGCTCAGGGCGTGAATCATTTTATTGAGCTGGCCGACCTTAACCCAGACAATCTCATCGACCAGTGAGGCAAGAGCCGGATCGGTCTCTCCCTCGAAGGCAACTGCCACCAGATACTCGACACCCGCTTTGCGCGCCTGTTCGGCCACTACGAAGGGCAAATTCCTGTTGCCCGCCAAAATTCCCAGTTTTTTAATCTTATCCATCGCTCTCACGCACCTCCCCAGAGAGTAACATCCCCGGGGATTCTTCCAAATAAAAATCTCCACTCCCGGGCGTTTGTGTGTTACCTTGCTTGCCGTTGGAGAACGACAAAATGAAGTGTTCAAAAGATCAGAAAGCACTCTGGGAGAGATTCCAGAAGTATTATAGAGAGTACCCCGAGTTGGAATTGAGTCTGGATATCAGCCGGATGAATTTCCCGGACGATTTTTTCGAGAAGATGAAACAGCCTATCCAGAAGGCCTTTGACGAGATGGCTCAACTGGAGGCAGGGCAGATCGCCAACCCGGATGAAAACCGGATGGTGGGCCACTACTGGCTGCGTAACGGCAACCTCGCACCCAGTGAAGAGATCACCAAAGCGATCCGGGAAGCACGGGCCCAGATCGAAGAATTTGTCGACAGCATTCACGAGGGTGAAATCGAAGGCGAAGGCGGTCCCTTTAAAAACATTCTTTTGATTGGTATTGGCGGCTCGGCGCTGGGACCCCAGTTTGTCTCCCGCGCTTTGAGTAATCCGGGCAGAGACCCGATGCGGCTCTTCTGCTTTGACAATACCGACCCCGAGTCGATGGACGATGTGTTTTGCGAGATTGGCGACGAGCTGGGCCAGACCCTCTGCGTAGTCATCTCCAAATCCGGCGGCACCAAAGAGACCCGCAACGGGATGCTGGAAGCCCAGGCGGCCTATGAAAAACGGGGACTTTGCTTTGAAGACCATGCCGTGGCAGTGACCATGGAAGGAAGTGCCCTTTCTGCCCTGGCGGATGAAAATTTCTGGCTGGAAACCTTCCCAATGTGGGATTGGGTCGGCGGACGAACAAGCCAGACCTCCGCGGTGGGGCTTCTGGTGGCGGCCCTGCAGGGAATCGATATTGATGACCTCTTGGATGGCGCAGCGGCGTGCGACGAGCGTACCCGCCAGGCTAATCTGGATAACCCGGCCATGCTGCTGGCCTTGATGTGGTACTATGTCGGCCAGGGCAAGGGGCTCAAAGATATGGTGATTCTGCCCTACAAGGATCGGTTGGAGCTCTTTTCGCGCTACCTGCAGCAGCTCATTATGGAGTCGCTGGGTAAGGCGCTGGACCGCGACGGCAAGGAAGTGAAACAGGGAATTGCGGTTTACGGAAATAAGGGAAGTACAGACCAACATGCTTTCGTTCAACAACTTAGGGACGGTATCAACAACTTTTTTGTGACCTTTATTGAGGTCCTGAGAGACCGTCAGACGACGAGCATTCAGGTTGAGCCGGGGATTTGCTCCGGGGATTACCTGCAGGGATTCTACCTGGGAACCCGTGAGGCGCTCTATGAAAGTGGGCGCGAATCGATCACGCTGACCATTGAAGAGGTAACGCCTTTCAACGTGGGTGTACTCATTGCGCTCTATGAACGCGCGGTCGGGTTCTATGCCTCGCTGATTCATATCAATGCCTATCACCAGCCGGGTGTGGAAGCCGGCAAGAAGGCGGCCACGGAGATTTTGAAGCTCAAGGCGAAGGTGCAGGCATATCTTATTGAGCACCGGGTGAGCAAGCCCGATCCGAAGAATTCGCACACGGCTGAGGAGATCGCCCGTGAAATCGGCGCACCGGATATGGCGGAGCTGGTTTTCAAGGTGTGCGAGCATCTGGCATCGAATCCGGACCGTTATGTACAGAAATATTTCCAGGATGAGGCGACGAAGGCGACTTATCAGATTGTCTGCTAAGGAATGCGCTCTGCCGCTTGAATAGAGAAGGGCGGCTGAGTGAAGAGAATCCCCGGGGTTAAAGAAGGCTCCGGGGATTTTTTTTGGTTTTATCTCTTTTGTGTGTTTTCTGAGTTGAGCGGTTTTCGGAGAAATTTTGTTCCACGTGGAACAGAGAGGAGAGGTTAATATTGAGATGACAACTCCCCTTCCCTATTTCTTAATTCGTTTTCATGATAGATATCATAATTAAATCTAATACAAAGGCGATTTTGCGATAAAACGCTCTAAAAGCCTCTCTGAGCCCTTGGAGGTTTTCTGAATATAGCGACAGCCGAGAAAATGGGTCAAAAAAAATAGCTCCGAATCGCAAGAGGGTTCGATCGGATGAGACTCCCCTCGCCTGGCGGTTTTCGGATGACTTTGCCCGGGTTCGGGGAGCTGAATTCGGTTTACAGATTCGTGAGCGTTTCGGAAATCGACTCCTCTTTGTTCCACGTGGAACATTTTCACTCCATTTATCCTCGCAACTCCCCTCCTCTCATCGTTCCTTTTCTTCCTCCGGCTATCGGCCTCGTTTCTCCGTCTTCCTCAACTCCCCTTTGGTTGATTCTTTACAGAATAGGGCTTTCGTTTTACTCTCTTTAGCGGGGGTGTTTGGATCCAGTGAATAGATTCCCAGTTGAATACGATGTTATTGTGGTAGGTGCCGGTCATGCCGGCATCGAGGCTGCGCTTACTTCCGCACGGATGGGGGCGCAGACGCTTTTACTTACCCTGAACCTGGATACCGTGGGCCAGCTTTCCTGCAATCCTGCCATGGGTGGGCTTGCAAAAACGCATCTCGCGCGCGAAGTGGATGCTTTGGGCGGCGAAATTGCCAAGCTCACCGATATGTCGGCTATTCAATACCGGATGCTGAATACCCGCAAGGGGCCCTCAGTGCGTGCGCAGCGGGCACAGTGCGATAAAAAAGCCTATCAATTCCTGGCCAAATGGATTTGCGAGCGTGAACCGAATCTGGATTTGAAACAGGCTAAGGTGACCGGCGTCATCGTGGAGCAGGGTAGGGCGGTCGGCGTACGGACCTCTCTTGCGATGGATTTTTACGGGAAAGCGGTGATCGTCACAGCGGGAACCTTCCTGCGCGGGTTGATGCATATCGGTCTAAACCAGATTCAAGGCGGACGCCTGGGCGACGACGTCTCTAATGAGCTTTCGGCCTCCCTGATTGAAGCGGGGCTGAAACTGGGACGCCTCAAGACCGGGACGCCTTGCCGCCTGAATCGGCGCTCAATTGATTTTACCCGATGCACGGAGCAGCCGGGCGAAGAACCTCCGGTCTGGTTTACTTATTGGCGCGAGGATCTCTTTAGCGGCCGCTATCTCAATGAA
This sequence comes from uncultured Verrucomicrobiota bacterium, assembly GCA_964609795.1. Classification (GTDB taxonomy): domain Bacteria; phylum Verrucomicrobiota; class Verrucomicrobiia; order Limisphaerales; family UBA1412; genus UBA1412. The sequence goes on from CAZSTC010000016.1 coordinate 11,890, forward strand.
GATGAGGCGCACTCCCAGGAGAAGAATTCAACCGCAGGGGAGGGGAGTTCTTTCTATCCGCCCGGCTCGGTCCTGGCACGGGTGGGGCATCAGATTCCCTGCCACATGACCACGACGACAGCGGCGACCAGGAAGCTGATTCAGGATAATCTCCATCTCTCGCCGCTCTATGCCGGGGTGATCGAGGGGGTCGGAACCCGGTATTGTCCCTCGATCGAGGATAAGATTGTCAAATTTTCTACCAAAGAGTCTCATCAGTTATTCCTTGAGCCGGAGGGGGTTAGGACGGAAGAAATCTATATCAACGGGCTTTCCACTTCGCTGCCTTTCCCCGTGCAGCTGGCGATGCTCCGGACGGTGCCGGGTCTGGAAAATGCTCAGGTGATGCGTCCGGCCTATGCGGTGGAGTATGATTATGCGGACCCGACACAGCTCCAACCCACTCTGGAGACCAAGTGCTGTGATAATCTCTATCTGGCCGGTCAGGTCAACGGGACCTCGGGTTATGAAGAGGCGGCGGCACAGGGTTTGATGGCCGGGATGAACGCCGCGCTGAAGCTGGCCGGTAAATCGCCGGTGGTTTTGAGGCGCGATCAGGCCTACATCGGGGTTTTGATTGATGACCTGGTGACGAAGGGTACGATTGAGCCGTACCGGATGTTTACTTCCCGGGCGGAGTATCGTCTGCTCCTGCGTCAGGATAATGCCGATGAGCGGTTGTCGCAGATCGGCTACGAGGCCGGGGTGCTCCCTGAGCGGCATTATCGTCTTTTCCGGGCGAAGATGCAGGCAGTGGAAGAGGAGTTGGGGCGGCTCGCGGTCGAGAAAGAGGGCGGCATTCCGTTATCGCAGATTCTTAAACGCCCGGAGGTTCATTATCGGGAGCTCGAAAAGCACAATCCCGACCTTCCCGAGGAAGTTGTAGAACAGGTGGAGCTGCGGATTAAATATGAGGGCTATATTCATCGCCAGGATGAGGAGGTCCGCAAGTTTCAGAGCCTGGAATCCAAGCAGATACCCGATTGGCTCGATTACAACGCGATCTCGAGTCTGAGTTTTGAGGGGCGCCAAAAACTGCTTCGTATTCAGCCTTTTACGCTGGGGCAAGCCAGCCGAATATCCGGGGTGACGCCTGCGGACGTGGGACTGCTCATGGTCTGGATGAAGCGCGGCAGGCCGCAGTAGGGCAGGGGCATTCTCCCCAAAAAAAACAATACCAGTTTAGTCCTGTTTCTAACCTTCTTATTATCAATAGGTTCCGAATTATTTCAATTTTTTTTTCAGGGAATACGGGATTTAATAATTTGTATAAAAAAATTTATGTGCTAGGTTTATAGCGTATGTTCGCTCTCAAGAGACGATCTTTCTTGTATGTAGTGGCTCAGAAGCTTCCATATTTTTCTGAGTCGTCCCGAGCGATTCCAACCTAAACAATTATGTATACTATGAACAATGGTGCAAAAAGAGAGCCCTTATCCTGCCGAATGGGATACTGGAGAAAAGGGCTAACTTCGATTGTGCTGACGGCGTTAGCCCTCGGCGCAACGAGTTACTCTCAAGCGGCGGTAGTCAGTGACGAAGCCGGTCTGAGGGCAGCTATTACATCGAAGGATAGTGCTATTACTATCCCGGCGGGTGCGACAATTACGCTGACTCTACCGCTGCCCACGATTAACTTTAACACCACGATTACGGGTGCCTTTGACGGCAGCTCGGTGATTGATGGCGCTGGAGCGTACCCCGCCTTTGATGTGACGTTGGGTGCGAACGTGACGATTCAGGGTCTGACGATTCAAAACAGCCGTTTGACCGGGGCAGCGAGGAAGGGTGGTGCCGCTATTTCCAATGCGGGTAACCTGACCGTCAGCGAATGTCACTTCCTGAACAACGTTGTTGACGTTGCCGGAGTGAATACGACCGCAGCCCTGGGCGGAGCTCTCTTCAGCGAGGGCACATTGAATCTACAAAATTCCTCATTTTTCAACAACGTAGCGCAGGGCGCAGCCGGCCGTGTGACGCCTCAAGGTAACCTGGCTCCGACCGTTGCGGCGGGCGGTGCTGTTTACATTGAGGGGAGCGGCAACGTATTGAACTGTACCTTCAGCGGCAACCTGGCCGAGGGCGGCGACGGTGTCGGCAAAGATCCCAAGATCGCCTCCAGTGCAGGAGCTCACTCCTACGGCGGTGCTCTGAGCGTGGATTCGAAAGCGACAGCCACGTTGGGTTTCCTGACTCTTATCAATAACGAAGCCAAGGGCGGCGACACGGAAATATCTTCCGGCGGCGGTACGACCGGCGGTGGTGCCGGCTTTGGCGGTGCGATCAGCTCGGGCGGTCTCCTGACCACGATTCAGAACAATATCTTCAGCGGCAGCAAAGAAAGTAAGGGATCCGTCGCCGTGGCCGAAAGCAGCAGCATGAAGCCTGACGTTGACGGTGATTTTACTGATGGAGGAGGCAACCTGTTTAATGCCGCGGCCAGTGTGGTCAAACCGATGACGACGGCTCTGAACGGCACGCAAGTCTACCCCATTGACAAGAGCAGCCCTGCTTACAATCAAGCGGTTGCGGTTGCTTCGGTGATCCGTGACCAGCGCGGCATTGTTCGTCCGCGTGCGGCCGTGGGTACCGGGACCGGTTTTGATATCGGTGCCTATCAGTTGGGTGTATGGACCGTGACTGCCGACAGCAAGGTACGTCCTTATAATACGGTTAATCCTGCACTGACCTACACGGTTCGTGATCCTTATTCAAACATTGTGAGCGTGAGCGGCAATGCGGATATCAGTACGACGGCGGTAACCTCGAGTCCGGTGGGCAGCTATCCCATCACGGTAGCCCAGGGAACCCTGGACCCTGCCAATGATTACGTTTTCGTAGGCGCGACCCTGACGGTAACTCCGGTTCCTCTGATTGTAACGGCTGACGACAAGAGCCGTCCCTACAACACGGAAAACCCGGCGTTGACTTACGTCATTACTGACACCAGCGGTGCGACTGTGGCGGTTTCCGGCTCGGCAGCCCTGAGTACGACAGCAGTGAAGACGAGTCCGGCGGGAAGCTATCCCATCAGCGTGGCGCAAGGCACCCTGGACAGCAACTATACTTATACTTTCGTACCGGGCACTCTGACAGTGACCAAACCGGCCCTGACGGTAACAGCCGACGATAAGGTGCGTCCCTATAATACGGCCAACCCGGCTCTGACCTATACGGTGAGAGACGGCAGCGGAGCCGTAGTCGCGGTTTCGGGCACAGCGGCCCTGAGCACGACAGCGGTGACAACGAGCCCGGTGGGCGCTTACCCGATTGCGGTAACCCAGGGAACTCTGGACAATAACTACACCTATACTTATGTACCGGGTACGTTGACGGTGGTTCCAGCCGCCCTCATCGTGACTGCGGATGACAAGAGCCGCCCCTACAATACGGCTAATCCGACTCTCACCTATACGGTGAAAGATAGCAGCGGAGCCGTAGTCGCGGTTTCGGGCACAGCGGCCCTGAGTACGACAGCGGTGACGACGAGCCCCGTGGGTGGTTACCCCATCACGGTAAGCCAGGGAACTCTGGAGACCAACTATACCTACACCTTCATCCCGGGTACCCTGACGGTGACCCGTCCTGCGTTGACGGTGACAGCGGACGACAAGACCCGCGCCTATAACACGCCCAATCCGGCCTTGACTTATACAGTGACCGACAGCACCGGCACGGTGGTAGCGGTTACGGGTACGGCAGCCTTGAGCACGACGGCAGTGACGACGAGCCCGGTGGGCAGCTATCCGATTTCGGTGGCCCAGGGAACGTTGGATAACAACTACAGCTATACCTTTGTACCGGGAACTCTGACAGTGGTGCCTGCGGGTCTCATTGTGAGCGCCGATAACAAGAGCCGCCTCTACAATACGGATAATCCGGCCCTGACCTATGTGATCACTGACAGCACCGGCACGGTGGTAGCGGTTTCGGGAACTCCGGCTCTGAGCACAACAGCGGTCAAAACGAGCCCGGTGGGCGCTTATCCCATTAACGTGGCCCAAGGGACCCTGGACAACAACTATTCGTATACCTTCATTCCGGGGACTTTGACGGTGACGCCGGCGCCTCTGACGGTAACGGCTGATGATAAGAGCCGTCCCTACAATACGGCCAACCCGACTCTAACCTACGTGGTGAGAGACGGCAGCGGAGCTGTAGTCACGGTATCCGGTGCGGCAGCATTGAGCACGACGGCAGTGACGACGAGCCCGGTGGGGACCTATCCCATCGCGGTAACTCTGGGAACTCTGGATACGAACTACAGCTATACGTTCGTGCCGGGCACTCTGACGGTGACTCCGGCTGCCCTCATTGTGACAGCGGATAACAAGAGCCGCCTCTACAACACGGCCAACCCTGCATTGACCTACACGGTCAAAAACAGCAGCGGAGCCGTAGTTGCAGTTTCGGGTGCAGCGGATATCAGCACGACGGCGGTAACGACGAGCCCGGTAGGCAGCTATCCCATCACGGTAGCCCAGGGAACTCTTGAGACCAACTACACTTATACGTTCATCCCGGGAACTCTGACGGTGACCCGGCCTGCGTTGACGGTGACGGCGGACGACAAGACCCGTGCCTATAATACGGATAACCCGACTCTGACTTATACTGTGACCGACAGTACCGGAGCGATCTTCCCGGTTCCGGGCACAGCAGCCTTAAGCACGACGGCAGTCAAGAGCAGCCCAGTGGGCAGCTATCCGATTTCGGTGGCCCAGGGAACGTTGGATAACAACTACAGCTATACCTTTGTGCCGGGAACTCTAACAGTGGTACCTGCGGGTCTCATTGTGAGTGCCGACAACAAGAGCCGTCTCTACAATACCGATAATCCGGCCCTGACTTATAAGATCACTGACAGCACCGGCACGGTAGTCAGCGTTTCGGGAACTCCGGCCTTGAGCACGACAGCGGTCAAGACGAGCCCGGTGGGAAGCTATCCCATCTCGATCACCCAGGGATCACTGGAGAATAACTATACGTATACCTTCATCCCGGGTACCTTGACGGTAACTCCGCAGGCTCTGACGGTAACGGCTGATGACAAGAGCCGTCCCTACAATACAGCCAACCCTGCTCTGACCTATGTGGTGAGAAACAGCAGCGGCAATGTAGTCACGGTATCCGGTGCGGCAGCCCTGAGCACGACAGCCGTAACAACGAGCCCGGTGGGGACCTATCCCATCACGGTGGTTCAAGGCACTCTGGATACGAACTACAGCTATACGTTTGTCAATGGTACGCTGACGGTAACTCCGGCAGCCCTCATCGTGACAGCGGATAACAAGAGCCGCCTCTACAATACGCCCAATCCTGCGTTGACCTATACGGTGACCGACAGCAGCGGCAAGGCGGTAGCGGTTTCAGGCGCAGCGGCGATCAGCACGACAGCCGTGACGACGAGCCCGGTAGGCAGCTATCCCATCACGGTAGCCCAGGGAACTCTTGAGACCAACTACACCTATACCTTCAGACCGGGAACACTGACAGTGACGCGCCCGGCGTTGACGGTGAAGGCAGATGACAAGAGCCGTCTCTACAATACCGATAACCCGACTCTGACGTATGTCGTGACCGACAGCACCGGAGCGGTCTTCCCGGTTTCGGGAACGGCAGCGATCAGCACCACAGCGGTGAAGACGAGTCCTGTGGGCGATTATCCGATCACGGTAGCCCAGGGAACGTTGGATAACAACTACAGCTATACCTATGTACCGGGCAAGTTGACTGTGACCCAGCCGGCGTTGACGGTAACGGCCGATAACAAGAGCCGCCTCTACAATACGGATAACCCGACCCTGACGTATGTCGTAACCGACAGCAGCGGAGCCGTGGTGAGCGTACCGGGAACGGCAGCCTTGAGCACGACAGCGGTCAAGACGAGTCCGGTGGGAAGCTATCCCATTACGGTGACCCAGGGATCTCTGGATAAGAACTACAGCTATACGTTCATCCCGGGAACCTTGACCATCACCAAGGGAGCCCTCATTGTGACTGCGGACGACAAGAGCCGTCTCTACAATACCGATAACCCGACCCTCACCTACGTGGTGAAGGACAGCACGGGCAAGGTAGTGAACGTGAGCGGTGCAGCCTCTCTGAGCACGATAGCCGTCAAGACGACACCTGTGGGAACTTATCCGATCGTGCCGACTCAAGGCACCTTGGATAACAACTACACTTACACGTTCGTCAACGGTACGCTGACGATTACCCAGCCTGCCTTGAGGGTCATCGCCGACAACCAGACGCGTCCTTACAATACGCCGAACCCGACCCTCACCTATGTGGTGAAGGATAGCTCGGGCAATACGGTGAGCGTGAGCGGTTCAGCCAGTGTGACCACGACGGCCATCATTTCGAGCCCGGTGGGTGACTATCCGATTACTCCGACACAGGGGACTCTGGACAGCAACTACACTTATACCTTCACTCCGGGTACTCTGAAGATTACCCGCAGCGCCTTGAAGGTCGTTGCCGATGATAAGAGCCGTCCGTACAACACGGCCAATCCTCCGTTGACCTATACGATCACCGATTCGACTGGAAGCGTTGTGGGCGTGAGCGGTTCAGCCGACATCACCACGACAGCCGTAACGACCAGCAATGCGGGAGATTACCCGATTACGGTCAAGCAGGGGACTCTGGACCCGAACTACACCTACACCTACGTGAATGGGAAACTGACTGTGACGCCTATCGGTGTGGCAGTTGCACTGCCGGGCAGCGAACGCTACTACGGCCAACGCAACGCCGAGGCACTCAGCGACCTGACCTCCACGAACGTGAATTGGACCCGCAACGACCTGGTGTTCTACTACGGCGGCGCATGGGTACCGTTCTCGACCTTCGCCAGCGCCTTCAGCGGCGATCCGCAATTCAAGACTGATGCTGTGGATTACACGGCCAAGGTGGGTAGTTACAACGTGATCGTCTACACCGGTTCCCTCAAGAGCCAGAACGTGACCATCACCAATGCGGTGAGCAGCCAGATCCTGACTGAGAACAAGAATAACAGTCTCGATCCTCTGACCGCTTCATTGGGAGATTACCTGCGCGTGCTGCCTGTGGACCTCCACATCACGGCTTATGCGGATCCGCCGGTCGCCCCGATCGGTGTGACCCCGACCTTCAAGTACTACTACGGCATCACCAATGCGGTGACCGGTAAGAGAGAAGGTTTCTTCGTGAATAACGAGACCGAGGGCAACCTGATCAGCAGACCCAGATCCAGACTCAAAGACCTCTTTGTGGATATCTCGATCCCGGGTGTCTATACGCTGACGCCTTACGGTGCACAGTCGGAGAATTACAATATCATCCGTCACGACGGCTCCTTCGCGGTCTTCAATGATCGTTGGAGTCTGGAAGAGGGACCTCTGCCGAGGAACTATGAGAAGACAGGGCTCTTTGAGCAACTGGTTCTCGTGAAGAATGACTCCACCAATAACTGGGTCGGCCTGGAGCTCAATGTAGCCCAGGTGGATGGCGGCACCGTGGTGAACGCCACCAGAACGACCCCGGATGGCTACTGCCTGCTCCACAACTATCCGGTTGTGCCTGGCGAAGTGGTCGCCTTCGTGGTGGAATATCAGATTCCTGCGGGTAACTCGCTCTGGTATTATCCGGAGTATAGCTTCACGCCGCTCTTTGCGGGAATCAATGACCGGACCGAGGTTCGTACAATCTCCTCCGGCAGCGGTAAGCCGATTACTTCACAGATCACGGTCGTGGACGTGCCGACCTATAACTCCGAGGATTGGACCTTCGATACGGCTCCGGCAACGCCGGCCGGTCTCAGGTACCTCGTGAAATACGGCTGGGCAGCCTGGGTCAATGTGGGAATCCTCCTGACCGTTGACGATGTCACGGTGGGCAAGACCTACGAGATTCAGTTCTCCGACGATAACGTGACCTGGTATCCTGTGGTACCGCAAGTCAAAGCGACAAGCAAGACTCTGGTCTGGACCGATAAGGGAGCACCTAAGACTCCGACTCACCCGTTGGTGGGTGTCGCTCCGGCTCGCTTCTACAGAGTCGTCGAGATGCCTTAAGGCACTCTGAACGCACAGGCAGCGCCTGAAGGGTAGCTGCTGAAACGATAGTCACCGTGTTGGCCCTAAAAAGTCGGCACGGTGACTCTTCATTTCGAGGCGAGGCTTGACTTTTGCGTGTTTTGGAATTAAATGTTCCTCAGATTTTTATCTGGTGTCGGGTGGCGCCGAGAGTAGGAAAAGCGATGCAAAAGGGGTTTCAGAAGATGAAATTCAGTTTTCAGGAAGGAGGGATGCTTCAGGTTTGTGGAAGCGGTATCCTCCTCTTGGTTCTATTCTCCCTGGTGCTTTTCGAATGGGGAGTTCCCGGCCTGCAGGCTGCCCCCGAGGATACGTATGAAATCGCGCCCCGGGATGCCGATGAGATGACGCCTCTGGTCCATAAGGAGAGCTACGGAAGAACCGGGCCGATCGTCTTCAATCATCAGAGCGCACTCTGGGAGCAGATCGTCCTGGTGGTAAACAACAGCTCAAGCGATTGGAATGCGGTGACGCTTCTGGTGAGCGATGTGCGCGGAGGCACTATCTACAATGCGCTCAATGCCGGCCGGGGAACCTATGAGCTGGTGCACAATTACAGCGTGCCGGCCAATGGCGGAATGGTGAAGTTCGTGGTGGAATACCGTGCCGATAAGCCCTCGGAGGGCCTGGAGGCTGAGCCGAGTTTCTTTTTCCAGCCGACTACGAGTGAGGAGCGGAAAGTATCGCCGGGAAGCGCCAAGCCGGTCCGCACCACTTTTGAAGTTCAGCCCCTGGGTGTCGGCTATTACAGTGTGGATTTACCCTCCTCCATCGAGGTGGATGTGCCCGAGGCGTGGAGTCTGCCTCTGAGCCCTTATGAGGTGGGCGGCTGGGCCAGCATCGGCGTCATGCTCTCGTTTGACGCCCGGCCGGGTGAGGTTTACGAGATTCAGTTTTCCGACGACGGCAGAAACTGGTTGCCGGCCCTGCCGCACCTGAGAGCTGCGGGAGCTCAGGCTATCTGGGTCGATAAGGGAGCTCCCAAAACGCCCACACACCCGATGCTGACGATTGTGCCGGGCGGAATCCCCGAACCTTTGCGTCTTTACCGGGTGGTGGAGCTGCCCGAGCTACCGAAGTAGGTTGACCTTCAGTTGGTAGAATTTCCCTTTCGAGGAGAGGGGAGCCGGGTCTTCGAAAAGAGTCTTTATACCTTTCTCACCTGTTTCCTCGGAAATGGGCTTCAGGATCTCTTCGGTATCGTCCCCACTGAGAGAATCCCGGGCGATGACCTCGCAGCTGCAATCCGTGGCCGCAGCCGATTTACTGAAAGAGAGCTGACAGTAGCGTTCTCCCTCTTTGCGGATAAACCCGATGGAAAGAGGATTGGCTGAATCTTTTTCCAATGGATGAGTTCCTGCGGCGTACTCGACCAGGTTGGGTAAACCATCCCGGTCGGGGTCGGCTTCGGGTGCCGCCTCTGCGTCGCCGGCGGTCCAATAGATCGCCTGCCAGGTTTCAAAGGGGCTCAGCTCAGGCAGGGGCAGAACGTGAAACGTGTAGAGCGCTTCGGGCGAATAGATCGGCTCGGATTCGCCCACCTTTGTAGCATGAGCCCGGAAGGAGATCTGATACACGCCCGGCGAAGTGAAACCCCAGTTGTAATGGGCATGTGCACCGGCCTGGATTTCGAGGTAATCTCCAGAGCTGAATCCGTCGCGGCTATCCATCCGCAGATCGATGCCGCCCGTGCTTTGCCAGAGGAGGAAATTTCCCGGTCCCTCGACACCGGTGAGCTGGATCCGGATTGAATCCCGGAAGAGATCGGACGGGATATCTTCCGCGCAAATGCCGACAAAGGGGACACCTTCATAATGACTTTGCGGGAGGATCCAGAGCCAGTCTCCGCCGTCCCCCAGGGGAGTTCCTTCCGGGAGACTCATTTTCATGCTCTCCGGGCAGACGACGATGCACTCTTCCGGAGGGCAACTGATTTGCCCATCCGGCGTTTCTGTTTCCACAATCAGGCTTAAGGGGCGTTCCTCTTCGGGGTTCCATGCCAGGCCCAGGAGGTCCACATGGCCCCGGGTGATCATTACGGGAGTCTCCGCTCCCCAAGCCGCCATAACGGGTAAGGAGAGGAGAAGAGAATAGATTATTTTTTTCATTATTTTTTAAATAGTTTCGTTACGAGAATCAGGGGTATCCCGGAGGCCGGGCGAAATTATCCCCGGCTTCAATTCGGGATTTCATTTTTTGGGCTTTCAAGCTCTCCACGTGAGTATCTGCAAAGAGATAATTGGCAGAACCACCGTGGCGATCGGGCTCGATATCCTCCGTAACACTGTTCCACCCCGAGAGCCACTCCCGGGAATGGGTGTGGTCATTAAAAGTGTTGATCCCGACTTTGTGAGAAATCTCAAAAGTAGTGATCGTTTTCGTGGGGAATTTGAGCGAGTCGAGCTTGCGAAAGCTTTCCAGCACTCCACCGAAGGGGTCCACCATATCCACGGAGGTATACTCGTTCTGGGTGTAGCTGGATGCGTTGTTTGTCAGTCGCTCCCTTTTCCGAGGGTCAGTCGGGCAGATTCGGATTCGATCCACTTTGCCTGCATAGCTCGAGAGCTGATGTATCCAGGAGACATTGGTGGTTGCCCCGTGGGTTGTCGTCGGACCGTAGCCCCGGTTATCTTCAGCGTAGAGGCTGATTGCCAGGCCGATCTGGCGCATATTGTTGGCGCAGTTGATCTGTTGGGCTCTGATTTTTGCTTTGGAGAGTGCGGGCATAATCATGCCGGCCAGGATGGCGATAATGGCAATGACGACCAGGAGCTCAATCAGCGTAAAGGCAGAGCGGGAGAGAGGCTCTCTCCACTTAAAGGAGTCAAAATATTTCTGTTTCATTCTATCAATCTTATAAAGAACGTTCACGACGAAGACTCCGGAAAAAGTCTCCGTTTTAAGGTCCGTAAAAGGGCCTTATTCAGGTTCACTTATAGATTGAAAGAAGGGGGAGCCCGCCCAAAGGGTAATCCCTCGGGAGCTTCCGTGGAGAGCTGATAGACGGGTTCGGCGCGCAGTGAGATAAACCCGATGGGCTCGGGAAGCGCAATAAAGGTAGGCGCGGCATTGAGCAGGCCGTGAGCGACCCAGAGGACGAAGCATTCTGCCTTGGCCGATAAAGGGTCTGAAGAATCTGAATCGGAATGGGGCGGAGTCTGAGCCTCGTGAGACTCGGCTTCATGAGAGCAGGCGAGGTGATTCTCCGCACGAGAAGCAGCGTGATGAATCCACTCATGGGTTGAGGGATGGACCGCGGCCAGGAGTGCCAGGATCAGGGCCAAAAGGAGGACGGCGG
>CAZSTC010000016.1:23407-39519 GCA_964609795.1 uncultured Verrucomicrobiota bacterium
GAGGGATGGACCGCGGCCAGGAGTGCCAGGATCAGGGCCAAAAGGAGGACGGCGGAGATTCCTGCAATCCCCGCGCGATTCCAAAGTCGGCCTGAAGCAATTGTGCGCATTGCTAATTGCAATTCTTTTGCAAAAAGGAAAAATTGTCAAGCCTCCTTACGAAAAAAACACGGCAGGCAGTTCTCTGCCGACCGTGTCTTTCGCTTTATCTCTGAGCCCGATGGGGCTCTTTATCATCTAGTGACCGCAGGAAGAGCCGCAGCTCCCGCCGTGATCGTGATCATGATGCTCGCAGGCTGAACCGGTGGATTGGAGGCTGCCTTTGAGGTAAGCCTCTACGGCTGCCCTGGCTTCGCCGGTGGCTCCCATGACGACTTTCACGTTACGGCTTTCGAATATCTCAATCGCGCCGCCGCCCATGCCGCTGGCGATCACGACGTTGACGCCCAGATCGGCCAGGAAGTTCGGCAGGAATCCCGGCTTGTGGCCTGGATTGGGGACCGGTTCCTCTTTGGTGATGACGCCATCCTTGACGGTGAAAATTCTGAATGTTTCGCAGTGGCCGAAGTGTTCTTCGATTTGAGTTCCCTTGCAGGGGAGCGCAATTACCGCATTTACCTTTTCCGCGGCGCTTTCGGTATGGAGAGCACCGGGGCAGCAGCCATGGTCATGGCCGTCGGGAGCCTCAAGCAAGGTTTCCAGGAGGCCCGCGGCGGTACTGAGCCCTTCGCATTCCACCGATTCAATGGCGCCGTGATCGCAGGCCTTCGCGAAGCGTGGATCAATGGGGAGCTTGCCCAGAACAGGGAGTTTATGTTTTTTGGCCGTTGCGTCGATACGGCTTTCCCCGAAGACATGGTATTTCTTGCCGTTATCCGGGCATTCAAAGTAGGACATATTCTCGACCAGGCCGAGAATGGGAATCTTCATCATGTTGGCCATGTTGACGGCTTTAGCGACAATCATGGAGACCAGTTCCTGCGGAGAGGTTACGACGATAATTCCGCTCAGGGGCAGGGATTGGAAAACGGTGAGGGGTACATCGCCGGTGCCCGGGGGCAGATCGACAAAGAAGAAATCGACTTCGCCCCAGATCACATCTTTCCAGAATTGTTTGACCGTGTTGGCGAGGACCGGACCGCGCCAGACGACCGGGTCGGTATCGTTGGGCAGGAGCAGGTTGATGGAGACGACGCTGATACCGGTTTTACTCTTGGAGGGGAAGACGCCCGTCTCGGCGATGCTCAGCTTCTCGGTAACGCCGAAAGCCTTGGGAATGGAGGGACCGGTGACGTCGGCATCCAGAATCGCGGTCTTATAGCCGCGCTTGCGCATGGCGACAGCCAGGAGCGAGGTCACGAGAGATTTGCCGACACCGCCTTTGCCGCTGACGACGCCGATGACTTTTTTGATCTGGCTCAGATCGTGTGGTTTTTCGGATAAATCAACAGCCTTTTCCGAGCAGCCTTGGCTGCAGCTGCTGCAATCTGAGTTGCAGGATGATGTGTTGTTTGACATATATCTGTAATTAAAAAGCGTTATTCTAAATACTATTTTAGAGGGTGAGCTCAGCTCCTGCCTGAATATAGCGGATTTGATCTCCCATGAGAATTCTTAGTTTCCTGTAGGCCTCCAGACCCGTGCAGTGGCAGGTATAGTAACGGGTGGGCCAGGCCAGGAGTGCCTTGGCAATCGCTTCAATGGTTTCATCGGGTTCGGTTGCACCGCTTGAGGGGATAGAGAGGTGGAAGCCGCCAATGACAGCATCCATGGGAGCTCCGGCCAGCTGAATCGCCTGCTCAATGATGTTGATGATGCCCCGGTGAGAACAGCCCGAGATCAGGATGTTTTTGCCGCCCTGATTGATGATGAGGTTCTGCTCATGGGAGAAGGAATCAGGAACCAGCTCTCCCTCTTCGCGGCGGAGCAGATTCTGATTGGAGCTCGCCTCGTATTTATGGCCCGGGACCGATGAAAAAAGGAGCAATCCCTTGCCGACTGAGAAATCGCCCTTGAGGAGATTCACCCGCGGGTTGAGCTTGATCATCGGGTCGATGCCGATGGGGTAGATTCCGTTTCCGTTTTGGTTACGCCGGGAGAAATGTTCGCCGAAGGCTTTTTCGTGCATATAGATGGGGGCCTTCCGGTTGACTTCCAGGAAGCTCATGAGGCCGCCGCCGTGGTCAAAATGTCCATGGGAGAGAATGGCCAAATCCACCAGGGCCAGGTTAATCCTCAGGAGATGAGCATTTTTCAGGAAACTTCCGCTTTGACCGGTATCAAATAGGATTCTGCCAGCTTTGGTCTGAATGTGAAGACTCAAGCCGTGTTCGCAGGCAAACTCCGGGCTGAGCGCCGTATTTTCCATGAGGACGCTGATTTTCATCTTATGAGGCCAGCTCCATGAGCCGGGTAATATTTTGATAAATGGTTTCGATGGCCGCCTGGGCCGGTCCGGGCACCTGGCTGATGCAGAGGCCCTGATTAATTGCGCGATTGACCGTAGTGTCGAAGGGAATTCTGCCGACACAGGGGATATCCTCGCGCGAACAAAAAGCTTCAATTTCGCGAGTCCGCTCGGGGTTCAGATCATATTTATTAATGCAGACAGCGCAGCTCAATTGAAAATTGCGGGCTGTTTTGACGACCCGCTCCAGATCGCTGATTCCCGAAAGAGAGGGTTCGGCAACAAACAGGACCGTATCGACACCGCTTAAAGAGGCGATCACGGGGCAGCCGATTCCCGGTGAGCCGTCAATGATGGCGAGAGTTGTTTCTTCCGGGGCCGACTCTTTCATCCGTTTTTTGACCTCTGAGACCAGTTTGCCGGAGTTGCCGCTGCCGGTCTTTAATTGAGCCGTAGAGAAGATTGATTCAGGGTTGGCATAGAGCATGAGCTCTCCGGTAACGGCGGGAACTGACTCGATTGCATGAAGAGGGCAGAGCTCAATGCAGAGGCTGCAGCCTTCGCAGGCGAGGGGATCGACTTCGTAGCGGTTGTTCTCGAAAGTGATGGCGTTAAAGCGGCAGTTCTCCATACAGATACCACAGGGCTTGCATTTATCCTGATCGATCTTCGCCTTTGGCAGACCATAAAAATTGGAGGTTTCGGGAGCCTCGCTCTTGCGGTTGATCAGATGCAGGTTGGGGGCATCCACGTCGCAATCGGCATAGGCACGGGCCCGGGATAGATAAATAAAGGCACCGGAAAGGGTGGTTTTACCCGTTCCGCCTTTGCCGCTCAAGATGAGAAGTTGTTTCATGCGCAGAGCCTTTTGATTTCCAGGGTGATGGTGCTCAGGAGTTCCCGGAAGAGTTTTTCATAGGAAGGCAGGCGGCGGACGGCGATTTCGCCATCCGAGTTCAAGCGGCCCATTTCGTAATCAAAGGGGATGGATGCCAGAATGGGATAATGATTTTGGCGGCAGAAGGTCTCGGAGGGGTTTTCCTCCCCGGTGCATTTATTGAGAACGACTCCGAAGGGTTTCTGGAATATTTTTGCCAGATTGCAGACGCACTCCAGATTATGCATCCCGAAGAGGGTCGGCTCGGCCACCAGGAGGCAGTAGTCGGCGTCTCTGATGCTTTCCATCACGGTGCAGG
This sequence comes from uncultured Verrucomicrobiota bacterium, assembly GCA_964609795.1. Lineage (GTDB taxonomy): Bacteria > Verrucomicrobiota > Verrucomicrobiia > Limisphaerales > UBA1412 > UBA1412. Next base: position 27,011 of record CAZSTC010000016.1, read on the forward strand.
CGCTGCCCGGCGGGCAATCCAGAACGACGAGTCCCTCTTCCTCTTTCACGATTTGCAGGAGCCGATGGATGATCGGCACGCCGGAGGCGATCCCCGTATTCATGATACCGCTTAAGATCGTTACCGCCCCGGAGGGGCCCCGTTTGATGGAGCCGATATTCTTGGGAACGTCCTGAATCGCTTTCTGCGGGCAGAGCCGGGTGCAACCGCCGCAGGAGTGGCATATCCCGGGAAAGAGAAAAGGTTGGTTATTGATGTAGGCCAGAGCGTTGAATTTGCAGAAATCGACACAGACACGGCATCCATTGCAGAGATTCCAATTAAATTGTGGAATCAGGACGTCGACCGGGGTGGACTCCACCTTTTCCGGCCGAAAGAAGAGATGCCCATTGGGCTCCTCCACGTCGCAATCGACGTAGAGGGCCTGGGCTGCTGCGGCGGCCAGGTTCACGGAGACCAGCGTTTTACCGGTGCCGCCTTTGCCGCTTAAAACTGCAATGCGCATCGTACGGGCCTCAAGGACGGTGGTGGAAGCCCGGGTGGATATCACTTAAAATGGATAGGTTACCGGCTTTGAAAGAGGCGATATTTTCGCTCAGACTTTCGCCCTGGGTTTTGTAGAGAGTAATTCCGGCTTTATTCAAAACCTGCGCTGCGTTTTCTCCGCAACGGGGTGTCAGGACCGATTTTATACCCTGGTCCACCAGGATCTGAGAGGCTTTGATCCCGGCGCCCCCGGGGCTGTTGGCCGCGGAGTTCTCCAGGAACTCGGTTGTATCGGTGTCTGTATCCACCAGCGCAAAGAACGGAGCACGTCCGAAAGAAGCGCAAACAGTGGCTTTATCTTCGAGAACGGGAATAGCTATTTTCATAGAATTATTTTTTTGTTCAGGTTTAGGGTTAGAAGGTGAAACGCTGCTTATTTGAAGACGGGGGCAGCAGCGCCGCCGGCAGTGAGGAGGGAAATCTCCCTGGCAGAGTGAAAAATGGCCGCCCTGAATCCGCAGGTATTTTCCGTGGACCAGAGACTCGGATAACTTTTCCCGGGCCTTTTCGTAAATGCTTTGGACCGTGGTGCGTGCGACCTGCATCTGCTCGCTGCATTCCTGCTGCGTCATTTTCTCTAAATCGATCAGACGAAGGGTCTCATACTCCTCAATCGTCATGACGATGACCGAATCCCTGCCGGGGCAGCCGACATTGTTTGCCACGGGGCCGAACGTATTCGTGCCGGGCAATTTGCAGACTCTTCTGTTTTTTTTAGGTCGGGACATAAAAACCGTAACCAAACGCAGGCCTGGAGAACTCCGGCATCAATCACGTAGAAGGAGTCCCCGCGCCAAGGAAAAGGATAGCCTATTTCTGGCATATGTCAATAACTTCTCCCGGAAAAACTCTCATGAGAGCTTTTTCTCATCTTTTGGATTGTCTGAAAAGGCCCTTCTCGGATAGACTCTTCCTCATGATTGAACGGATAAGATTTGTATTGGCTCTGGTTGCGGTTTCGCTTCTGGCTGCAGAGAGTACACCCGCCCGGGGAGCAGAGACGCCGGAGAGTGAAGAGGCGCGGCTTTTGAGGTTCCCGGCCATTCACGGGGAGCAGGTGGTCTTTTCCTACTCGGGAGATCTTTATACGGTCGGCATTCAGGGAGGAATTGCCCGGCGCCTGACCTCGGATGTCGGGTACGAGATTTTCCCCAAATTTTCCCCCGATGGTAAAACAATCGCCTTTACGGGACAATATGACGGCAACAGCGAAGTCTACCTGATGCCGGCTCAGGGAGGTGAACCGCAGCGGATCAGTTGGACGCCGACCTTGGGACGCGATGATATTTCCGACCGGATGGGGCCCAACAATATCGTGATGGGCTGGAAGGGGAGTGAAGGGGTGATTTTCCGCTCTCGGGGTCTGGAGTTCAATGACTGGAAAGGCCGGCTCCTGGTAGCACCGACAGATGGCGGTATGACGACTCAACTGCCTTTCTCGCGCGGTGGATGGTGCTCCCTCTCTCCGGACGGCAAAAAACTGGCCTACAACCGGGTGTTTCGCGAATTCCGGACCTGGAAGCGCTATCGTGGCGGTCAGGCTGATGATATCTGGGTCTATGATTTCGAGACCGGCCAAAGCGAGAATATCACTCAGAACCCGGCACAGGATATTTTCCCGATGTGGTACGGGAACAAGATTTACTTCGTTTCAGACCGCGATGAGATCAAGCGGATGAACCTCTACAGCTACGACCTGGGCACCAAAGAGACCCGCAGGCATACCGATTTCGTCGAATACGACGTGAAGTATCCCTCTTTGTGCGATCGGACAATCGCTTTCGAGAATGGCGGCTTTATTTACAAGGTGAATCTGGATGCTGCCGAACCGGCAGCGGAGAAGATCACGGTTCAACTGGCTGAAGATCACTCCCAGCGCCGGAGCCGTCTGCGGGATGTGAGCGGCATGGTCGCCAGCTTTGACGTTTCCCCGGATGGCAAACGGGCCGTGTTCGGTGCCCGCGGAGATATCTTCACCATCCCGGTGAAGTACGGGGAGACCCGGAATCTGACGACGAGCTCCGGGGTACATGAACGGGATGTGACCTGGTCACCCGACGGCAAATGGATTGCCTATATCTCGGATGTCTCTGGCGAGGATGAGATATGGATTCAACCCCAGGACGGCAAGAATCCGGCCCGGCAGGTGACCCAGGGCGGCACGGTCTATAAGTATGCGCCGCAATGGTCGCCGGACAGTCTGAAAATCGCCTGGACCGATCGCTCGCAAAAGCTCAAATACGTAGAGGTGGAAAGCGGCAAGGTAACCGAAGCGGCTTATTCGCCCAAGTGGGAGATCACGGACTTCAACTGGTCGCCCGATTCCCTGTGGCTCACCTGGGCACACCCGGAAGAAGAGGGTGTCTCGCGCATCTATCTCTATTCGCTGGAGAGCGGAGTCGCCAGCCCGGTGACCGATCTCTGGTATCCCTGCCAGTCGCCGCTTTTCAGCAAAGACGGCAAATATCTCTTCTTTGTCTCTTCGCGCGATTTCTCGCCGGTCAGCAGCCAGATCGAGTTCAATTACGCCTATTTCGATATGGAACGCATCTATCTGGTGACACTGGCGGCCGATACTCCCTCACCCTTCAAGCCTCTGAGCGACGAGGCTACCGCGGGCACTGAGGAGAAGAAGGAAGATAAAGAGGTGAAAGAGGCCAAAGCGGAAGCCTCGAAAGTGAAACCGATCAAGGTGGACCTGGAGGGAATCGCCGGACGTATTGCGGCGGTTCCGGGCCCGGCCTCGAGCTATTACAATCTCGCGAGCCTGGAAGATAAATTATTCTATCAGCGCAGCGGCTCCCGGGATTCCCGCAGCTCTTTCGTAGTCTATGATTTCAAGGAACGCAAGGAGACCGACCTGGGCTCCATCAGCAGCTTCACGATTGCCGCTCAGGGCAAGAAGATGCTCGTCAGAGACGGGAGTTCCTACGGGATCATCGATATTCCTTCGGGTAAAGTGGAGCTCAAGGAGAGGCTCAACCTGAGCGGTCTGGAAGTGACGCTCAACCTGCAGGAAGAGTGGAAGCAGATCTTCAATGAATGTTGGCGGCAGATGCGCGACTATATGTTCGACCCGAACCTGCACGGTGTGGATTGGAAGCTGATGCGCGAGCGCTACTCACGGCTTTTGGATGCCGTCAATGTCCGCCAGGACCTGACCTACGTGATCGGCGAGATGATTGGCGAGCTCAGTATCGGCCATTCCTACGTGGGCGATGGCGATTATGCCAAGCCTGTACGGATACCGGTGGGGCTTCTGGGAGCCGATATCGTGAAGGAACCTGAGACGGGCGCTTTCCGCATCGTGAAAATATACCCCGGCCAGAACTGGGCACCGGACCTGCGTTCGCCGCTGACTGAAATCGGCGTCAATGCCAGGGAAGGCGATTATATTCTCTCGATCAACGGCAAGCCTTCGGGTGAGATTAATAATATCTACGAAGCGCTCAATAACACTGCCGGTAAGCAGGTGACCCTTTGCCTGAATGCCCGGCCGGAGACCGAGGGTAGCCGCGAAGTGGTCGTGATCCCGACGGGCGACGAGCAGGGACTGCGCTATTTCAACTGGGTGGAAGGCAATATCCAAAAAGTGAATCAAGCCACCGGCGGCCGTGTTGGCTACATCCATATTCCCGATATGGGGGTGCCGGGCATGAACGAATTCGTGAAGCATTTCTATCCGCAATTGACCAAGGAAGCGCTCATCATCGACGTGCGCGGCAATGGCGGCGGAAATGTTTCGCCGCAGATCACTGAGCGGCTCCTGCGCGAGCCGGTCATGGTGAGGATCGCCCGCAATACGACTCCCGGCTGGGAGCCTGCAGGGATGCAGGTGGGCCCGAAGGTCTGCCTGCTGGATGAGCTCTCGGCCTCTGATGGGGATATTTTCTCCTATCGCTTCAGGCACTACAAACTGGGACCGCTCGTCGGCAAGCGCTCCTGGGGCGGCGTGGTTGGGATTCGCGGGAGCCTGCCGCTGCTCGATGGTGGCACTCTGCGCAAACCTGAATTCTCACGCTATGACCTGGAAGGCAAGGAGTGGATTATGGAAGGTCACGGTGTGGACCCGGATATCGAGGTGGAGAATGACCCGGCCCGTGAATTCCTGGGCGAGGATGCTCAGCTCAGCCGCGGTATTGAAGAGGTGCTCAAGGCGTTGGAAACCCAGCGGGTGCAGATACCGCCTCCGCCTGCCTATCCCGATAAATCCAAATAAGGGGCAGAGCGATAATTGAAAGAAGACTCATGCAGAATAGACTTATAGTTTCGTTGTTCGCCGCTGCCCTGGCGCTGGGAGCCAGCCTCCCGGCCGGGGCAGAGGAGACCACAGAGGTCCTTTTCGAGGATGCCTTCTCAGGCAGCACCTTGAGCAAAAGCTGGGAGCTGGATAGCCGCTCCTTTGAATACAAAAAGTATCCGCAGGCGGCCGGGGTTCTGGACACGTTCGTCATGGACCAGACCGCCTCGCTTGATTTCATGACGGTGGAAGGGCCCTGGGCCGGTAGCGCCTATCTGACGGCGGTCGGCTTCAGTCTCGGCGAGCGCCAGACGCTGACCTTCTCGATCGAGCGCGATTTCATGGCGGTCCTGGAGCAGGGGGTTGGTGCACGCTCGACTCTCCTCTTTCAAGAGGATGCCGGGGAGGGCGGCTCAGAGCGCTGGGTCCGGTTTTCCGATAACCTCGAAGAGAAGATTCATACCGGCTGGGGGTATCACCGCCTGATCGATAAGCCTGGCGATAACCCGGAAGGTGCGGCGGTGCTTTTCCCAGATTTTCAGACGGAAGATTTCCTGAACTACGGCTCGCACCGAATTCAATGCGTGGCCAACGGAGTGACTCTGGCTTTCTTCGTGGATGGCGTCTATGGCGGAGAGGTGGATTTCCCGGTGAAAGAGGATATTCAATTCGGTTTCGGAGTCTATGCCGACCAGCCGGAGGATATGGTCTATGCCGGGTTCAAGAATGTCAGGGTGACGCGGACTCAGCTTGAGCCGGGTTTGCCGCGGGTTCTCAGGCAGCCGGTTTCGCTGACCGCGATGGAGACCACTGAGGCCACCTTCAGCGTTCTCACAGAGGATGCGAAGAGCTTCCAGTGGTATCATGAGGAGGACCCGATCGAGGGTGCCGTATTGCCCGAGCTCACACTGAGCAATCTTTCTCAGGCCGATGCCGGTTCCTATTGGGTAAGGGTCTCCAATGATCTGGGTGAGGCGGAAAGCCGGAGGGCTCTGCTGACGGTGGTGCCTTTCGTGCCCGGAGAGGCGGAATTGAGCTATGAATTGGAGGATGGGGAACTGGTCCTGACCTTTACCGGCTCACTTCAGGAGAGCAGCGACTGCAAAGAATGGTCCGGGAAGCTTCCGGTCACTTCACCTTACCGGGTGAATTTGTCGGGCGCTAAAAAATTCTTCCGAGCCACACTCTAAAAAGGCTCTTTACTAGAGACGCACTTGGGGCGCTCCTTGCATAACCTGTGGGGAGCGCTCAGCGTTTCCGGGTGGGCGTTACTTCATTTTCCGGAAGAAATCGCGGGTAGTGCGGGAGGAGATTTGCGCAAATTCCTCCGGGCTCAATCCCAGAATCCCCGCAATTCGCCTGCCGGTATGGACGACGTAGGAGGGCTCGCAGAGTTTTCGGAAATGGGGCTCGGGCGCCAGGTAAGGGCAATCGGTTTCAATCATGATTTTCTCCGGCGGCAGAGAGCGGATCGTCTCCCGCAGCTCTTCGGCTTTTTTGAACGTGACGATCCCGGTGAGGCTCACCAGGCAACCGAGGTCGAAGAAGGCCCGGGCGGCTTTGAGGTCGCCCACAAAGCAGTGAAAGACGGCACGAATGCGCCCGGCCAGAGGGCGCATGATTTCCAGGCAATCTTCCAGGGTTCCATCGCCGCGCTGATGGATGGCGCAGGGCAGGTCCAGCTCGGCTGCCAATTCCAGTTGTTGGCGGAAGATATGTTTCTGGCGCTCTTTGACGCGGAGGACTTCATCGCTCTGGGTGCGGGGGAGCCGGAAATAATCGAGGCCGATTTCACCGATCGCAACCACTTTGGGGTGGCATGCCTGCTCGTGCAGTTCTTTGAGACGGTGGGTTGAGAGCTCCATTTCTTCTCCCAGCTCATCCAGGTCGGTGGGCTGCCATCCCACGGTGGCAAAAATTTCCTCGTGTTCTTCGGCAAAGCGGATGCACTGCGGGTTGGTGCGGGCATTGACCCCGACGGAAATGATGCGGCTCACGGAAGCCTCACGTGCTCTCTGGAGGAGCTCTCCTATGTTGCCATTGAAATCTTCCGCGTATAAATGAGCATGCGTATCAATCCATTCCATAATCCCGTAATATCTTAATTCGTTAACGATCGTTTGAAAAATAATTGAGGCCGGGCGTCTGCCCCGGAGCCTCTCTGAAGGGCAATGGTAACGGCAAAGAGGGCTTTCTCAACCTTTTTTTCCGAACCGGGGTGCAAAGTTGCCGCGCTACTTCTTAATCTGAGAGAAAATGTTGGCGAAGAAATCATCGGCAGCGGCCTTTGTGGGCGGTGCTTTCATGACGGCATCGGCCCGTTCGAGAAGCTCCTCGGGCAGTTCCAGCAGGAACCGCGAGGGATTGCAGGGCATCACCTGTCCATAGCGTTTGCGGCCGGTGCAGTGGCTCAGGGAGAGATATTCTCTAGCCCGGGTCAGCGCCACATAGAAGAGGCGGCGCTCTTCATCCAGAGTGCCTTCGTTTATGGAGCGGCTGTGCGGGAGCAGCCCATCTTCCAACCCGACAATATGGACATAGGGGAATTCCAGCCCCTTGCAACTGTGCATGGTGATGAGCGTGAGGGCTCCCTCGACTTTTTTTTCTTCGGCAAATTCGCTGTCGAGCGTGATCTCTTCGAGGAATTCCTGCAGCGCCTCCATGGGGGAATGGGTGAGGGTATGACTCCCAAGAGTCTCCAGGAGCGAGCGGATATTGGAGATGCGTTGATCGGCCGCTTCGGCGGTTTTCTGGGTTCGCTTGATGAAGCCGTAGAAGCCCTGCTCTTCCAGAAATTCGTCGAGCCAGTCATTCAGAGGGAAACCGACCGGGCATGCGGTGAGTTCATTGCGCGTGCTGAGGATGAGCTCATGGAAATTGGCAATCGAGGTCTGGGTCCGGTTGATGAACCCCTCTTGAAGTTTCACGTCGCCCATGACGCCGTAGACCGATTTGCGCTCTCTGTGGCTGACCCCCAGAAGCCGCTCCATGGCGACATCCGAGAGACCGCGCGGAGGCGTATTGGCGATTCGCAGCAGGCTCACATCGTCGTCCGGGTTGACGAGCGTCTTGAGGTATGCCAGAAAATCCTTAATCTCGCCGCGGTCGAAAAAGCTCTGTCCGCCGATCAGGTTGTATTTAACCCGCTTCCTGCGAAGCGCTGTCTCGATGGGACGCGACTGCTGATTGGTGCGGAAGAGGATCGCCTGTTTTTCCCAGGGGACGTTCCGGGTCATTCGGGCCAGCTCGATAAGTTCCACGACGCCCTCGGCCTCGGCTTCATCGGATTCATAAGTAGAGAGCTGGATCTTTTCGCCATCACCAAAATCTGAGCGGAGGTTTTTTTCGCGGCGGCGCGAGTTATTCTTGATGACCTTGTTGGCGGCTTTGAGAATGTTATTGGTGGAGCGGTAGTTTTGCTCGAGCTTGATGACTTTCAGCTCAGGATAGACTCTTTCCAGATCGAGCAGGTTGGAAATCTGGGCCCCGCGCCAACCGTAGATGCTTTGATCGTCATCGCCCACCACGCAGAGATTGCGATGTCCGGCCGCCAGGAAATTGACCAACTGGAATTGCGATGCGTTCGTATCCTGATATTCATCGACCATGACATAACGATAGCGGTTCCGGCAGGCTTCGAGCACATCCGGATGCTCTTCAAAAAGCTTCAGGACAAGCAAAATCAGGTCGTCAAAATCAACCGCGTTGCAGGCACGCAAAGCCGATTCATATTGCTTCTGGACATGCTGAGCGAAAGCGACCAGGGAGGCCGGTTGGTCTCGGAGACTCTCCGGGCCGTTGTTCTTGAATTTACTCAGGAGACTCTGGACCACTTTCACGTCGAATTTTTCGTCGCCGGTGAGGATATGGCTCATGATTTTGCGCAGAGTCGAGACCTGGTCCGATTCATCATAAATGACGAAATTATTCTTATAGCCCAGGCGGTCGATATAGAGCCGCAAGATGCGCACGCAGAGAGAGTGGAAAGTACAGATGGTCGGTTTCGGGGCTTTCTTGCCCTTTTCACTCGACGTTCTTTTGGGGATAAGCTTTGAGATACGTTCCTGCATTTCCCGAGCCGCCTTATTGGTGAAGGTGACGGCCAGAATCTGATCTGGCGGCGCTCCGCACTCGATGAGGTACGCCACACGGAAAGTGATGACACGTGTTTTGCCCGTGCCGGCACCGGCCAGAATCATGACCGGGCCTTCCAGAGTGGTGACTGCATCGCGCTGCTGCGGGTTGAGGGAATCGACGTCTATCACAAAATTAATGGGCACCGGATCGACTGCTTTTCACGGAAGGGGAGCTCGGAAAAGCGTTTCCGGTTGGGATTGCTGTTTGTTTCAGGGGTTGACGAATCAGGATTGCGCAGCGGCTCTGCCGGCGGCAAAGATTCATTGAGAATACGCTAGGATAAAAAGAATTTATTTTATAGGAATTTTTTCCAATTCAAAGCGTCCATTTTCAGCAGAATTCATTTTAAAGAAAATGATATTTTTATTATGGTTTTTGCATAAATTCATATAATCTAAAATAACTTCAGGATCTGTTTTGAATCCAAATATAATTTCTTTTAAAGCGTCTGGTTTAAATTTTAAAAATCTCTTTTTTCGATCAGAATCTTTAAATCCAGTTTTTATAACTCTCACTTCTTTTTCATAAGACCAATCGGAATGCTTTACCCTAGCTATATCTTTTGAAAATTTATTATAATTTAAAAAGTATTCAGATATATTTAAATCAACCTCTTTCTTGTATTCAACGGTTATAAGTGGACTGAAAAAATTAGAATCTTCTTTTATGTCAAATTTAAAACAAATTCCCTTATGATCTTGTGCATAATGAGACCACATGAGCACGTTATCACATTTTTTAGAGAAGCAGCAGATACCAGTTTCTCTGCGTATCTTTTGAATTATATCTTCTAAATAAGGGGCTGTTTTAAGGAGTTCTTCTGCTATAGATTTAACATCTTTACTATTTAATTTTTTCCTAATTTTAAGGAGTTCATCTTCTGAAATTTCTTCTAAAATCTCTTTATTATTATTCTCTAAATCTTTTTTTAAATTATTTAGATAAAAAACAAAATTTTCTTTTCTTAATTTTCTTATTGATTCGCCGAGGTTAATTGGTAATCTGAAATCAAAAGGATCGTTGGAGTCAACTGGACTGCAAAAATACATTCCATTATAAATGATTATATCCTTTGTATGCTCTTCTAGTTTTCGATATTTATACAAATATCGTGGATAGTGTTCATTTTCAAAATGTTCTTCTACTGTGGAAGAATATTTTTTCTGGAGTTCTGCTGGGGTCATGGCTTTACCCTCTTAATTTCGGACGCTATTGCGCGGCGGCTCTGCCGGCGGTGAAAGCCTTGAGATTGACATCCAGAAACTTGGGTTTCACGGTCTTGCGGATGGCTTCGAGCCAGGTCTCCTCCGGCAGGTCCAAGCCGACCGATGTGGCACCCAGGAGGACGACATTTGCCGCTTTCTCGGTTCCGGCTTCAATGGCTTTCTGGGTGGCGTCAAAGTAGCAGAGACGGGGGAAGCGCTTCCGGAGTGTCTCTTTGATATCTTCGGGGTAAATGGCAGAACCCGAAGAGACCGTGACGGGAATAATCCGGTACTGGTTGACCACGGCCAAGCCGCCGGGCGCCAGATAATGAGCCGCGCGGATCGCCTCGGCCATTTCAAAAGCGCAGAGCACCCGTGCATCGCCCTCACAAATCAGGGGACTGTAGACCTTCGGGCCGTATCGGACCAGAGCCGTTACCGTTCCGCCGCGCTGAGCCATTCCGTGGACCTCATTGGTCTTCACGTCAAAGCCCGAGAGCATGGCGGCATTGGAAATAATTTCGCTGGCCAGCAAGATTCCCTGACCACCGACACCCGTCAAAAATACGCTTACACAATCGTTCATCGTCAAAAAGGAGTGGGGTTATGAAATGGCTTCAAAGGGGCAAATCTGCTCGCAGAGACTGCAACCGCCGCAGAGGAGGTTGTTGATGCGGACATGGCCTTCGGTGAATTCCAGGGCCGGGCAGCCGATCTTGAGGCAGAGCTTACAGGTCCGGCAGACATCCGGATTGACCTGCCGGGGCGCTTTGAGGCCCGAGTGATCATGCACGATGCAGGGCGAGCGGGAAATGATCACGGTCGGCTCCGGCGTCTCGAAAGAATTTTTAAGGAGCTCGATAAAGGCATCGTACTTCAAGGGATCGACCGCAAAGACGCGCTTAATGCCGCAAGCCCGTGCAAACTCTTCGATGGAGGCCTCGTGGGTCGGTTCGCCCATCAGAGTGAGGCCCGAGCCCGGGTTATCCTGGTGGCCGGTCATGGCCGTGACGCGGTTATCCAGAATGATGATGACCGGGGCGCTCTTATTGTAGCCGATATCCAGGAGAGCCGTGATGCCGGAGTGGAAAAAGGTGGAATCCCCGACTATGCCGACGACGCGCCTCTTTTCACCGGCGACTTTCATTCCGTGGGCCATGCTGATGCCCGCGCCCATGCAGAGAATGGTATCCATGCGGTTGAGCGGAGCCGCAACTCCCAGGCTGTAGCAGCCGATGTCGCCCGTTACGACGACGTCAAACTTGCCCAAAGCGGAGAAAACGGCACGATGCGGACAGGAAGGGCAGAGGACCGGCGGCCTGGGAGGAAGCTTGGAAGCCTCTTCCACCGGAAGGAGTTGAGTGAGCTCTTTGCCTTCCATCTTGGCGCGAATCTTCCGCATTGCCATGGGGGAAAGCTCGCCTATATTCGGCACGAAATTCTTGCCATCACAGGCGATTCCCAACGCCTTGATGTGCTCTTCCAGGAAGTCATCGAGCTCCTCGACGACCAGGAGCCGCTTGACCCCCGCGGCAAACTGGCGAATCAGCTCATCGGGGTAGGGATAGGGCCAGCCGAGCTTGAGAACGGACGCCTCCGGGAAAACCTCTTTCACATACTGATAGGCGACGCCGCAGGCGATGATGCCCAGCTCCTTATCGGCCCATTCAATCCGGTTCAAGGCCGAGGCGGAGACCTCCGGGATCATGGCCCGGAGCCTTTCCTCCACACGCACCCGCATGGGACGGGCCCAGGCCGGTATCGGGACAAAGCGCGGCGGGTCTTTCTTGAAACCCTGAGGGGTATGCTCCACGCGTTCCCGGAGCTCTACCAGACTCCTCGAATGGGAGATACGGGTGGTCGTCCGCAGAATGACGGGAGTTTTGAACTTCTCGGAAATTTCCATCCCGGCAACGAGGAAATCACGCGCTTCTTCGGAATCGGACGGCTCCAGCAGGGGGATTTTGGCAAAGCGGGCATATTGCCGGGTATCCTGCTCATTCTGAGAGGAGTGCATCCCCGGGTCATCGGCCACGATGGCGACGATACCGCCCACAGCGCCCACATAGGTGAGCGTCATCAGGGGGTCCGCCGCCACGTTGAGCCCCACGTGCTTCATCGTCACGACAGAGCGCGCACCCGTCAGGCAGGCTCCGGCGGCTACTTCGAAGGCGACCTTTTCATTGGGCGACCATTCGCAATAGACGTGTTCCTTGTATTGCTCAACGTTCTCTAAAATTTCGGTGGAGGGGGTCCCGGGGTATCCCACAGCCACTTTCACACCCGCTTCGTAGATACCGCGGGCGATTGCCTCATTTCCAGATAGTAACTCTTTCAACTTCTGCTGTTCCTTTCAAGCAAAGGAGGTAGCCTATTCGATA
>CAZSTC010000017.1:0-37378 GCA_964609795.1 uncultured Verrucomicrobiota bacterium
TTCTCAGCCAGGAGAACGGAAGTTCCCACCGGGCTCACGAGCGAGAAAGCCAGGTCTGAAATACGCGGATGATCAATCCGGACACCCACATTGACGTTTTTGATCTCGCGGGCATCATCCACATGAATCACTGAATCATAAATCACCGGCACGACATTGGTGGTGTGATCTTCAGGGTTCACGAACGTGATGAAATCTTCCTTGAAGAGCGTGTACGCATCATCTTGCAATTCCAGCGGAGTATTGGGCGAGAGCACACCCTGGTCGTCACCCACCGAGAAGCCGTAGATAAACTCAATATCCAGTCTGAAATCCACATCCACCGCATTCGGGTTATAAACACCCAGCCAATAGCGGCCGGTTTCCAAAGGAGGAATATCCTGGCGGGTAATGGTCACGGTACGGCCCGGAGGCGTAATCGACTCCCGATAATCATAAACCGTGCGGCTCGGGTAACAGCTCTGCTGCGTGCACTGTCCGTCATCACCTCCGCAGTTACATCCGCGGACATAGAGCTCCAGAGGGTACTCAGGGTCAATCTCCGAAATGGTGATATTGACTCCGATCACATCATCCTCTACGTAGAAGGTCCGGTACAAAAATGAATAGGGATTGACCGTAAACCAGGCGGCGTTCGCATTGTAAGGCGTGATGAAGAGGCTCGAAGAAACCCGGTTCGTGTGATTGAGCGCATTGTCCGTCAGCGACAGGAGCCACAACCCGGTTCCGTCCTCACCCATGAAGTTGCGCAAACTTCCGGGTCCGTCGGTTTTCTGCCGATACGTGCTCAACTGTTCAGAGTCGTCATAGACAACCTGGACCTCGTTGGAGAGAGCCGGATCATTGATATCGGTCAGGAACGAGTGATTATGCAGAGCGACTGTCCCTCCCGAAAGCGAAGAACTCTCATGGGTCAGAGAAATGTAAAGATCTCCCGCATTCTGTACCTGGTAGAGGTTAGTAATGACCAGATTATCAACAACGATCGGATCGGTCACGACCGCGAAAAGGTAAACGCCTCCGGGTTCTTCAGGTGAGCCATCCGGTACCCAAACCGCACCCGGGTTGAACCGGACGACGCGATTGCCGTTATCGTTTTCATCAAAGGGCTGATCGCTGGAGATACCCACAAAATTATACTCCGAGGCCTTCTGGTCTTCACTCTTGATGCCGATATAGAAAACCTGGTTTTCAACAGAGTTCGTCATGTAGAAGAGCTCGCTTCCACCCTGTTTACGGCTCGCCCAGCCTTGCTGAACGGCTTCATCAATTACCAGCGCATCCAGATTGGTAATGGCCGAATTGGTCGAGACGTACAAATCGATATCCGCGTTGTTGAGCCGGGCTTCAGAGGCCAGGTTGGGCGGAAGGAACGTGGCAAACGCCACATAGGGGCCGCCGATTCGGGTTCGGTCATCCTCGGGTTCCTCACCTTCCGGGGGTTCAACCTGGTTGGTACCGCCTACCCACCAGACATTCGTGAAAACATAGAAATGCCATTGAGGAGCAACCCCGTTGGTCAGAATATCATCCATTCCCAGGAGAGGCGAGTGAGCGCCCACTCGTTGTTTGAGAAGCGGCACGCTGTTGGTTACCGTATCAACGACCGGAATCCAGAGATTGGTACCTTGGATACCTGAACCCTCTTCGGGATCTTCCATTTCAAAACGATTGGTCGAGCTGAACTCCGTGAGATGATTCTGGAAAGAGACCACTACCGCAAAGTCCTGAACGATTCCATCCGGATGCGCCGTCAACGCATTGACATTGACCCGGCGTGCCTGCACGGAGAGAACATAATTCGTATCCAGCGGTCCCTTAATTACGACGCTTTCCACGTTATTGATGAAATCCCGGGCGGTCTCAATAGCCCGTAAGACATCCTCCTGGCTCTCTTCCTCTTCCTCACCCTCTTCATTCAGGACGTAGGATTCATTGAAATCACCATTGATCGGGAAATCGTTCCCCACGTAAATCAGTTTCTTAGTGGCATTGGAAACAACCAGGTCCAGGTTATTGACGAGCTTGATGGCTGCCGAGGGATTGCCGGCCGGGTCCGTCCAGACCAAGGTTACTTTCATATTCCCCTCTTCCATACCCGGAGGAACCTGAATCGTCTTCTCCCAGGCCTCTCCCGTTGAAAGGGCATTACTCACACTCTGTTCCTCGAACCAGAGTGGCCAGGTGCCGCTGTCCATGTCGTTGGTCAGCGCGGCCGGTATCAAATTGGTCATATTGGGAATACCCCAACCCTGATAATTGACTCCGTAAGGCTCTCTGCGGCTATACTGATTGCCCGAAGGATTGGAGCCGTTGATGAGTATAGCTTTTAAGAGCGCCGGAGAAGGCGCCGTCACGCCGGCCGGTGAATAGGTTTCGAAAAACTCCTGGGTCAGAGCCAGAATACCGGTAACCGCTGCCGCCGCCATACTGGTACCGCTGTCATAGCGATAGTATTCACCCAGAAGTTCATTGGCCGCCGCTAAATCCTCCATGTCCTTAATCTCCTCTTCCGAGTAGAGAAGCTCGAAAGTCAGAAGAATATCGAAACTGGCATTGCCCTCCTCCGGGCCGCCAATGGAGTAATACCAATCGCCATAGCCGCTACTCCAGGAAGGATTACCGGTCGAACCTCCTTCCGGGTCTTCCGGGTCGATCTCCACTTCCACGTTCATCAGGAAGTTAGTCTGGTAGAAATTATCCCCGACGTAGTAATCAGATCCGGGGCGCTCCCCTTTCCTCAGGTAGATACCCAGGTCCGGAAGCGGGAGAACACTGCTGCGATTGGTCAGTATCTCAATGGTCAGACCGACCAGATTGGTTTCACCGAAAAATGCGTAGTTATTCGTATCACCGCTTACCAGGAACTGTCCGCTCAAAAGCTGCCGTCTGAAATAGGTTTCAGGAATTTCCTCTACTTCACTGGGACCGCGAGTCGATACAATGAAAGAACCCGGCGCCACCACGTCAGGCTTTCTGCGCCCGTTGGAACCTTCTTCCCCGATACCGACGTTGCCTCGGGAGGAGTAGTTGGCGACATGCTGCTCGTTATCGGTCTGGTTATAGAGAGTCGCATTCGTCGTCACAACAAGGTTCGTGACGGTCTCAAAAATTCCACCGCCCCGATCCACAGTCTCATAAACTTCATTGGTGTGGGTGATGCTCACATACCGGGGACTCTCCAAAGCGCCCACCGTGATCACGTTTTTACCCGTCGCGGGAGCCAAAATGGAACCGGATACTCCCCCACTGCCTGCCTGATTACCGGAACCCGCATTCCCGGCACCAAACACGAATACCATCGGCTGCGATCCGGTCACATCCGGCAACGCATCGCGCACGGCACCGTCAAAGAGCGCCGTGGCCAGATCATAAGTACGGGAAGAGGAAAAATTCCAGCTGTTGTTGGATATTAAAGCGTTCGTCCGTTTGCGCTCCAGATAATTGGTCTGAGCCGCCCAGCGGATCATATCCATATTGAGGGTGCTCGAAGAAAGTTCCCCGGAATTTATCGGCAGGTAAAGCGCTTCCGCGTTGGTGGCTGCACCCTTAAAAGAGAGTTCAAACCCTTCATAGGAACCGCTGGCACCTCCCGCTACGCTTTCGGATTCAGCACCATCTCCCAAAATCGTCCCCATCACATGGGTACCGTGGGCCATCTCGTTGGTATTGGAGGGAAGAACCCGATTACCCTGATCGTCAGTAGCGAAAAGTACGCGCCCGCTCAAGGCCGGATGACTGGCATCCACCATGCTGTCATTGACGTTGAGGAGCACCCCACTACCGGATAAATCCAAATAGCTGTCAATATTCGCCTCATTGGTGGCGACACCCAGACGGATCATGGTCAAATCATTAGCCAGTGAAACAGGCTTAGAAACACCCATCAGATGCACCGAAGGCAACTGCGCAAGTGCCGTAATCTGATCTTGAGTCGGTTGCACCATCACCACTTGGCCGAACTGGCTCTCCTGCCGGCTCAGAACCGTGAGTTTTTCTTCTCGTGCTTCTTCAAAAAAGGATTCTTCCAATCCGGGGGTCAGCGCAACCTGCACGATCGTTCCTGCACGATAAGGCGCCTCATTCTCACCCAGAGCATATTCCAGAAGCTCGGGCTCCAGCTTGTAATAAGGATGATAAGGAAGAATAGATTGGAACTTTTCAGAACCTTGAGCCGCCTGTTCCGGCGTCATAACCGCCAAAACGGCATTGTTGGGGATATAGGAAATGACCTCTACACCCATCTCCTCGAGCTGACGGTAAAAATCCCCGTTGATTTCTCCACGGCTCTGCACCAGATAACAGCCCGGATCCGCACCGGCCATAAGCTCTGAAGGAATCGGCAGCTCCGCTGAACTGCGGGTATCAATCCGGGCATTTCTTAGTAAAACGGCGCTGGAGCTGCGTGCCAGCTCGTCAATACTTTGCTGAGTATTGGCCGCCACCCAACCGTTTTCACGGGAGGGTTCCTGCGGAGAAAATTTTTCCTGCGAGGGGGCTAATACCCACCCCTGCGGAAGCAAATTCTGATTGCTGACCAGGAGACTCTTTTGAGTCAGTACATTCTCTTCCGAAGCATTCCAAGAATGCTGGTTATTATCGGCTAAACCATAGCGCTGAGCCAGCCTCTCTGTCGGATGAGTAAAAAGACCATGCAGCCCCAGAATTCCCCCCAGAACCAATACACCACTCCATAACCAAATCTTCTTGCGACGCATATTATTTTAAACCTCTCTACTCCATGGGTAACACATCAAAACTGTCCGTAACCACCTTGGGATTAAGCTCATCGCCTTCTACCCTGAATACCGTCTTGGTTGCGTACTCTGCAGTCACCACGTAGTTCGTCACCATCCCACGATATTGTCCCGGAGCCAAAACCACCGCGCCGGGCGCAGGCGCAAGAGCCTGCCCATAAGCATACACCAGATAAGCCGGTTTGTCCTCCCTCAAGAGCGACATGATCTGCATCGGAATCCACTCCATGACGGCATCGTTCACACCCGATGAAATCGTCTGAGGCAGATAGGGCGACTTCACGCTCAGGACCGGCGAGGAAAGAATCTCACCCTGATAGGAGAAAGCGCGCTTGGGCAGCCCCGCCCGGTTTGTATTGATTCCTCGCACAATTTGCTGGAAAGGATCGGTTTGCGGCTCAATTATAATCATCGTATTGGTATCGCTCAGAGCCGAGGCACCCCCCAGAACGGCAGCCCAGGCGGCTGAATTAGTCTGATTGACCGAAAGCAGGCCGCGAGCCGCGTTCTTATTGATTGCAGCCGTGAAGATATCCATCAGGCGCCAGTCATTGGTCGGGTGCGATTCATCGCGTCCGCTCCATCTCCTCCAAATCTCAGTGCTCACGGCGTCGCTCTTCAGGTAAACCGTCTGCCAAGGCGTTCCGCGGTGAATCTTGCCCAGCCAGCCTATTGTCGGATAAGCGAATGGCCTGCCGTACCAGTTTGTCGGGAAATCCCAATGGTCTGAAACCGCCACGTTGGGGTCCTTGATCCCGACCTGGTTCACCGATTCGCGATAGCCGGTAATATCTTTTTCGGGATTCCCCCCCCAGGGAACGTAGAAATTATTCACCTTTCCAATATTGCTCGGGTCTTCTTCCGGTTTTTGTTGAGCCTCACGCAAAGGAGTAAAGATATTCGTATAGTTAATGTAATCCCCAATATGATAGTGAACCAGGGGATCATTCACCTGCAGCGACTCTATGATCAGTTTGTGGGCCGTGGGATTGTAGGGTGTCTGGCGGTACATCCCCTGCATATCGCTCATTCCAGCCGTAGTCAGACTGTTGGTCAGACCGCAAAATTGGCGGAACCCTTGAATCTGATAATTCTTTTCTTGAATCTCGCCGGCAAATTCCATCCAGGTGTCCTCATCTTCCTGGTTACCCAGGCAGATATCCATCTGCCGCTGAATGCCGAAATTCGGATCCCACAATAGCCGTGAGAGATTTGAATCCTGTCCGCCGGTTGCAGCCGAAGTGCCGGTACCGCGAACCAACTCCGTCAGATTAAAGACATTCGTCTTCTCGATACTGACATAATCCACTATCCAGTCATTCTCGTGATCGATAGCGATATAGGTGATCTGATTAGTGAAAGTGATATAGAGAGGAGCTCCCGAGAGGAAGTTCGCATTCTGGTAGAAAAGCGAGGGATTCTTCGGCTTGAGCGTCACCGTTCCCTGCGAATTGGTCTGGTAATAAGCCCCGCCACTCTGATGCGTCTCCACAATGGAAGACGGAACGAAAGTCAGGTTGCTCGAAGTCATTACGTTGAAAGTCCCCTCTTCCCAGGTTCTCAGGTCATTTGCCATGATATTGGTCGCCAGCACCCGTGAAACATAATTGCTGTAGCGGGTAGGAACGCCAAAGTTGTTGGTAGCCGTCGCAACCGGGACCACCTGTCCGTTACGCCAGAGAGCACTGGTCACGCGATTGGTAATCATGACCTGCAAGGGACGCTGGAATTTGTATTGGACATCGGAGTAAGAATTCCAGGATTCGAAAGAAAGCCGGTTGGAAACACTCAGGATATACTGAACCCACATATCCTGAATGGAAAATATACTCGCCATATTCTGGCGCGTGAGCCCGATCTTGCGGGTCAACTGAATATCCGTCAGGAGTTCCTGCTCGTTGAAGTTGGGATATCCCTTTCGAGCCCCGATGACCCACGGCATCCCGATCACGTTCATGCGAATTTTCCCTTCAGTATCGGCATTCTCGGCGAAGGTCGAGACCGTCACATCAGGACGGACCGCGGTTGAGCCCGAAATATTGGGAACGATCCGGACAAACATTCCGTTCTGAAACCAGTCATCCCGCTCATTTTTGAGATCTTTGACGAGTTCGTAGCTATCCAGGAAAACTCTGTTGCCCTGCGTGCGGTAGACCGGCCGGAAAACCGAAGGCAGAGAAGGACCCTGAAGATTCCGGGGAGCCTGGTTCGTCATCGCGTCGTAGATATTGGCGGTCAGTTGGAAAAGCTGATGGACATCGGCCGTATATTGATTGGTCGGATAAATCTGAATTTCACGCAACGTTTTACCGTAATATTCGCGCATCAGCCTATCGGCCGTCGCGTTGAAAAAGTTGGAGGCCGTAAGCGACGTAGCCGTCCAGGGAACGAAATTTGTGTACCTGGTGGAGGCCAACGTCATGTAATTAAGAGGAATCCGGTTATCCGCCGTATAGAGAGAATCGGCACCCAGCTGACCGATCAATTTGTAGAACGCGACATCATTGGTCAAATAGCGCTCCTCGTCCGTAAAATTTCTTTTCTGGTAGGTGCCCTGCAGACGGGCAATCATATCCAGGCCCTCGGGGCCGCTGAATTTGGAATCATCCACCAGCTCCTGAACATCGAAAAAGCGCTTGGGATTATCGCTTCCCACCCAGGCCTCCTCCAGACGCTGGTTATCTTCGTTATCCCAGGTTTCCCAGTCCGAGGCGCTCTGCTCTTGCATGAAGGCCGTCAGTTGCAGAGGTCCATCCGAGTAGGTATCATTCAGATCGTATCTGAAGCGGTCGAGTACCGGATTCCTGCGCAGCTCCAGGTCTTCACCCTTGTAGATGAGCCGGCTCAACTGATCGTAGGCAGTTTGACCCGGAATCCAGTCAGGCGAATCGAGCGCTGCCAGAGAAGAATAATCGTTCTCATAACGATATTTCAGCACCTCAAGGGCATCCTCAAAGGCCGTCCCTCTGTTGTATTGATTGGTCGCAGAAAAGTACGCGTAGGCGTCGTCTCCACCCTGATTGCTCCACTGCAGGGGGTTGAGCTCACGGAAAAAGGCTGCCAGGTTCATCTCCCAGCTACCCACACCCTGACCGCGTTGATAGGCCAATTCATCCAGAGCCTCCGTGTTTCGCTTGGTATTATTGTGGATATAATTGATATCAAGCGTTTTGCCGATGGGGACCCCCACGTAGGCGAAACGACCGACAAAGCGATTGGTGGCCGAGTGCGGCGCATTGGGATTCTCCAAAACTCCGATCCACTGCGGGTCGCCCCACTGAAGGGTCTGAACCATACCGGTTCCGCCATAATTGGTCATCCGCGTCGGATCAAATTTTCCATTCCGGTTGAAATCCAGATAGAAACGGAAATCATTCGAGTAGCTGCGATTCGTCAGCACGCTGTAAAAAACCGGTGCCACCGGAGAGATCTGCAGGTTCCCCAGAGAAACCCTCAAATCATCCACGGTCCACGGAACCGGAGTCCCGTTCGTGTCGTAAAGGCAGACATTGGTCAGATATCCCTCACTCGGATAGCGAAGCGACGTGAGGAACTCAGCCCGGAGCGGATTATTGAAATTGGTCGAGAGCAGGAGATCATAGTTCCCCAGATTCGTATAGGTCAATATAGTGGCGACGACCTTGCCCTTGAGGTGATTAAAGCCGGCATCGGCCATGAGGCGCGCACGGTTCTGCTCTGTGGCCGTATAGATGGAAGATTGCTCCCGGCGGCTCATCGCCAGATAAGCTACCGCTAAAAAAGTCACCACCGCCAGCATGATAAGCGTTACGACTAACGCTACCCCCTGCTCACCTGTCTGTCTAAAAGTCTTCAGTCTCATTGAAATGCCCTTCTGATGGGAATGCGTTTACGGAAAAGGTGTACCCGCCCGGAGTTCTTCAACAGATATTGTCTCCGGACATCATCATTACCGATCGCTTTGAGTTTATCCCAGGCCTGCGGCTCCAGAAGTCCCAGCTCGATCTCTACGTAGGTAGGAATTGCATTGCTCAGGAAGAGATTATCGGTCACCACCATCCGGCCGATCGTCCCCAGAGCCTGCCCTAAAATGACCACATTGGTTGCTGCATCCACCTGATTCGTGGGGAATAGAAGTTTATTATCCGCCCGCCAGAGCCCGCCATGCCCCAGATAATCATCCAGGAAATCCGTGGAAGTCAGTCCCAGGTCCGGAGCATAGATATTAAAAGATTTCTGAGGCGGCATATTCGTGCGCCGTATCCCGGAAGAATCCAAATAAACCCGATCCCAGGAAGTTTCCTTCGGACGATGATAGTTTTGATACTCGATGGATTGCCCCTGCGAATCAAAGCAACGAACCGAAAAATGAACGACCCCTTCTGCCAGGAGATTGGCATTGGTCCGATAGAATCCGCCGCGTGTCGCTCCGGCATCCCATCCGCGAAACTCGCTCATCCATAAATAAGCCATGTTGGTATCGTACTCGGTAGAAGGAACCTCAGCCCCAAACTCATTCAGAAGCGAAAAACCGATTCGATAGAGGGAACCGACTCCGCTCTCGTTGACCTGCGTCACCGTATTGGTCACGTTACCCTGATTAGTCAGCGATGTATTGCCGACAAAGTATCCGCAGGGAATCCAGTAGTTGCTCTGCTTCTGGAGGAAAAAGAAATCCTGCATGAAATTGGTCCGGAACGGTCCGCTGGAATCGCCGGGCATCGTCGTCTGGATCACCGGTGAACTGCGGTTATATTTTATGCCCGGGTAGTTATAAGGATAGCTCAGAAGAGTCATCAGGTTTGCGCCGTTAGCTGTATTGCATGCCGCCAGGAGCTCCACATCCCGAGCGATCGCATCCATCGCCATGCGGGCCGTGTTCATAACGTCCACCTGGGCATTATTCGAGCGAAACGACTTCTGAGTCTGGTTGAACATGCTGTACAAACCATAAAGAATGATAGTCATCATGACCGTGACCACCAGCACCTCCAAAAGCGAAAAGGCAGAAGACCTGTTCGCCTTCTTCAAATCCCTGCTCCAGCATTGTCCTTTTAAAATCATACCCTGACTCCTCTATCCACCTCTAAACACCCCTACTTTACCAGATCGTCATAGAACGAGGTGTTATTCGTAACGGAAAACTCATTCCCGTTGAAATACCAAAAAACCATATCCCGCGTCCCCAGTCCGGGCAAATCCGCCTGCACGACTGAGTGTGTCATACTGCCGGAAACAAGCGTTCGGAAAAGCTGAGAGTTATTACCGGCTTTGTACCCGCCTTTCTCCGCCTTTCTGATCGGCCAGGAGAGCGTGACGGAAACCTGATAGACATTTTGGGACAGAGAGCGCTCCTCCTTCATCTTCTCAGCTACGGAAGGATCTTTGCCGCTAAGCTGACTTGCGTTCAGAGAATTGGTCTGAACCGGAAGCACATCCACCTCAACCAGGTAGGCCATCCCGAAATCCCGGCTCGTGTCGCTGTTGCTCTTATCCGATGCGGTTCCATTCATCGAACGCATCTTGAGCCGGCAGGTCATATTCGTATAGAGACTGTTCCTCAAAACTCCTGCATTATTGAGATAGTTGGGAACCCAAACATTACTGCTCGTCAATAAAAACCTGGGGGCACTCAATAAGCCGATGATTTCCCGAGTTCCCCAATAGGTTCCGCCCGAGGTATTATTTTGAATAACGGCCTTGGGCTCTCCGTTCGGGTCAGAATCCGAGTAGAGCAAAATCTCATCCACGTAGAGCCCCAGGTCGTCATAACCGCGAGCGCCCTGCGTGATCGCTTCCAGCAGATAATTGCCATCCATCAAACTCAGGGTGTTTTCCCTGTTTTTCTTCTGGGCCTGCCCGCCCAAAGGCAACACACCCATAATCACCACCAGAGCAAAACCGACAATTGCCAAGCAGAGAGCGATCTCCACCATGGTAAACGCACTCTGCCGCCGGGTTCTATTTTCCAAAAATCTCATTTCTAGAAATCCACTCTTAATTCATCCTGTAAAGCGGTCACCTTCCCCGTTTTTCCGTCGATCCGTATCCTCATGAGAGGAGGCCTGTCCAAAGCCGCTAACGGAGTAATCTCGACCAGACTGCTCGGGGTTTCATAAAAACCGCTCGCCTTAACGATTGGCAACACCTCATAGTCACACCAGGAGGGAAGCGATAAAAGTTCCGGCTTTTGGCTGCCGTACTCCAGCCACGGAAAAACGAGTTCGCCCTTGTGGTTGAAAGCAATGCACGGGAGGCTCATTTCCGGCCCCTTCGAATTGGGAAAACGAACATCCACCTGAAGCAGAGGCGCCTCAATCCAATTGGTGAAGCCAGCTGTCCTCTGACGGGTTTTTTCGTTCAGCCAATAAGCTTTGGTGACATTGTTCGTCAGCTTATGGGGATGGAACATGACACCATCGGGCAGCGATTTCCACTCCGTCAGATACCGGGGTTTCTGCTGGGATGGCTGATCCCCTACCGTCCGGCTGGCGTAAACCGCATAGGCCGTATATTGCTGCTGGACCAGGTTTGTCCAGAGTTGGCGGGAGCTCTGAATGAACCGATGGCGCTCAACCGCCGGCAACTCCATCGCGACCTGATTCAGTTTGCTCTGAAATTGATTTCTCTCCCAGTAGATATTGGTTGAGACGAAAAGAACATAGACAGTACAGCGGTCGCTGATGGCTCGCGAACGAGCCAGGCTGATATCATCGGTGAGCTGCCTCACCACATTGTTCACCAGGTTACCCTGGCCAAAACCTTTCAGCGCCGGCATGCTCAGAGCCGCTATCAAACCGATGATTGTGAAGACCACGAGAAGCTCTATCAGCGTAAAGCCGCCCTCGTCGCCTTTCATCCTCATTGTTTGCCTGTTTTTCAGCATTAAAAGTCCTTCGTTTTTAAACGTGGATAAAACTTTTAAACTATTTCCAGCTCAGGATGTTATCCTTATTCACACCGATATTCGCTTTGAGATTCGGATTTGCCTGACCGTCCGGCCCCATGGACCAAACCAGAACGTTGGCCTTGACGCCAAACGTAACGGGACTTGCTGGCAAAGAATACTCAGGCACGTAGATCAGGCCCTGCAATCCCTTCCGAGGGTTGGAGGGGTCCGAGCTCACCTGCGACATACCGTACATCCAATCCACCGTATAATCATCGTAGTTCAGATCCAGCGAAATAAAGTAAGGATTGCCCCAGGGGTCGCGATACGTTCCATAAGGATCCACCGAAGAAGGGGTTGCCACTTTGGAACCGTCTTTGACCGTCAGGAAAACCTCTTTGCGCGTATTGCGTGCATGGTTGTAATTGGGAGTGCGCCCATCGGGACCATTGCTGAAGGCGTAGTATTCCATATCCCTCAGGATCGCGAGCACTTCTGCATTATTCGTGTAGTTGTTGCCGTTGCCCAAACGGAGAGCCACCGAATAGGGGCTTTTGCCATCAGGCTGCTGAACGGTTCCACCGTTGTTAAAGACGCCGAAGGTGAAATCATGAACCCCCGAGTTATCCGTCGTAAACTTGGACGTCGGCAGTTTACCGTAGGAGCTTTCGTACTGCGCAATGGCAGCCACCAAATTGGCAATCTCCATTTCCGCCTGTTTGATCTTCACTCTAGCCTTGGCCTTCGTAACCGCCGGGAAAGTCATCCCTGCCAAAATGGCTATGATGGCGATTACCACCAAAAGCTCTATGAGCGTAAAAGCTCTGTTTTTTCCAGTCATCATTCTCATATCAGTTCTTTTTTAATCGTTTAAAAATAGTCTTTGCGCACCTCGGGCTTCATTCCGTTCCAGTTTCCGATCACATAGTATTCCACATAGCGGCCCTGATTATCTTGTTTAACCGCGTTTTGCCGCGATAGCTGAAACTCAGCCCATAAATCAAATTTACCCGGATTATTGGTCGGGTCGGTCATATTGTAGTGCCAAGGGTTATTCACTCCCATTTTGCGCCATGCTTTACCCCGATTATCCAAGGCCGCTTGATAGAGAGGCGCATTCACCGGAACCCGGAGAATATCAAAAGTCACCGACCGGTTCGCATTGGTCAGTCTGCCGAACTTGCGTTGACTGTAGCTTCCCAGGAAATTCCGAACCCTTGACTCCCTCTCAGAGGCATTCAGGATTCCGTCAGCCGCATTGCCAAAAATCGGCTTCATTTCCGCCGAAGTCAAAAAATGGAAATCCCCCGAAGGGGTGCGAATGTACGGAGAAGAAAAAGCATTATTGGTAACCAGACACCCGGTTAATTCCAAAACCAGTTGATTGGTGGCCGATGAACCCGGCATAGGGTAGCCATTGGCATCTTTCATCTGGTTATCGGGCGGATAAACCTTGTAGATATTCTTGTAGAGCTCAATGGCTGAAACCAGACGCGAGAGCTCACCCTGAACGCGGGCGATCCTCATTTTGCTGGAAACCAGACTGGACATGCCAATCATCATTCCGGCCAAAAGCCCTATCAGAGAAATCACCACCAGGAGTTCTATCATCGTGAACGCCCAACGGCCGCTTCTCTCTAAGAGGTTTTTATCTGTTTTGTAAAAGCGCACTCTAATCTTCTCTGAATCAAGTTTTTAAATCCAAAAACGCATTTTATGCTCTTTCCATTATTTACAACATCGCAGTTTTCATGCCAAGAGCCCTCTTTGCAACGGATTGCGTTTTATCCAAACTGCTCTGCTTCTTCTCATTCCTCGTCTACTCGTCGCCGCCTCCACCAGTGTCACCCATACCGTCCATAAGAGAAATCAGAGGCATGAACATTGCGATAACGATACTACCGACAATCACGGCCAGAAAGACGATCATCACCGGCTCCAATAGCGAAGTCATGGCCGCCACGGCATTATCGACTTCTTCATCGTAGTTATCGGCAATCTTCATTAACATTTCCGGCAAGGCACCCGTCTGCTCTCCGACGTCCACCATGGAAATCACCATGGGCGGAAATATCTTGGAACTCTCCAAAGGAGTAGTGATATTTTCACCTTCCTTCACATTTTCGTGAACACTATGCACTGCGTTGGCAACAATCACGTTACCGGAGGTCTCCTGCACGATGTTGAGCGATTGAAGAATCGGCACGCCTGAGCTCACCAGCGTTCCCAGGGTTCGGGTAAAGCGGGAGATCGCTACCTTTGATATCACCGGACCAAACACCGGCGCCACCAGTTTGAACTTATCGAAAAAGAGCCTCCCGGTCTTGGTCTTAACCAACAATCGGAAAATGACGAAAATGACAAAAAGCGCACCACATGTTTCCAGAAAATGATGTTGAACCGTTGCAGATATATTCAGCACCAACACCGTAAACCCGGGCAAATCTTTCCCGGCGAGGTCGGAGAAAATGTCTTTAAATTTCGGAATCACGACCACCATCAGAATAGCCATGATCGCGACGGCAACAACCAGCACGGCCACAGGGTAAAACATGGCGGCCACGACCTTGCCCTTAATCTTCTGGGCTTTCTCCATGAATTCAGCCAGACGCAAGAGCACTACTTCCAGCACACCGCCCATTTCACCGGCTTTCACCATGGAAACGAAGAGCTTATTGAAGATTTTCGGATGCTGCCCAAGGGCTTCGGAAAAGGTACTGCCCCCTTCCACTGAAACAGAAATTTTTTGAATGGTTTCTTTCAGGCTCGGGTTCTTTTCCTGCCGCTCCAATACGCGCAACCCTCTCAAGAGCGGCAAACCGGCATCGATCAGCGTCGCCAGCTGCCGAGTGAAGGTACAGAGCACCTTCGAACTCACCCCTCCGAAACCGGGTACCTTATGCAGCGGAATGTTGAACTCCTTCTTCATCCCCTTGCCTTTGCCGCCTTTGCCCGGGGCTCCGCCGCTCTTGCCTTTGGATCCCTTTTTGCCTTTAGCGGCAGGCGAAGCCGCAGCACCCGCTTCCACTACCTTCGTGGGGAAGAGCTGCATCTCCTGCAACCGAGCCAGGGCTTCACTCTGATTTTTCGCGTCAAGACTCCCCTTGGTTTCCTTACCTTGGGCATCCATCGCGATATAATTAAACTTGGGCATACTTTACTAAATTATTTTTCGTAAGTCGTGGTTTATGTGTATTTCAGAACCTCTTCTATCGTTATCTCACCATCAAAGATTCCTCGAATACCGTCCTGACGCAGGGTCCTCATCCCGTCTTCCATCGCTCTCTGGCGCAGTACGGCCGTCGGAACGCGATCATTGATCATCGCCCGGATAGCATCGTTCACCACCAGGAGCTCGTAAATACCTTTTCGGCCTTTATAACCGGTATCGTTACAGTTGGGGCAACCCCGCCCGTAACTGAAAGTCCGGTCCCCTAGTTCCGCCGGCGTCAGACCGAGCAAAGAGAGCTGGCTTTCGGTCGGCTCAAAGGAGGTCACGCACTTTTTGCAGATAGTTCTGACAAGACGTTGGGCCAGAACACCCAGAAGCGTTGAAGAAATCAAGAAAGGCTCTGCACCGATATCCACCATACGGACAACGGCGCTGGGCGCATCGTTCGTGTGGAGAGTCGTAAGCACAAGGTGACCCGTCAGGGAGGCCTGAATCGCAATCTGGGTCGTCTCCAGGTCACGCATTTCACCGACCATCACAATGTCCGGGTCCTGACGCAGGAAGGAGCGCAATGCACTGCTGAAGGTCATACCCACGGCTTCATGCACAGGCACCTGCATAATTCCTTCAATATCATACTCCACGGGGTCTTCCACCGTCAGGAGCTTTGAAGTGATGTCGTTAATCTTATTGAGCGCGGAGTAAAGAGTCGTCGTCTTACCGCAACCGGTCGGCCCCGTCACAATAACGATGCCGTTGGGCTGGGTGATCATTTCGCCGAAGCGTTCGAAAACGTGTTCGGGCATTCCCAGCTTATCGAGCTCCAGCTTCACGGCACTGCGGTCCAACACACGAAGCACCACCGATTCACCGAACTGAGTCGGCAGGCTCGAAATACGCAAATCAATGGGCCGCCCATCAATCATCATGCTGATACGACCGTCCTGGGGAAGTCGCCGCTCTGAAATATCCAGGTTGGAAATAATCTTTAAACGGGAAATAACCGGCAAAGCCAAATGCCTGGGCGGAGGTGCCATTTCATAGAGAGCACCGTCCACGCGGTAGCGGATTTTGAATTCATCTTCAAAGGGCTCGAAGTGAATATCGCTGGCACGATCCTGCACCGCCTGCTGAAGCACCAGGTTGACGAATTTCACAATCGGAGCTTCATTGGCCATGTCGCTCAGGTCGTCACCACCCATGGACACATCGTGATCCGCATCATAACTCTCCGAATCCATCCCCAGCTCTTTGAGGACGTCGCTCACCGCATTGGCCGTCTCCGCTCCGCCGCCGCCAGCGCCGCCACCGTAGTATTGCTGGATCGCCGCATCAATTTCAGAAGGAGCCGCCACAACGACAACGATCTCCTTACCGATGGCAAAGCCGATCTCGTCCACCACTGAAGGGTTGAACGGATCTACCAGAGCTAACTGCAAAACAGTGCCAAAGAGGTCCACCGGGACGCATTGGTAGGCTTTTGCTGTATCAGCCGGGACCGCGGCGATCGCTTCGGCCGGTATCTCACCCAGCGTTTTGAAGTTCACCACCTGAGTGGCCAGGCTGTCTGCCATGGTCTGCAGGAGCGTTGCCTGGTCCAGAATCCCCATATCGACAATGACGTCAAACACCCGTCTGCCGGTGCGAGTGGATTCCTGGATAATCTCCTCGGCCTGCATATCGTCCAGGAGAGCAGAATCCTTGAGAAGTGAAACAAGCGGAAAGTTAGCTATATCTGTCATCTAGTAAAAGAGTTACTGTGCATTCTTCATGGCACGGATAGCGTCGATCTCCTGAATTTTTATCATGGATGTTCCCGGATCTTGAGCCTTGGTGATCACCTCTTCCTGAGAAATGAGCCCTTGCTCATACTTCTCGAGCAAACAGGCATCGAGCGCTAACATTCCGTACTTGGCACCCGTTTGAATATCAGAACCGATACGGAACGATTTATTATCACGAATCAGCGCCGCAATAGAGGGAGTATTAATCATGATCTCAAAGACCGCCACGCGGCCGGGCTTGTCACAGCGGGGCAGCAAGAGCTGCGATATCACCGCCTGCAGCACCGTCGAGAGCTGAATACGAATCTGCTCCTGCTGTGTCACCGGGAAGGCGTTCACAATACGGTCAATCGTCTTAGCGGCACCGGTCGTATGCAGAGTTCCGAAAACCAAGTGACCCGTTTCGGCCGCTGTAATCGCCGCTTCCATGGTCTCAAGGTCACGAAGCTCACCGACCAGAATGATATCCGGGTCCTGACGCAATGCGCGGCGCAGCGCTTCTGCAAAGCTCGGGACGTCCACGTGAACCTCACGCTGCGTCACGACTGCCTGCTTGTGATGATGGTAATACTCAATCGGGTCTTCAACCGTGATAATGTGCGCCTCGTCACGCTCGATATTAATAATATCAATCATGGAGGCCAAAGTGGTGGATTTACCCGAACCGGTCGGACCTGTCACCAATACCAGACCTCTGGGCTTGTAGAGCAACTCACGCACCGAGGCCGGCAGACCGATCTGCTCCATGGTGAGGAGCTTGCTGGGAATCTGGCGCAAGACCATCGCGAAGTTACCACGTTCCTTGAAAACGCTCACACGGAAACGAGCCATTTCACCGAACGCAAAACCGAAGTCCGAACCGCCCTGCTCGCGTACGGATTGGATATGATCTTCAGAAGTAATGCTCCTGGATAACTCTTCGGTATCTTCCGGAGCTAATGGAGGACCTTCAACGCGGTGCAAACGCCCATGGACCCGGATTACGGGAGGAATTCCGACACGAAGGTGCAAGTCTGACGCTCCTTCAGAGACGGTCAGCTGCAATAAATCTGACATTGAATACATATTCTAATTATCTTTTATCAACAAATTTTATACCCGCACTACTGCTACTGCTCCAATTCGCTCACCGTCGTTTGGATGACCTCATCAGCTGATGTCATTCCGGCCAACACCTTCCGGATACCATCCTCACGCAACGTCCTCATCCCCAGCTCACGGGCTTTGTTGCGCAGCACTGAGGCCGAGAGTTTTTCATAAATCAATTTTCGTGCCACATCGCCCACCTGGAATATCTCAAAAATACCGATACGTCCGCGATAGCCATTCTTACAGTTAGGGCATCCTTTGCCCAACTGCACATTGCCGGCGGCCTCAGTCGCTTCGTCAATCTGCAGAACCTGGCGCTCGTGCTCAGTCAACCGCGCCGGAGCCGTACACTTCTTGCATATCTTACGCACCAGACGTTGTGCCATGAAAGCTCGAGCCGAAGTGGCCACAAGGAAGGGTTTGACACCGATATCGATCAAACGGGTCACGGCGCTGGGTGCGTCATTGGTGTGGAGCGTCGAAAAGACCAAGTGACCGGTCAGAGATGCATTAATCGCGATGGAAGCCGTTTCAAGGTCACGAATTTCACCCACCATGATAATGTTGGGTGCCTGGCGGAGAATGGCCCTCAGTGCCAGACTGAAGCTCAACCCCACGCCCTCATTAACGTGAACCTGGTTTACACCGCTCAACACGTATTCCACAGGGTCCTCTACTGTAATAATCTTTCTATCGGGCCGGTTGATGTAGTTTAAACACGCATAAAGAGTGGTCGTCTTACCCGAACCGGTTGGCCCTGTCACCAGGAGAATTCCATCAGGCAAACTGATCAGGCGCTCAAACACCTGTTGGTCATCCGTGAGGAATCCCAGTTCGGCCAGACCCAGTTTAATACCCTCTTTATCCAAAATACGCATGACGATACTTTCGCCATGAGTGGTGGGAAGGCAGGAAACACGGAAGTCGAGCGATTTGCCGGCGATATTCATCTGAATACGTCCGTCCTGAGGAATTCGCCTCTCGGCAATGGACATATTGGATTGAATTTTCAACCGGGTAATGACCGTTGCCTGCAGCCTCTTGGGCGGACCTTTGACTTCGTGCAGGTTACCGTCAATACGGTAACGGACACGGAAAGTTTTCGCCATCGGCTCCAGGTGAATATCAGAAGCCCGAGATTTGAAAGCGTCTACAATAATACTATTGACCAGTTTAATGATCGGAGCATCCGCATCGACGACCGAACCGTCATCGGCAGTGGCCAAAATCCCGCCGGGACCACCGATATCGATTTCTCCTTCGGTGATCTCCTGGATCATTTTACCCAGAGAGTTATCCGCTGAGCCATAGTAGCGCTCAATGGCATCTTCAATTTCCGTGGAGGCTGCCACCCGCACCTCGACATCCGC
Organism: uncultured Verrucomicrobiota bacterium; assembly: GCA_964609795.1. GTDB lineage: Bacteria > Verrucomicrobiota > Verrucomicrobiia > Limisphaerales > UBA1412 > UBA1412. The sequence continues at coordinate 19,041 of CAZSTC010000017.1, forward strand.
ATGCAACAGAAGGCGCAGGCTGTCAATTGCCTCCAAATCAGAAGGGTCTGATATGGCAACAATAATCCCCCCGGAGTCATTCTTTCCGATGGGGACTACATTATATTTCTTGGCCAGGTGGCGGGGGAGCAGCGCGATGATTTCATCGGAGAGGCGCATCCCGTTCAACTCCACCATTTCGGCTCCAAAGTAAGTCGCGCTTGCCCGTGTTACATCTATCGGCTGGAGTATACTTTGCTTGACCAAAGTATCCACCACGCCTTCTCCGCTCAGACCCGCCATCTCACGGGCGCCATCCAGTTGCTCCTGGGTGACTTGCCCCATGTCCACCAGCAAATCAATTAAAAAGTCGTCTTTCGTTGCCACAAAATTCCTCTTATATACACTACAGGGCGAGAACTCTCACCCCTTCATAGGGGGCATTCGCATCCAAGCTCTTTTCTGCCGAAATGTAACACCCCTGCTGCGAGCAGACTACCCGAAAAAGAGGCTCACTCCAAGGTTTTTTTGGAAAGCAAAATGCTTTTTCTTCCAAAACACCCCAGTCTCTACTGAACGATCGGTTTCAGTATAGCCTCTTTCTGATTTCTTATAAATAACTTCTTTTCTTTCTTCTCGGGTTAATCCTCTTTAATCTCTTCTACAATTGCATCTGTCCCGCTATAGGAGATCACTCGAACACGCGTTCCCTTGGGCAGCATTCCGCTTTGAGCGATAACGTCGAGTGGGCGGCCCCCAATCTGCGCTTTACCCCCGGGGCGCAACACCGAAAGCGCAACGCCCTCCTTCCCCAGGATATTTTCCTGAAAGGAGACGATATTCCGGGAATCCTCTTCTCCGCTCACACTGGATGGGATTATATGCATGTAAAACTTGGAATGCGGGAAATACCGGCCCAGGAGCAGAACCAGCACCGCCAGCACCGCCATCGCCGCCCCGAATTTCAGAAAAGGCAACCTCAACTGATCCCAGTGAGGCATCCAGCCGCCGCCGGGATAGAAATCCACCATTCCCATAATTAAGGAGACAAGCATAAGGAGTAACCCCAAAAATCCGAAAATCATAAAACCGGGCAAGATAAATATCTCCACAGCAATTAACACCGCTCCGATCAGGAATAAGACAAGCCACTCCAGTCCGCCCAGCCCGGCGATATAATTGCCGAGGAAGTAGATCGACAATGCCGTTATCCCGATAATCCCGAAGATGCCAAACCCGGGAGTCTTATATTCGATGAAGAGTCCCAGGCCTCCAATAATTAAGAGGATAGAACTCCAGGCGCTGATCCAGCTGGCAATCGATTCGAAACCAATCTTTTCAACTTGCTTAACCTGATCCGGATTCACCCCCAGTGTTCGGTAAAGCTCTTCGAGTGAGGGAACCGTCCCCAGCGAAAGCAGCGGCTGGGCCGGCTCGCCGTATTTCCGGGCGGCTTCTTCACTGGTCAGCGTCAGGAGCTCTCCTTTGGGAGAAAGAATATCTTCGCCAATCACAAGCTCCTGATTGGGATCGATCATCGCCTCGATCACATCCGGGTTATGCCCATAGCGCTCGGCGCAGGCACGCATTTGGGCCCGGATCATCGAGACCACCTTTTGCTTGAGCGTTTCGGGGATCTCCCCTCCTCCAGTTAAGCCGACGGGTCCGCCCATAATCGGGGCCGAAGCTCCGATGACGGCCCGCTCGCTCATGTAAATCTCACGGGTACCATAAGCGATAAAAGCTCCGGCGGAGATGGCTTCATTATCCACATAAGTCACCGTCAGACCGGGAAATTGCTCCAGCACGTCAATGATTTTGAGTGTACTGTCCAGATCGCCCCCGGGAGTCTTCATATCCAGGATAACGACATCCGCCCTAGCCTCCATCGCCTCCTTGACCCCACGGCGAATCACATAAAACATCGGCTTATCTATTTGATCCCTCACCGGAATCACATAAGCGCTCCGCGTGGGTAACGCCTGGGCTGGCCCTTCCTGAGCTGGAAGAACCGGCGCTCCCGCCAGCAGAGACCAGAAAACAATCAGCCAGAATCTCATAGGATAAGTCTAGCACTCATTTTACTTCTGCTCAAGCAACAAAAAAACCGATCTTTCTTAAAAAATCGGCTTTCTCCTGTTTGTTTTAGGAATAATTAGAATTGCCTCAAAAAGCGCAAATCGTTTTCGTAGAAAAGTCGAATGTCATTAATCCCGTACCGGATCATGGCGATGCGCTCGATGCCGAAGCCGAAGGCCCAACCGGTCCAGATTTCCGGATCATAACCCACTTGCTCGAACACGCTGGGATGAACCATGCCGCAGCCGGCGATCTCCAGCCATTCTTTACCCATTTTCTTCACCAGCGGGGTGCTGAAATCGATCTCATAGCTGGGCTCCGTATAGGAGAAGTAATGCGGACGAAAACGTACTTTGACCTCTTCGCCCAAAAGCTCTTTGAACACGAATTCCACCGTGCCCTTGAGATCTCCCACCGTGACTCCCTTATCTACATAGAGCCCCTCAATCTGGTGAAAGGTGGGGTTATGGGTCGCATCGGCATTGTCGCGCCGGTAGACACGCCCGGGCACGATGATACGCACCGGCGGAGCCTGTTTCTCCATAACGCGAATCTGCACCGAAGAGGTGTGCGTACGCAAAAGGCGATCTTTACCCTGCGCATCCGGTTCCCCATTAATGAAAAAGGTATCCTGGCTGTCACGGGCCGGGTGATCGGCTGGAGTATTGAGGGCGTCAAAGCAATGATATTCATCCTCAGCCTCAGGCCCATCGGCCACCACGAAGCCGAGCTTTCTGAAAATCCGGATAATATCCTGAGTTACCTGGGTTAAGGGATGGAATCCTCCAAAGCGGTTCTGCCTGCCCGGCAGAGTAAAATCGGTTGCTTGCGCAGGCACCGCGGCCTTCAATTCCAGCTCGGCTTTGCGGCCATCCATGAGCTCTACCAGTTCGGCTTTGGCCTGGTTAACGACCTTACCCGCCGTGGGGCGTTCTTCGGCGGGCAGCTTGCCCAGCTGCCTCAGTAAAGCATTGAACTGGCTATTGCTGCCGAGCCAGGTGACGCGAGCCTCTTCCAACGAGGCCAGATCGGAGGCTGTATTCAATGCCTCCAGAGCCGATTTTTTGAGTGATTCTACTTGTTCAGAAAATGAGGACATAACTAAAAGTGCCTGCTCTTGAAACATGTAGAGACGCATTGTCTGCGTCTCTACCTTCATTCGTTATTGTTAAACGCAGCTACGTTTTTAAGCTTTTTGAGCTTTCTTAGCCTTGTCTTCCAATCCTTTCTTGGCAATCGCGACCATCTGCTCGAAAGCAGCCATATCCGTCGCGGCCAATTCGGCCAAAATCTTACGATCTACAACCACACTGGCGGCCTTGAGCCCTTCAATGAACCGGCTGTAGGTGAGCCCTGCAGCGCGAGAGGCTGCATTAATACGAACCTGCCACAGATTACGGAAATCGCGTTTGCGATTCCGGCGGTCACGATAGGAATACTGCCTGCCGTGATCCAGCGCGTCTGACGCATATCTGTAGAGTTTTGACCTGCGGAAGCGAAAACCTTTTGCCGCCTCCAATACCCGCTTCCTGCGTTTCCGGGAAGCTACCGCATTTGTAACACGCATCTTCTTTAGACCTTTTTATATCGGTACAGCCCGCTGCTGTTGATCGCCAGCCCGGAGCCGTTTTATTTGTTAAACAATGTTAATGATCAAAGGGCAAGTTTTGAGTTACTCTGTAAACATCACTGTTGTGAGCAACCTCTGTGCCTTTCATATTCCGTCTCCGCTTCGGGCTTTTGCTCGAAAGCAAGTGACGTTTTCCGGCACGGGTTCTCAGAACCTTACCCGTGGCAGTGAGCTTGAATCTCTTGGCTACTGCCTTCCGCGTTTTTATACCTTTTGGGCGTCGCATACGTCATTCCTTTAATAAAAAAGGAGCAGGATTGTAACATTTCTGCTCCGGGAATCAAGTCCGCATTAATTGCGGCCGTTTCCAGTTTGACTATTCCCCCCAAAATTGCAAGACTATTTCCATGCCAAATTCGTTCGGCCAAATTTTTCGTATCACTACCTGGGGTGAATCTCACGGCGGATCGGTCGGTGTGGTTGTCGATGGGTGCCCTTCTAATATCCCATTGGATGAGAGTGACATTCAACAGGAACTCAACCGGCGCAAGCCGGGTCAGTCTTCCATCACGACCCCACGTAAGGAAGATGATTTGGCCCATATTTACTCGGGAACATTTCAGGGTAAAACATTGGGGACACCCATCTGCGTCATGGTAATGAACAAGGATGCGCGCCCTCATGATTACGATGAGATTTCCACGAAATTTCGTCCCAGCCATTCGGATTTCGGCTACCAGACCAAATATGGAATTCGCAACTGGGAAGGCGGCGGCAGGTCCAGCGCACGGGAGACCATTGGCAGAGTCGCTGCTGGCGCCATCGCCAAGAAAGTTTTAAAACTCCTCTACAATGTGGAGATTCTCGCCTGTGTCGCCCAAATCCATCATATCAAAGCCGAGTTTGACCTCGAAAAGGTGACGATGGACCAGATCGAGAGTACGATCGTCCGCTGTCCGGATCCGGAAGCCGCTGAGAAAATGATCGCCTGTATCAAGGAAGCCCGCAAAGAAGGCGATTCAGTCGGGGGGATTATCCACTGCATCGCCCGCAACGTCCCCGCAGCCCTTGGCGAACCGGTCTTTGATAAGCTCGATGCCGATCTGGCCAAAGCCATGCTGAGTCTGCCGGCCGCCAAAGGCTTCGACCTGGGCACAGGCTTTGAGGCGCCGCTCTACAAAGGCAGCGAGCACAACGATACCTACATCCCTCTCAACGGGAAGATAGTCACCGCTACCAACCGCTCCGGTGGGATTCAGGGTGGAATCAGCAACGGGATGCCGATCATCTTCCGCGTCGCTTTTAAACCGACTTCCACCATCATGCAACCCCAGAAAACCGTAACCGTGGAAGGCGAAGAGACCATCCTTCAGCCCAAAGGCCGCCACGACCCCTGTGTGCTGCCCAGAGCTATCCCCATCGTGGAGGCTATGACGGCCATCACCTTGCTGGACCACGCACTCAGGCAAAACAGCCTGGAAATAAGCCGATTGCTTCACTAAAGGAGACTGCTCGCCTGCTTTTTGGGTGCAGTCTCTCATCCCTGCAATGGGCGAGGCGTTGAGAACTCAGAACAAATTGAAATTCAGGTGAGTAATTTTTTTTAGAACTCAAATACTCCCATTCCCGGAAAGAGTCGTTATTCCGCGGGTGGAGGTTATTTTTTGCCGGTAGCCTCCTCTTTTCTAAGCCGCTTTTTCCCCTTTCGGAGGCCAATAAAAAAAATCACACAAAAGAATAGCCCGGCGGTTCCTAAGGGGTGTAGTTTGCGGTGAGGCAAGCCGCTTCCGAACGGGTATTGATTGAACAGTGAAGAATCTTCCCTCTGACAAATGGAGAGATTGGATCGTGGAGAACCAGGACAAATGGTTGCTCTATGCGCGTCAACAGTCCCGTTCGGAAGCGGATGCACAGGACCTCCTCCAGGAGTCTGTCCTGGCAATCTGGCAGCAATCCACTGCCCTGGCTGAACCGCATCTGCCCCATGCCGGTGCCGTATTTACCGCTATCCGCTTCCGGGCAATTAACTGGGCACGAGCCAGCGACCGCCGGGACCGCAGAAATGAGGAATACTCCTATCTCGTATGGGAACACCCGTCTGGTAATAACACCTATGGTGAAGATGAACAACAACTGCTTCTGGAAGCACTTCGAGCTCTGCCCGAAGCCCAGGCCGAGACCGTCACCCTCAAAATCTGGGGCGGCCTCACTTTTCAGGAGATTGCTGACATCTGCCAGTGCTCCATCAACACCATCACTGCCCGTTATCGCCAGGCACTACTGAAACTGCAAAGAGAGTTGAAAGGAACTTTTAGCAAATGAAAGATAGCCAATCCAATTGCGATTTCGAGTTTCAGGAACTCGAACAACAGCTCCGGAATCTGAAGCCGGCACCCACTCCCCCGGAGCTGACCCAAAAACTCCTGAAGATAACCTCTTCGGGACAAAACTCAACCGGCCATTCATCCCGGCTGCTCTTTCTCAATTCAAGGTATATTCCCTGGGCTGCCGCGGCGATGCTCGCACTGCTTTTTATCACAACTTCTTCGCTCCGGTTTAACACATCTCAGTTCCAATTTTCCCAGACCGATTACTCCTCGGAGTTTTCCCTACCCTCTCTGGATGAAGTCAAAGGCAAGGCGCTGAAGTTCGTCGGAGTTTCAAAAATAATCGCCTCCGGCATTGCGGATCAGGATGCCGCCCTCGCCTTCTTTAAATCCGTCGATAAAAAGCAATTCGGTCAGTTGGCCTCTTCTCTGGAGACCGTGAAAGTTCTGCCTCCCCTGCCTCCGGAACGAAAAGAGGAAGTCTTGAAAAAAACAAACGTCATGATGGAAGCCTTGGCCACAGGCGCTCCCACCTTCCCTACATTGGCTCTGGCCAGTGCTACCTTTTTCCCGAAAACAAAAAACTAAAGCAAAATTTAAAATTTATAGATTTATGAAAAAACTCGGTCTTTTATCAATAGCGGCCTCGCTTCTTCTGACGGCTGTCCCCGCTCAGGCAGATTTAGTCCCCGAGAAATTCCTTCCTGAGAATACACTGGCACTCTTATCTATCCGGAACGCTCAGCGCGACCTTTTTGCCTTCAAGGGCTCTCCGATGGGTCTTCTTCTCAAGGACCCGGCCATGCAGCCCTTCACAGATTACGTTGCCAATATGCTGCGCGAGCCTATTGAAAAAATCCAAAACACTCTGGAGGGAAAGGAAATCAGCCTCAGTAAATACAAGGACCTCTTGGGCGGCGGCCTGGCTGTCGCTCTCCTGTCAACCGTGAGCGACCCTTGCGACACCAATATCAGCCAGATTTTCTCCCATAAAGGCGTGGGGATGGACTGGCAGCCTCTGGTTCTTATCGAGATCAATACCAATCTCCAAACGGCTCAGGCGAACCTTGATGAGCTGAAAGCCAAAATCCTTGAGCTCGCCGATCAGAAGCCCCTTTTCCAAACGCAAAAATTTGGCGATCTCGAGTTCACGGCGATGGATGTTCCGAGCCATGGCGCTCCGGCACAGGTGTGGTTCGGGCTAGTCCCTCAGTCCCCGGATTCTCTTTGCCTGGCTATCACGCTCTTCCGTTCGGGCTTGCCCGGGGATATTGAGAAGGCAAAAGCCGTCCTCACGGCGCTATCCCCGAATAATCAGAAAGCCCCCCTCTCAGAATCGGCTGCGTTTCGCCAACAAACCACCATCACGCCGGAGCGAAATTGCTTCTTTCTCAACAGCGCGCTGCTGATGGATGGTGTAAAAAAAATCGTCATGAAGTACGATAACGAATACAGAGCGCCCGAAAACGTGATGGAGGCTATGTTTGCTCCCGGCCGCCCCATGGTCATCTTTGACGCACTGGGAGTGGAAGCCTTCAAATCCTATAGTCTCACCTGGTGGATGGAGCCCAACGGCGATGTCTGGACCGAGCAGTCACTTGTTTGCCCCGAGGCTGAACGCAGAGGCCTTTCGGGTATCCTAACTGGGTTAAGAACAGCCGATTGCTCTCCGCTGCCTCAAGCTCCGGCCGACAGCATGAGCTTCTCGCGAATCCAACTGGATATTCCCGCTCTCTGGAAAAATTTCGATGTCGCCTCGTCCCGAATCGCAGGTGGAATCAAGGGCATGGCAATGGGCACTGCAAACGCCTTTTTAGGGATGGACCCGGAGATCAACGTTCAGAAAAACGTGATGGATAATCTAACCGGAGAAATCGTTGTCTGGAAAAACCCGCTGAAACTCGCAGAGAATGGCCAACCTTACAGCGAACAGGTCGTCTTGCTCGGGGCTAAAGACCCTCAGGCGTTCGGCTCCACCCTCCATAGCATCTTTCGTCTCATTTACAAAGGCAAAGAGGTTCCGACCCTCGAAGAAAAAGAGATCTCTGGACTCAAATATTACTCGTTGCCTATGAACAAGTTGATAAACCAGGCGAACTCAAACGATGTGACAATAAACGGCGTCATGGGCTCCCATTTCCAGGTTCAGATGCCTGATTTGAACTTTGCGCTGCTCGATGGCTATGTCCTGATCGCAACGCATGAGAACGCAGTTAAGCGACTTGTTTCCACTCTGCCCGCCGATAGCCTGGCATCCAAAGAGGGAATCGCCTCCGCCGTCGAAATGGTTGGCGGCAACGGCGCATCGGTCTTCAATTACATAGATGATGAAGCTTCTCTGGAAGCGCTGCAATTGGTCTGGAGGACGGTCATCGCCCCTAACTTGAAGAACAACCCCGATGTGCCACCTCAACTGCTCGAAGGGTTGGAGCTCTTCCCCGATATCTCCGAAATCAAAAAATATTGGGGCTTCAGCGTTGGCGCATTGCACCTCACCCCCGAGGGGCTGCACATGAAATCTTGCAGACCCTGGCCAAAGGGATTGACACCCACCCCTGAAGAGCGATAATAAAACCATTGTTTGTGGAAAATAGCTCTCTGGTGATGATGATATAAATCAGATTTATTTCGGGATCGAATACACAGACCTGAACAAATAAGACAACACAGAATTAAGCATATGAATAAAGCAGTCCTCGTAACAACACTCGCCGCGGTTTCATTTTCCGTGACGTTGAATATGGGCGCCGCCATAGCGCCAGAAACCATTCTGCCGGAAAGCACCGTTGCGGTCCTCACCGTGCGTGATATCCTAAAGGAACAGGCAGAATTCCAAGGATCGGCCCTGGGCCTTCTCCTCAAGGATCCGGCCATGCAGCCCTTCTGCGAATATGTCAGCGGACATATGACCGAGGCCATCAACGGCCTTAACGAAGAGCTCGCCAAAAAGAACATTCAGCTTTCTGATTATAAGGATATTTTAAATGGTGGCGTCTCCTTCGCGCTGACCTCCCTTAAGCTGACTCTGAGTGATTCCGACGTCGAAAATGTCTCCGCTCTGCCCTTACTCATGGCAGAAATAAAAGGCGGCAGTGAAACCCTCAAAACTAAACTCGACGATCTTCAAACCAAGCTGGAGACCACTTTCAGCTCCGAAGAAATCGCCGGTAACGAATTTCGCAGGATTACCGGTACCAACGACGATGACGTGACCCTCTGGGTTGGCGCCAGCGGCTCGATCCTCTATGTGACCGCTTCTCAAAACAGTGAAGAGGACATGTCTTACACCCGTGAGCAATTGGAAAAAATCCTCAGTAAAACCACCGGGGAGAAACTCCTCGCTGAGTCCGCTCTTTTCACAAAGCATACCGGCATCACCCCCGATCGCAATTATGCTTGGGTAAACATTGACGTTATCACGCAAAATGTCAAAGCGTTGGTAGCCCTCAAGGATAAAGCGTATGTTCAGCCCGCAGACCTCATGGAAGCCATGATGTCGCTGCCGCGGCCTATGGTTATCTATAATGCCCTGGGTCTGGGTGCTCTGAAATCCTTCAGCTTCACCAGCTGGAGCGAGAACGGGGATGAATGGTTTGCCACTCATTTGCTCTGCCCTCAAGATGAACGCAGAGGCCTCACATCCCTCTTGGATAGCTATATATCGGGCGATTGCGGCCCTACCGAGAATATTCCCGCCGATGTCATGAGCTTTTCAAAAACTCATGTTGATATGAAGAAAATTTGGGAAACGATTGATTCGGTCTCCTCTGAAGCCACCGGCGGTTTGAAAGCCATGATGTTGAGCGGTATTCAACAGGCTCTGGCCAACGCTCCCACGAAGATCGACCTCACTGCCGATATCCTGGATAACCTCACCGGAGAAATAGTGACTGTCTCCTTCGTCGCTCCGGCTGGCTCGGTGGACTCCAGCAAAATCTCTGAAAACCTGGATCCCGAGGTTATCAAAAACCTTATGGGCAGCGTCTACATTCTGGGCGTGAAGGATGGAGATCGCTTTATGTCCGCCGTCGAAGGCGTGATTGATGTGATGAATCCCGGCATCAAGGAAGCAGCCATGGAATTCATCAAAAAGACCGATGGCTATGTCGCTATAGTCTCGGGCGGCAAGGATATCCCGGCTCTGCAAGCTTTCCTGAAAGCTGAAGGCAAACCGCAGGAGAAGAGCCTGGCCAAATGCAAGGAACTCCAGAATGCCGCTGCCAAAATCGGTGGTTTCCAGGGTGCTGCTTTCGGTTACACCAACAATAAGCAGGCATTGGCTTTTCTCTACAACATGTGGCCTCTTATTGCCCCCGCATTAAAATCCTCAGAGAATATTCCCGAGGAAGTTTTCATCGCTTTCGAGAAGCTCCCCGATTTCCAGGTGATCGAAAAGTATCTGGGTATCGGCGCTGCTAAAAGCCAGTTGACCCCGAATGGATTGGAATCCGTCGGTTATTATCCCTGGCCCGCGGGACTTGAGAAACCGGTAGCTCCCTAGTATCGTTTTCTCTGCTCAAGAAACAAAATAGCACTCCCCCCCTTTCTGTTTCAGGAAGGGGGGCTTTTATTTGCCTTCAATGAGTGCTTGTTCAGAGAAGAAAGCGGATTTAGAATGAGCGGGCAAAGGATGATTGATCTGCAATCACCCTGAAGCGAAAACTTATTAGATCTGATCATGAGCGAAAATAAAATAGTCCTGGTAACGGGTGTGGCGGGTTTTATCGCCTCCAAAACGGCAGAGCTGCTTCTTAAGCAGGGATGGACTGTCGTGGGAATCGATAATATGAATGACTATTACGATGTTCGCCTGAAGGATTATCGCTTGAGCCGGCTTTTGGGCAATGAGCGCTACCTGCAAAACAAGGATGCGGGCCGAAGCCTCTATACCGGAGCCGGAGCCGCCGCTCAAGAGACCGGAGCCGGGGGCAAATTCATTTTCTATCCGCTGGATATCGAGAACCGCTCCGAGCTCGAAAAGCTTTTCTCCGAGTACCCGTTCGATGCGGTCCTCAACCTGGCGGCACGGGCCGGAGTGCGCTACTCCATGGAAAATCCCTTCGTCTACATGACCACCAATGCCATGGGGACTCTGAACATCATTGATTGCATGCGCAAGCACGGAGTGAAAAAGCATGTCATGGCCTCCACCTCTTCCCTCTATGCCGGCCAGAAAATGCCCTTTGTCGAGACGCTCCCGGTCAATACGCCGCTGAGCCCCTATGCAGCCAGCAAGAAAGCGGCCGAGCTCATGGCCTATTCTTACCATAAACTTTATGGGCTCGATTCCACCATCGTTCGCTATTTCACGGTGTTTGGGCCGGCCGGCAGACCGGATATGTCCATCTTCCGCTTCATCAAATGGATTATGGACGGCAAACCGATTGAGCTCTTCGGCGATGGCTCACAATCCCGCGATTTCACCTATGTGGAGGATATAGCCCGGGGCACCATTGCCGCCATGAAACCCGTCGGCTATGAGATCGTGAATTTGGGCGGCGGCCGTAACCCCATCACCCTCAATGCGGTCATTAAATTTATCGAAAACGCATTGGGCAAAAAAGCTCAGATTCAATACAAACCTTTCCATATTGCCGATATTGCCGAAACCTGGGCCGATATCACCAAAGCCGGCCAGCTCCTGGGCTGGCAGCCGGAGGTCTCCCCGGAGGAAGGTTTCCAAAAATCGGTGGATTGGGCCCTGGAGCATGCCGATTGGCTCAAAGACATTAAACTCTGAGCCAGCCATGCGTCTACCCCGCCACGGAGTCCGGCAAACGACAAGGAAGCTTCGCGGGTTTTCGTTGATCGAAACTCTCATCGGAGTCGTCATTGTGGGGCTTTGCGTTCTGGCGGTGACCGGCGGCATCAATTTTTGTCTCTCTACTCTGCAGTCCAGCCGCCAGTGGGCCCGCTCTTCGGATATCCTTCTGGATATGGCCGAGCGATTGAGCCTCGTGCGCTGGGAGGTAATCGAGGCCGAGACTTTCCCGAAGAAATTCACAACTCTGCTTTATCCCGAGCTCTCGGTAGGGAATACGAATCAATCTACCAACTCCACGGCCGCAGTTGAAACCTCGACCCACAATCAACAAGCTCAAGGGTCGGTACCTTTCGCACCAAACTCCCAAACCAACGAAGTCGAGAAAATCAACACCGTTTTCAGCGGCTTTATCGAGCTGAAACCCTTTCTCGGGACAAATGAAATCGGCTATAATGATCACCTCCGCCATGCCTTGATTACGGTCACCTGGCAAAATAACAACGGCAGAACCCTCACCAATTCTTTGGAAGTAAATCTCTCCAAAAATAACATTACTGACTTCCAGGAGTATCCCGCCAAAGCAATCCCAGCCAATCTGGAGTGGACCCCGGCACCGGAAATCATCCAATCTCTCAAGGAGGAAAAAGAATGAACCCGGTTCCTCTATCCTGCCCTTTGCGCTGCAGCTCTTCGGGAAGGAGCGCTTTTACATTGGTCGAGATGATTATGAGTATCGGCATTATTGCGATCTTTCTCTCCGTCGTGTTGACAACCAATATTATCGCCCAGCGCAGCTATCTTCTCATTCGCGATAATGATGATCTGGCCCGACAGATTCGCTCTGCAAAAATGGAGGTGGAAGAGGCGCTCCGCACGGCTGATATGGTTCTGGAGGCGGGGGATTCCCCGGCCTATCTCACGCTCCTCTGCGGAAGCGGCGACTCCGCCACCAACGTCATCTCTTTCATTCACGACCCGGAACTGCATACCTTCTTCAAAATCACCGAAGAAACCAATGTCACGCCTCTCCTCGAAAATTGCGAGGAGATTAGCTTCAATCTCCTGCAGCGCCAATACGAACCGATCTCGACTAATACGCCCGTTTTAAACCTGCCTGCTCTCCTGCCCCACACTCTGGGTAGCTGCCAGGCCGTAGAGTTTCACTGGCTCTGCCGCAAATACTGGGATGAAGAAAAGACCCGCCCGAGCGCGGAGCAATCAGGCCAGGTACTGGTCCGCCTGAGAAATTAGTCTTCTGCTGCCGCTCGCTTCAATGAGAAAAGGCGCCAGATCCAAAAATCCGACGCCTTTCGTTTTAAAAGGTTACCTTATTCTTACTTTTTCCGACGGGGATCCACCGGTTGGCAAGTAGGACTTTTCTCGTCATACATTTCCAACCGCTTGAAGAACTCTATCGCAAAATGGCGATGCCCCAATCCGTTGGGATGAATCGGATCGTTGAGCCATTCGTTCAATATCTCCGGAGTGGTGCAATTGGCCTTCCACCAGCTCCAATGGTCCACGACGATGACACCCTGCTCCTGAGCGATTTCCTTGACGATATCCGAGTAAGCTTCTGTCTCGGCCTGGATAGGTACTTTCTCGAGCTGAATCATATTGAGGCTATTCAGAATGGGTACAGCCCCGATATCCCGAATCCGTTTTATTAGTGAGGTCAGGTTCTGCCGGAACTCATTCTTTTTATCCGGTCCCCGGCGGGCATCATTCATACCGATCATCACCGAGACGACCTGCGGTTTGAACTCCGCTACGCGGCGATCAAAATCACGCAAAATCCCGTCCGTCGTGTCGCCGCTGATTCCGGTCTTGATCACCACGTCGCGTGGACGCCAGAATTCGCCCCGTATACGCTCTTCAAAATGCTCCGCGTAACTGCGCTCGCCCAGCGTGTGCACTATTGCATGAGTAATGCTGTCACCGGTAAAGAGCCAGTTTATGGGGACTCCGCGGTTGGCCACCATCGCCTTGATTGCTGCCAGATCCTTTTCCGGATTGCCGGGCATGACTCCCGGGAAAAGCTTATCGACCGTATCCAGATTGAATCGAACCGACATAATATAGGCCGGCTCTTTGTCGGTCCAATGCCCGTAGGTAATATTGAGTAAATCGCCGGTGGGCAGTACGGTCACGGCCGGATAGGCGCAGTCCCAGGCATTCTTGTTATCCTTGAGGCGGATTCTGTATTGGCCCGAGCGTCCGTTGAGCAGGTCATCATAAGTTCCGACCCAGGCAACCCAATCGCCCGAAGTGGCAGAGCTCTGACCTGTCGGCTGCATATCACGGAAGGAGACGTAGAGTCTGCCATCGGGTGCATAGACCGGAGTGTGCCGGTCGCCGTTGAGCTCCGGAGGCAGAGACCGCGGATTGCTCCAGGTGCGCCCCTCGTCATTGGAAAACATGATTTGAGAATTCTTCCTGCGGGAGTTTTCGCGCAACAGCATGGCGATCTGTTTGCCGTCGGGGGAACGGATCACACCCGGCTCGCAGAGGTGCATCTCCGAGGAAGCATAAATCTTTTTGGGTTTATCCCAGGTCAAGCCGCCGTCAACGCTCTCCACAGTGTAAAGAGTGAAAACAGCCGGACGGAGCATCTGGTTCTGAGAGGTAATGAAACGGCCATCATCGTGGAAAAAAGCCATGTAGTGGCCCGGTTCCTTCATCGGTATCTGGCTGGCCATGGCGACGATTCCGCCCCATTCTCCGGCGGCTTTGAGCTCGCTCCAGGTGGCGCCATCATCCTCCGAAATCGCATACCGTGCCGGATAAAGAGCCGACCAGACGATCAGCCGCTTCTTGCCGGCCGGGTCTATCACCCGATAAATATGCGGCGTTTCCAGACTGGTAGCCCAGCTTTCGGGCACTTCCAGGCGCTCGCTCCAATTCCAACCCTGATCATCGCTCCGCTTGAGGATCAAAGCACCCTTGCCGTGACCGCGCGGATAAACGCAGTAAATCGTTTTGCCATCCTCCAGCATCACCGTGCTGGGATGGCCCAGGTATTGCCCTTTTTCCTGATCCACCACTTTTTGCATATTGACCTGCCCATCCAGGTCAATCGTGGGAATTGAAAAAGCCATTGCCGCTATCCCCATGGAGAGCAGACAAACAAACACAAAGGCCGGTAAACCCAAGCCCCATTCTTCAATCTTCTTTTTCATATTGCTAACCTTCTTCACGCGCCCATGCTGCCATAAACCTCGTTTCACTTCAACCAAATAAGAAAAACCGAAAATCTCTATGTAAAAGTCTAGACTTCCCTGGGGCCATTTATTCATAATCCAATCGGTTTATGGGACGTCAATGGTTACACGCTAAACGCCAGGTGGCTTCACTCAAGAAGACACAGGCCACCGGCAAAGTCGTTCGGGAAATTATGGTCGCCGCCAAGATGGGCGGAGCTGACCCGGCTCTCAATGCACGCCTGGGTGCGGCATTGGAGAAGGCTCGCAAGGAAAATGTCAGCCGCGATGTCATCGATCGCACAATTAAAAAAGCGACTGGTTCCGGAGATGATAAATTGGTCATGGACCAGATCATCTACGAGGGGTACGCCCCGCACAAGGTGCCCGTCATTGTAGAAGTTTATACGGATAATCCGAACCGAACCGCTCCGGAAATGCGGGTCCTCTTCCGTAGAGGAACGATGGGTTCGGCAGGCAGCAACCGCTTCCTCTTTGACCTGGTCGGCCTGGTCGAGGGATACCTGCAACCCGAAGGAGAAATTGACCTGGAAGAGATCGCCATTGAATGCGGCGCTGAAGAGGTCTCTTTGCTGAGCCATGAGGAGAATAACGACATCCCCGTCGACTCACTGGGAGCCCGCTTTGTCACTGGCCGCACGGACGTTCACGAGGTCTCTATGGCCCTCGGCGCCAAAGGCTGGAAGATCGTTACCAGCGAACTGGGGTACCTGCCCAAAAACTTTCCGGAGCTGACCGAACAAGAGCGGATTGATGTGGGAGAATTCCTCCAGGAGCTGGAAGATCACGACGATGTTCACCGGGTTTGGGCTGCCGTTAAATAGCACTTGCCCTATTTTGGGGCGTTCGGGGCTTGCAGCGTTGGGTCGTTAGAGTTAGACTTTTAGAGTCTATTTAAGATGGACAAGGGAGCTATTTGAAAATGAAAAGCTATGCCAGAATACTATTACTCACTCTGGGAGTGAGCCTCGCTTTGACCCATAATCTCTTTGCCCAGGGCGATGACGCTGCTGCTTATTATCAGGAGCGCATCCGTGCTCTTTCCACCCGCGTGGAGGAGCTCACCCAGGCCCATGCTGAAATCATTCAGGCAATTAATAAATTGCAGCGCCAGTACAATGTAATGGCCGAAGAGGTTTCCCGGCTCCGCGAGGCCGTGCGCACACCTCCCCCTCCGCCTGATTTAAGTTCTGCTGCCAGCTTGGACAGCGTCAAGCAACTCCAGACCGCTTTGGTCGCCTTGGAAAACCGCTTCCTGGCCAGTGAGAAAGACCGCCAGCGCGATAATGAACGCCTTTTAAAACAGCTGGATAAGCTGGCAAAAATCGCCCCGACGGGCTCCATTCCGAGCACACCCAAGGCGGCAACCCCCTCCAAACAACCTGAAATTGCTGGAGATGGGACCGTCTACGAGTGGACCGTTAAGGAAGGAGAAACCCTTTCAAGCATCGTTAAGATGGTCAAGAATAGCGGCGGTAATACCTCCGTGGATGCGATTCTCAAAGCTAACCCGGGGCTCAACCCCAACACAATACGGGTCGGCCGCAAAATCATCATCCCGGAGATCGGTAAATAACCCCTTTCAACTTTGATTCGATAACCAGAAATGCCTCTTTACGAATATGAAGTGATCCCTCCTGAGGGAGAGGAGAACTCACCATTGGAGTCTCTCTGCAAGATTTGCAAGGGCCACTTCTCGCTCAACCGCCCGGTTGACGCCCCAGAACTCGAGGATTGCCCTCTCTGCCATAAACCGGTGCGCAAAATTATCTCTCTTTTCAACACACCTCATTACACGAAACCTGTCTCGATCAGTGACGCCAAAAAAGCCGGCTTTACCGTTCTCAAACGTGTCAGCAAAGGCGAGTATGAGCGCCAGTAATCCCGACTCCCTATCTCCTAACTCACTTTGATAGCACTTATTGATTACGGTTCGGGCAACCTGAACAGTGTCCAGAAAGCTTTCCAGCACCTGGGCGCGGATATCTGCAGAATCAGCGAACCCGAGAAACTGGCCCAGGCTCAAGCGGTCGTACTGCCCGGCGTGGGCGCCTTCGACGACTGTATGGCCGCCATCCGCCGCCAGAAGCTCGATGCGCCGCTCCTGCAATTTATCAGATCAGGCAAGCCCTTCCTGGGTATCTGTGTCGGCTACCAGGCACTTTTCGAGCGAAGCCAGGAGTTCCAAAGTGTCGAGCCGGGTCTGGGCATTTTCAAGGGCAACGTCCGCCGCTTCAGCGACCATCCCTCTATTAAAATCCCTCAGATCGGCTGGAATAGCATCTCCATTCTCAACCCCGCCTGCCCTCTCTATAAAGGCATCACCCCGGGCAGCTACGTCTACTTCGTCCACAGCTTTTACCCGGCCCCTGAGGATGCCTCAATCGCTGCAACTCAAACCGAATACGGCGATACATTCACCTCCAGCGTCTGGCGCGACAACGTCTTCGCTGTCCAGTTCCACCCCGAAAAAAGCCAGCAGGTCGGCCTCCGCATCCTCCGCAACTTCCTTGATTTAGTTTAGGTTTGCCCCGAAAGTGAACAGGAACCGCCCTCAACAGCAAGGCGGATTCAAGCGTTATTATCTATATCTTCAAAGCGCCGTAAGATTACTTTTTCTGAAACTTGAAACACCCTGCTGCTTTCGGCTATTTCTCTTCTCCCTGTGACTGCGATATCAATGATTTTATCCTCAGGAACCAGCAATCTTCCAGCGAACACATTTGCCTGATGCTCAATGATACGGTACTGATAGTCGCTCAGACTGAATAAAAAATCTTCAAAACTATCTTTCGTGCGCCGAGTGTTCTTCTGGTAAAAGTCTCTGTGCAGTACAAAATGGCCAAGCTCGTGAGCCAGTGAAAATCTTACCCTGTTAAGACAGGTCTCACTGTTGTAACTCTCGGCATCTACCAGAATTGCCTCAAAATCACTCGTGATACCCGCATCAATGCCGTAATCTTTTTTCAAGCCGGGCTCCGGGACAATCTCTAAACCCAAAGCTTCCACGATTTCCTCAATATTAACGGGTATGGTGTAATCCGGATAAACATCCTCAATAAGCTTAGAGATTATTAATTGAATATCCCTGGGATACAGCTTTGGGAAATCTTTGATTTCACTCATGGCTAAGGCTTAAACGCTTTCTGAAAAGCCTCGCTGGCCGCGAGAAAATCTTCCTTGTTTGGCCGATTCCTCCTGATGGTACGCAGAAAGGCCGGAATCTTCCCAATCAGCTCTTCCTCCGTAATATCCCTGGGCAGCTCTCTGCGGGAGAGTGCCGCCATATCCATGAATTGAACCCATTCATCGCTCTGGGGTGTAAGTCCCAATGCTTTGGCAAAGCGTTCGGTTACATCCTCTCCGGGAGCCGGACGCAGACGGCGCTCAATCCTGCT
>CAZSTC010000018.1:0-36357 GCA_964609795.1 uncultured Verrucomicrobiota bacterium
GAATAGGGTCCTTCGACTTTTCCGTTACGGCTGACGTGAATTTTTTGCATACGACACCAGAGAACATGAGAGACATGCACTGCTGAAAGGAGCTTTCAGGAAGGCAGGAAGAGAGACTCTTCAAGTTCCCCGTGATTATAAAGAAGAGGAGAGGAAGAGCAACCCGAAAAGGAGGAGGCCCTGTCCCGGAAAGGGAAGCAGGGCCCGAAAAGGATTTAAAAAATCACTTCGATTTAGTCAAAAGCATGACCGGCGCAGCAAAGTACATTGCGAACTTTGTGGCGGACGAGCTTCTTGACTTCTTCTCTGGCGGGGCCGAGGTACTTGCGAGGATCGAACTCCTTGGGAGTTTCTGCGAAGACCTTGCGGATACCGGCGGTCAGAGCCAGGCGCAGATCGGTGTCGATATTGACCTTGGTGCAACCGGTGCGGCGAGCGACTTCGATATCGCTTTCGGGAACACCTTGAGCACCGGGCAGTGCGCCACCGTACTTATTAATTTCCTGCACCAGATGTTGAGGAACGGAAGAAGCACCGTGGAGAACCAGGGGGAAATCGCCCAAGCCAGCTTCCATGAGAGCGGCCTTAATCGCTTTGAGGCGTTCGAGGTCCAGGTGTTGCTCACCAGTGAATTTGTAGGCACCGTGGGAGTTGCCAATGGCTACGGCCAAAGAATCAGCTCCGGTGGCTTTGATAAATTCGACGGCTTCGGAAGGACGGGTATAGACGCCGGAGGCATTGAATTCGCCGGAGTCTTCGCCTTCATCATGTTGAGAGCCGACTAATTTGCCCAGCTCACCTTCCACCACAGCATTGTGGGCGTGCGCATATTCCACCACTTTTTTGGTCAGAGCGATATTCTCTTCGAATGGGAGGTGGCTTCCATCAATCATCACGCTGGTGAAGCCTTCGTCGATACACTCTTTGCAGAGCTCGAAAGAATCACCGTGATCCAGATGGACGGCGATGGGGATGTTTGAGAGGCTGACAGCAGCTTCAATGAGTTTCTTCAAGTAAACCGGGTTCGCATAGCTGCGAGCACCTTTGGAAATCTGAAGAATCAGAGGAGCCTTTTCTTCTTCGCACGCGGCAACGATTGCCTGTACCAGCTCCATGTTGTTCACATTGAATGCCCCGAGGGCATACTTGCCCTTTAACGCTTTGGCAAACAAATCTTTGGTTGTAGTTAATGGCATATTTTTTTCTGAAAAATAGACGCGCCTGGTGGCGCAGACATCAGACAGTATGCCAAAACCAAGGTAAAAGGGAAACAAAAAGTATTGGCCCCCCGTTTTTTGGTTTTGGAGGACTCTGATTTTTCCGCTTCAGGCCCGGGAGGAATCTGCAAATCTTTGTGTTTGGCAGTGACTTTTCTTGCACGGCGGAGAAGAAAAGAAGATAATGACTCTTAGCATGAGTGATGCTTTGAAACCTTTGGTAGATGGGCTCCTGGAGTCCTACACAAAGACCGGGATAATAAATAACGTTGACGGGGCGAATTTGCCCTCAAAGGCCGGGGTGGCTCAAATAACAGAAGACCTGCTGCATCTGTTGTTGCCTGGGTTCTTCGAGGGGTACCCGGTGGCGATGCAGAGTTTGAGGTACCGGACGCAAACTCTGGCCGGCTCGGTGAGTGCGCGTCTGGAGGAAGAGGTTTTCAAGAGTCTGGATTTTTGTCCGGCCGAGGAGTATCAGGGCGTTGACCTGGAGAAGGCGGCCAGCGAGATCGTATCGCTGTTTCTTTCGCACTTTTCCATCATACGGGATTTACTGGAGACGGATGCCGAGGCGGCTTTTGCCGGGGATCCGGCGGCGCCCAGCCGGGAAGAGGTGATCGTGGCGTATCCTTTTATCGAGGCCATTGCGGTTCAAAGGATGGCGCATGTACTCTATCGGATGAAGGTGGGCGTTATCCCGCGGCTGATGACGGAGTGGGCGCATTCGCGCACTGGCATTGATATTCACCCGGGGGCTTGCATTGGGACGCATTTTTTCATCGATCACGGCACGGGAACGGTCGTGGGAGAGACCTGCAGAATCGGCAACCATGTAAAGATGTACCACGGGGTGACTTTGGGGGCAAAGTCTACGGCAGCAGGGCAGAAATTGAGGGGAGTCATCCGGCATCCGACGATTCATGATCATGTGACGATTTATCCCGGGGCGACGATCCTGGGAGGAGATACGGTGATCGGCGAGCGGAGCACGATCGGCGGCAACGTTTACCTGACCGAAAGCGTGCCGTCGCATTCGCTGGTCTTGCAGGAGGGCGTATCGGTGAAGGTGTACGATAAGCGGATGAACGGCAATGGGGAAAGTTAGAAAGGAATTAGAAAAAATTGAGCATGTTGGCATGGTGTTATAAAAAATTGGCGAGACCGGTCTTATTCGCTTTTGATCCGGAGTTTGTTCATAATATGACGCTCAAGGGTCTGGAATGGGTGAGCGCATCGGCTCCACTTTCGGGCGTGATGCGGTCCTTGTGCAAATCCCCGGAGCTGCCGGTTACACTTTTCGGGCAGAAATTCCCCAATCCGGTCGGGTTGGCAGCGGGAATGGATAAGGCGGGAATCGCCTTGAGGTCCTGGGAATCCATGGGTTTGGGTTTCAGCGAAGTGGGTGCCGTGACCTGGTACGGTCAGCCGGGGAATCCGCCGCCGCGAGTTTTCCGTGCGATT
This sequence comes from uncultured Verrucomicrobiota bacterium, assembly GCA_964609795.1. GTDB lineage: Bacteria > Verrucomicrobiota > Verrucomicrobiia > Limisphaerales > UBA1412 > UBA1412. The sequence goes on from CAZSTC010000018.1 coordinate 2,679, forward strand.
GCGGATCAGGGCATCGTCAATCGAATGGGTTTTAACAATGAGGGAGCCAGAAAGCTCTCGGAGGTTCTCACCCGGTGCAAGGAAAAGGGACGCTGGCCCGGGCATCCGGTGGGGATCAATCTGGGTAAATCCAAGAAAACGTCATTGGAGGATGCGCCGCAGGATTATGCGAGTTCATTCAGGGAGCTGAAGGAGCTGGCGGATTTCTTCGTGGTGAACGTGAGCTCTCCCAATACGCCGAATCTGAGGAAATTACAGGATAAGGATGCGCTTAAGGCGATATTCTCGCATTTGCAGGAGGTGAACCATAAGGGTCACGGAAAAGCTAAACCGATCCTGCTCAAGGTGGCCCCCGATCTTACTTTTGAGGCGCTGGAGGATATCGTGGGATTGATCCCGAAACTGGAAATCGCCGGGATTGTGGCGACCAATACGACGATCACGCGTCCGAAGAGCGATCAGCCCAAATTGATGAAGGTGTATGCCGAAAGCGGTGGCCTCAGCGGTAAACCGCTACGGGAGCGGAGCACTGAGGTGATAAAATTTCTCTATCAGCGGACCGAGGGGGAAATCCCCATTATCGGTTCGGGAGGAGTTTTTAGCGCGGAAGATGCCTGGGAGAAGATTACCCACGGAGCCTCACTTCTGCAGATATTTACCAGCCTGGTTTATGAAGGGCCGCTGGTTGTCCGGAATATTAATCTTGGGCTTCAAGAGCTTCTCAAGGCCAATGGGTTGGCCTGCATCCAGGATGCGGTGGGAAGCGCCGTAAAAAAATAGAGTCAGAAACAATTTAATAAGAATATACAATTATGAGTGAAGAACCTCCTGTACATGCGGCCTCGCCTGTGGTTGCGCCGCGGATTATCGAAACAAGGGTGAAAGGCACGGGATGGAAGTGGTTTTGGATTACGCTCATTGTCTGCTTTCTGGGCGGGTGCGCCACCTTACTGCTGGTTGTGGGTCAAGTGGGCCAGGGCTTACGGTCAATTCTGGAAGAGAGTATGGAGACAAGTTCCGCAAGCCAGACCTATTATGATGCTTCGGGCGATTTCACGGAGGTTGTTCTCCGCTGGGACGAAAAAAACAATACGAGCAAAAAGATTCTCCTGATAGACGTGAGCGGGGTTATTTTTGACACGGGCAGCAGCCGCTACGGGAGCAAATTGAGCGTTAGCCCTGGGGTGATCGAAAAGCAGCTCGAGAAGGCCGGGAAAGATTCAACAGTTCGCGCGGTGATATTGCGTGTGGATTCGCCCGGGGGAGAAGCGTTTGCCTGTGACCTAATTGCGGCGCAGATTCAGAAATTTCAGAAGCTCTACAAAAAGCCGGTTGTCGCCTGGATTAACAGCATGGGGGCTTCGGGCGGATACTATGTGAGCGCGCCCTGCCAATGGGTGATTGCGCATGAGATGTCGGTTGTCGGCAGTATCGGGGTAATTTCCAGTTCGTACAATTACCGTGGACTGCTCGACAAGGTGGGAGTGAAGCCGATGGTCTACAAGAGCGGACGTCTCAAGGACATGCTGAGCCCGAGCCGCAAGGAAGAGGATATTACATCGGATGAAAAGGCCATGATGCAAAACCTGATAGACAAGATGTTCGCGCGCTTCAAAAACGTCGTGAAGGAAGGGAGATCCCAGGAATCACGGCAGGAGCTTGCGGGAGCGCGTCCGCTGGCAGAGAACTGGGAGGAGTTTGCGGACGGGCGGATTCTCCTGGGCAGCGAGGCGTACCAGGTGGGAATGGTGGATGAGCTGGGCGGAGAGGAAGAGGCTATTGCCGCGGCGGAACGCCTGGCCAAGATTGAAGGAAGCCGGCTGATTCAGTATGAGCTGCCGATGGATTGGCGGGGTTTGCTCCGATTTTTCAGCGAGACGCACTCTCGGAAAGTGGAAGTAAGCCTGAACGGGCTGGAGTTAAACAGCGCCGCGCGCATTGAGCCGGGGAAAGTTTACTTTTTGCCTCCGGTGCAATAGGTTCGGTCCGTGGATGGAGAAAGACGAGTTTCCTTGTTTTTCTTCTACACAGGCTTGACATGAAGAGGGTGCGAGTGTTTCATACGCGTGATGGAGCAGAGCATTTGGTTGTTGCCGCTATGAGCAGTGGTAATCGCCGAAAGCGCTCTTCAGAAAAACAATATGAAAATTATAATTGCTTTATTTATTTGCGCACTGGCCCTGATTTCATCGGGGTGCATCGTGGTGAACTAGGCGCAAGGGTATGGGGGCAATGAGAGGCTGTCACCGGAATTGGCATAAAGCGGTAACCGGGTCGAGCTATTGAAGAAAAAAGAATATGAAGATTATTTTTGCGTTATTATTTATTGGACTAGCCTTGATTTCCTCCGGGTGCATCAAGCTGAACTAGTACGTTAATACATCTTTAAAAGATGTTGGACAAACAGGAGGAGCTTGACAGAAAGCAAGTTTCCTGTTCTTATGAAGCGGAGGGGTAACAGGTAGAAGCCCTAATATTAAGATTTTTTAAATTAAAAGAAAGCGACTCTCTATGATGACAATAAGAATGTTTTTGAAAACGATGGCAGTGTTTTGTTTCGCTGCGATTCTGGCCGGCTGCGTGGGAACGGTTGACGGCGGCAAGAAAATGGGTAACCCGATGGTCAATGACAAGATTGTGAGTACCTATGAAGCGCCTGTTACCACGGCTATTGCGTTTCAATCTGCCAAGAAGGTATTGGCTGCCATGGGCAATCTCTATGGAGAAAATACGATAACCCTGACACTGCAAGGCAAGGTTGATACCAATACGGTTTATGTGAAGGTGGAAGACGCTGAAGGCAATGTGAAGGTGACCACTCAGGTGCGTTCCAAACGTGGCGGGACCAACATTCCTCTGGCCAGCGAGATCGATAAGAGAATCGCGCTTCAGATGACGATTGATATTAACGAAGTCGTGGAATAATTTTTGCATCCCCACGGTTCGCTTTCAAGGAAGGCGGACGAGGTGAGGATTCTGGAGATAAGACCTGTTATCCAAGCGGATGGCAGGTCTTATGCATTGTAAGATTAGGATTGAGTCCTTGGGGTCAAATCGTTAGTGTAAGCGTATGGGCTTGGTGTTGCTTCAAAATGCAAGAATAGTGGATCCTGCCAACGGGCTGGATATGATGGGAGAGCTGCTGATCGCAGAGGGTAAGATTGCGGCAGTAGGAGAGAAAATCCCGGCAGAGAAGGCCGCGGGAGCAGAGGCGATCAATCTCAAAGGCAAGGTGGTTTGTCCCGGATTAATCGACATGCACGTTCACTTGCGCGAGCCGGGCCAATGCGCCAAGGAGACGATCAAGACCGGTACGGCAGCGGCGGCCCGGGGGGGATTTACCAGTGTGGTATGTATGCCCAATACGAATCCGGCGATTGATAATCCGAGCACGGTCGCTTTTGTGATGGAGCGTTGCCGCAAGGAGGCTCTCGTGAATGTGCTCATCAGCGGGGCGATCAGCAAAGGACTTGAAGGGGAAGAGATGGCGCCCATTGGCGGTCTGAAAAGCGCGGGGGTTGTGGCGATTACCGATGACGGGCGCTGCATTCAGAATAATGACCTCATGCGGAGAGCGGTGGAATATGCCCAGCTCTTTGATCTTCTCGTGATGGATCACTGCCAGGATACGAGCGCCACTAGCGACGGAGTGATGCATGCGGGATACTGGAGTACACGATTGGGTTTGCGGGGATGGCCGAGCCTTGGGGAAGATATTGTGGTGGCCAGGAATATTCTCCTGGCAAAAAAGATCGGAGCCCGGATGTATTGCCAGCATATCAGCAGCGCAGAGAGTGTCTCTATGATCCGCAAAGCCAAGAGCGAGGGAGTGAAAGTTTACGCCGAGACCTGTCCGCATTATGTGACGCTGACGGATATGGCCCTGGCCGGGAGCGAAGAATTCTGGAAGGGAGACGGGGCCGGATATTTTGACGTATTCACGGGAAGTTGCAAAGGGGTGAAGCCGCCGCAGTGGAGCCGCTATCATACAAACTTCAAGATGAACCCGCCGCTGGGATCGGCCGAGGACCGTGCGGCCCTGATTGAGGGGCTCCGGGATGGGACTCTGGACGTGATCTCGAGCGACCATGCGCCGCACTGCGGTCACGAAAAAGAGGTGGAGTATGACGTGGCGCCTTTCGGGATCATCGGATTGGAAACGGAGCTGGGGATGGCGCTGACCTCGCTTTACCACCGGAAGGTGCTCTCGCTTTCGGAGATTATCCGGAAGTTTACGGCGGCACCTGCGGAACTGCTCCGGATAGATAAAGGGACGCTCAGCGTCGGTGTGGCGGCTGATATTACGGTGTTTGATCCGGAAGAAGAGTGGGTTTACGATGCGGCGCAAGGAGCGAGCAAATCACAGAATTCACCTTTCACCGGCTGGCCTATCAAAGGCAGAGTGCACGGGACCTGGGTCGCGGGTCGGCAGGTGTATTCGTTAGAAAAGCAGAATTGATTTTAAAAGAGATGAGTAAGAGTTTGATTCGCCCTCTGGTGGAGGGACTCAAGGCGTATGTACCCGGTGAGCAGATTATCGTGGATGGTTTGGTGCGGCTAAATACCAATGAAAACCCGTATTCGCCGGCTCCGGCAGTGCTGGAGAAAATAAAGGAATGTGTGGATGGTCGGCTGAGGCGCTATCCGAACCCGGGAGCCGATGGGCTGCGGGAGAAGCTGGCGGCGATGCACGGCTGCAAGAAGGAGAATATCCTGGTCGGCAACGGGTCTGACGAGGTGCTGGAGATGGCGATAAGGACGTTCGTGGATCCGCTGAAACATGGGAACGGAGCCTCGGAGCGCTCGGCCAGTACGGTGCAATATTTTTGGCCGAGCTACAGTCTTTATCCGGTCTTGGCGGATTCCGCCGGGGCGGTGCGCAATCCGGTGCCGTTATTGGCTGATTTCGGGATTCCGTCTGTATCGGAGCTGAAGTCTGGGAAACGTTGGGATTTTGGGGCGGCGCTGAGCTTCGTCACGACGCCCAATGCGCCTACTGGGCGCGGCTACAAGATGGCCGAGCTCGAGGCGTTATGTAAAGCGCAGACTGGGGTAGTCCTGTTAGACGAAGCTTATGTGGAATTCGCAGAAGAAAACGCGATGGAGCTTGCGCTTAGGATGCCGAATGTGATCGTGGCGCGGACTTTTTCCAAGGCGTATTCGCTTTGCTTCCAGCGGGTGGGTTATGCCGTGGGGTCTGAAGAGCTGATCGGAGCGATGCACAAGATTCGCGGCAGCTACAACGTGAACGGGCTGGGACAGATTGCGGCCGAGGCCACTCTGGAGAATCTGGAGTATTATCAGAAAAACTTCGAGCGGGTGAAAAAGACTCGCGCGGAGATGATGCGCTGGTTCGCGCAGCACGGATTCCAGGCGTATCCGAGCCAGACCAACTTTATTTTTGTGAAGCCCTCGACGCTGAGTGCCCGGGAGTGGTACCTGCGGTTACGCGAGAAGAACATACTTGTGCGGTGGTGGGCGGATGAGGAGGTGAAGGATTATCTGCGCATCAGTATCGGCAGCGAGGAGGAGATGAAACGCTTTTGCGAGGAGTCTGAGAAGATTTTGGCGGGGAATAAAAAAACATTCTAACAGATGAGGCATATAAACTGGGGGATTAGAAGTATCTTGAGCGCGATGGCGCTTGGGATTGCGGTTACGGTTTCGGGTGCGACGGGAGCGGTGAGCGATCCGCTTCAGGTGCAGGAGAGAAGCGTTTTTCAGGCAGCGGCACCTTACGCGGATGATATTCATCTCTGCTCGGATGTGGCTATCGTTTACGGGATAGACGCCGGGATGCCCGAGCGGGTGAAAACCTGGCGTGAACGAGGCTACCGGGTTCACGTGATGACGGGCGTATCCTGGGGGCAATATCAGGATTATCTTTACGGGCGCTTTGACGGAGTGAACCACGAGGACGAGGCGCAGACAGACCGTGCGGGCAACAAGATCAGCCATGGTGGAGATGTTTACTATATGTCTCCGGGCGAGAATTACGGAAAGTTCCTCTGCGTCGGCGTTAAGCGCGCACTGGATGCGGGAGTGGAGGCGATTCATCTGGAGGAGCCAGAGTTCTGGGTCAGAGGAGGCTACTCGGAGGGTTTCAAGAAGGAGTGGAAGAGCTATTACGGGCAGGACTGGGAGGCACCGCACGGCAGTGTGGAGGCTCAATGGAAAGCCAGCAAGCTGAAGTATTATCTTTACCGCCGGGCATTGCAGCAGGTTTTTGATTTTATTCAGGAGTACAACCGGGAGCAGGGCAAGCAGGTGAAGTGCTACGTGCCGACCCACTCACTTCTGAACTATGCGCATTGGGGGATTGTGAGTCCGGAGTCGAGCCTGGCACGGCTGAAGGGCTGCGACGGATATATCGCGCAGGTCTGGACGGGAACATCCCGGACACCGAATTTTTACAAGGGCTCGTTTAAGGAACGGACTTTCGAGACGGCATTTCTGGAATACTCCTCGATGTATAATCTGGTTCGTTCCACGGGGCGGATAGTCTGGTACCTGAATGATCCGGTGGAGGATAATCCGGCCCATGACTGGAATGATTATCGGCTGAACTGGGAATCGACGCTGACGGCATCGCTTTTGCAGCCTGAGGTGTGGCGTTATGAAGTGATGCCGTGGCCGAGCCGTGTTTTCAGAGGCAAATATCCTTCCAACGTTCCGGAGGCTGAGCGCAAGGGGATCCCTGCGGAATATGCGACCGAGCTGCAGGTGGTGATGAGGGCTCTGAACGATATGAACCAGAGCGATTGGGCCTGGGATCATCAATCGAGCCGTGTGGGGCAACTCGTTAGCGATTCACTGATGTTCCAGCGAGGCGAGCTGGGAAGCGATCCGAATATGGGACATGTTTACGGGATGGCGCTGCCGTTACTGAAGAGGGGAATTCCTGTGGAGATGGTTCAGCTCGAGAATGTCGAGATTGAGGATTATCTCAAGGACTATGCGTTGCTGCTCTTGAGCTATACCGGGATGAAGCCTCTTTCGCCCGAAGTCCATGCGCCGATAGCCAAGTGGGTGAAGAAAGGGGGAATCCTGTTCATCGTGGATGACGATGCGGACCCGTTCCATGCGGTGAAAGAATGGTGGAACACCGGCGACAAGAAATACGCGACACCGAGGCAGCACCTGATGGAGACGCTGGGAGTAAAGGAAAAGGCACCGAAAGAAGGCATGGAGGGCCAGACTTACCGTGTGGGCAGGGGGCGCGTCTATGTTGAAAAGAGGTCTCCGGTATCTATTGCGGCAGCGGCGGACGGGGACGAGCTTTTCATGAAGCGGCTTCGGGCAGTTTGCGGGAAAAAAGTGAAGTTTGATGAACGCAGTTCGCTGGCGTTGAGGCGTGGGCCTTACTTCATCGCTGCGGGTCTGGATGAATCGATCGGAGGTCATCCCTGGGGCGTGAACGGCCGGTTCGTGAACCTTTTCGACCCGAAATTGCAGCTCTTAACGAGCGTGGATTTCACACCCGGGAGCCGTTATTTCCTATTGAATCTGGACCGGGTTCAGAAGCCGGGTAAGTCTTCGGTCTTGGCCGCGGCCTGCAGGGTGCTGGATGAGGAGTTTCAGGCAGAGGGAAAATCGGAAGAGCATGGCACTCTGAGCTGCAAGGTGGATGGAATCGCCGGGACTCAGGCGGTGATGCTCTGTTCGGTACCGGCAACGCCCAAAGAGATATGGTTAGGAGAGGAGAAGCTGAGCGACTTCAACGTGGACGTGATCGCGCAACTGCTCTGGATACGGTTTGAAAACCGGGCAGAGCAACGGCAGCTCAAGATTGTTTACTAGCCGGCCTTTACTTGCCCAGGGAGCCTGCCATGGTGAAAATAGGCAGCAAGAGACCAATCGCCATAAAGCCGATGCCCGCAGCGATGAGGCAGAGGACCAGGGGCTCGATGAGGCGGACGGCCTGATCTACCTGGCGGTTGGTTCTGCGCTCGACGGTATCGGCGATATTGAGGAGGACTTTATCCAGGCGGTTGGATTCCTCGGCCGTGGCGAGCATGGCCATGATCTGATCGGGGAAGATGCCGCCTTTGCGGAGGGGTTCGGAGAGAGATTTACCTTCGCGGACGTTCTCGATGGCTTTGGCTATCTGTTCTGCCATCAGAGCTGAACCGGTGGCATCTTTGGCGATAACCAGAGACTGGATCAGCGGGACGCCATTGGTCAGAAGGGTTCCTAAAATGCGGCAGAAACGGGAGATAGCGACCATTCGCATGGCGTTGCCGACAAAGGGAATTTTCATCCGGTAGCGCTCGATCACTCTTTTACCGGTCTCACTTTTGAAAGCGCCCCAGAAGAGGAGCGTCAGAGCGAAGAGGGTCAGGGCGATCAGATGCCATCCACTGCGAAGAGCCCGGCTCAGGGCAAAAACGATGGCCGTCGGGAGAAGCATCTCCGTATTGGCCAGGAGGGCTTCAAACTTGGGGACGAAAAAGATGAGAGCGCCCACGAGAACCAGACCGCCGATGACTGTCAACGCCATGGGGTAGATGAGAGAGCCGATGACTTTGCTGCGGAGCTCATCGAGTCGTTCGAGGAAATCGGACATGCTTTGCAAAACATCCTGGAGGAAGCTGGCGCGTTCGCCGGCCTGGACCATGGCGGTTTGCAGAGGAGGGAAAACTTCGGGAAATTGTTTAAAGGCTTCGGTCAGGGATTTACCGTCGGCAACGGAGGCGCGGATTTCTTTGAGGAGCTCATTGAGGTTTTTATTACCGCCGCTGCGGATGAGGCTATCGAGCGCTTTGAGTAAGGGGACACCGCTGCCCAGGAGGTCGGCGAGCTGGCCGTACATGATGCCGACATCTTTGGGCTTTACTTTCCAATGGGTGGCGGATTTACGGATATCGGCCGATTTGTCCGCAATTTTGAGGGGGAAAAGCCTTCGTTCTTCCAGGATTGCGATGGCAGAGGTGCGGTTATCGGCGGTGAGGGTGCCTGTTACGGTTTCGCCCAGAGAGTTTTTTGCAGTATATTGAAAGTCGCCCATTCTCAGTTTTCAGCTTTGGTTCAGAATCTAAAATAATCCCCTTTTACTTTTTAAATAGCCGTATTCTTGACGACCTCACTCACGTCAGTGACTCCGCGGCGTGTTTTGATCCAGCCGTCTTCGCGCAAGAGGCGAAGTCCATTTTTGCGGGCAGCCGCCACGATTTCATAGGTGGGTTTTCTGTAAGTGATGAGCTCGGCGATATCTTCATTCATCAACATGAGCTCGTAGACGCCTGAGCGGCCCTTGTAACCGGTCTGGCGGCAGGCATCGCAACCGACGGCGCGATAGAGTCTTTCATTTGGGAAAAGTTTAAGATCGGCAGGGAGCGTCTTGGGGTTGGGTTCATAGGCTTCTTTGCATTCGTTGCAGAGTTTGCGCACCAGGCGCTGAGCCATACTGGCGATCAGGGTACTGCTGACCAGGTAGGGTTCAATACCCATATCCATGAGGCGCATGGGAGCAGAGCATGCGTCGTTTGTGTGAAGGGTGCTGAGAACCAGGTGGCCCGTGAGGGAGGCCTGAACGGCGGCCTGGGCAGTTTCCAGGTCGCGGATTTCACCGATCATGACGACATCGGGGTCATGGCGCAGAATGGAGCGCAAACCACGCTCAAAGGTCATGCCGACCTGGTGATCTACGGGGATCTGGTTGACGCCGCGGAGATTGTATTCCACCGGGTCTTCAACGGTCAGGACCTTGATTTCCTGGCCGACGATGGCATTCAAGGCGGCATAGAGAGTGGTGGTTTTACCGCTACCGGTGGGGCCGGTTACGAGGATAATGCCGTGGGGCCTTTCAATGAGTTGTTGAAAGCTGGCAAAGGTTTCCTCATCCATGCCCAACTGAGGAAGTGTGTAGAGGACGGTGGCCTTATCCAGAAGGCGCATGACGATGCCTTCGCCAAAAATCATGGGAATGACGCTGACGCGGACATCGATCTGGCGGCCGCCGATAAAGAACTTGATACGGCCATCCTGCGGGACACGGCGCTCGGCAATGTTGAGATTGGCTAAAATTTTAATGCGGCTGATGATGGCGGCCTGGAATTGATGGATCTGTGCCGGGACAGAGGCCGGGCGGAGGACGCCATCTACGCGGTAACGGATGCTGAGCTCGCCTTCGTAGGGCTCAATGTGAATATCACTGGCACGCTCATTGACCGCTTCGACGATGATTTCATTGACCAGTTTGATGACGCTGGCTTCCTGGGCCATCTCCATCAGGTCTTCACTCTTGGCGCCGTCGATGCCGGTGGTCAGGAGTCCATTATCCATGACTCCGCCGGTGAGCTCGTTAATGGTGTCGCCGCCCAGGCCGTAGTATTCCTTAATGAGGCGCTCGATTTCTTCTTCGCAGCCCAGAACAGCACGAACTTTCTGGCCGGTGAGGAGCTGGATATCATCCAGAGCGTAGGATTCAAAGGGGTTGCTGATAGCGACCTCCAGGAGACCCTCTCTGAGCCAGAGGGGCATCACACGGCGGCGGTAGACGAGCTTGGGAGGAAGAAGCTTGACGACTTCGGGGTCCACGGGAGCTTGAATGAGATTGACCAGAGGCATGTTCAAATGCTCTCCCAATGCGGTCAGGAGGTCTTTTTCGCTTACGGCCCCGATTTGAATCAACGCACGGTCCAGACGAATCCGCTTGGAGTTCTTATACTCCAAGGCGCGGCTCATCTGTTCCTGATTCACTAAGCCCTTGTCAATCAGTATCTTTGCCAGCCTCATTCTCGCTAAGTCAATTTATCACTCACTAAACAGCCATTGTTTAGACGTATTTGGAGCGAAATTTCTTCAATTTTTGGGTCATTTCAGTGACCCAGCTCGTTCATCTTAACGCCGGATAAGTTCCCATACGAGAAATCTTTTGGCGAGCCCGGGGAAAAGCAATTCTTCCAATTAGAGAAAGACTTTATATTCCGGCGGGCGTGTCCGGAGAGTGAGGGTGTTTTTCGTGGAAGCGGAGAGAATCGCCCCATTTATTTTTGGAGACGTATCGGCCGATGGATTCGATTTGACGCTCCAGATTCAGGCGGGTTTCCAGGGCATTTTCATCCAGTCCGGGTTTTCCTTCGTAGAGGAGATAGTTTCGACGGAAACCGGGCGGGGTTGTTTGGGGCATGAGGACATTGGCGCCGAAACGGAGTCCATCGATGCGGCCGGCTGGGTCAATCGTCTGGAGGGCCGTGGTGGAGGCGATATTGATTTTGGGGCAGACGATCCGGGTGGCGGCGATCATAGCCAGCGATTTCCTGAAAATGAGTTGCCGGTTTCTCATGTTCTCTTCGGAGTAGAGGGCCATGGGTGTATCGTGATGAGAGAGATAGGGGCCCATACCGATCATGTCGATATCGATATCCCGAAAGAAGAGGACATCGCGGGCAAGGTCTTCATAGGTCTGCCCGGGCAGGCCGATCATGACGCCCGTGCCGACCTGGTAACCGATTTCTTTTAAATACTCGAGCGCGCGCAAGCGGGTCTGGAGATGCTGCTCGGCGGGGTGAATCTGTGCAAAGAGAGCCGGAGAAGTGGTTTCGATCCGGAGGAGAAAGCGGTGAGCGCCCGCATCGAAAAAGCGTTGGTAGGTTTCTCTAGTCTGTTCTCCAACAGAAAGGGTAATGCCCAGGCCTTCGGGCAGAAGCTCAGAGCGGGTTTCGGATTTGATTTGGCGGAGAACTCCGGTGACGAAATCGACGAAGGCCGGGTCGCTGCGTTCGCCCGACTGGAGCGCGATGGAGCCGTAGCCTTCTCCAGCAGACCACTTGGCCAGCTCAACAATTTCCTCCTGACTCAGAGAGTAGCGCTGGACTTTTTTATTACTTTTGCGGATGCCGCAGTAGAAGCAATCGCAGGAACAGACGTTGGAGAACTCGATGAGGCCTCTGAAATGGACCTCCGGGCCGACGTGCTCAAGAGTGGTTTCCATTGCCCGTGTTTGGAGACGGGCGAAATCAACCTCGTTTTCGCAGCTTTGGAGGAGGTCTATAATATCGTCTAAAGTGTACATGAGGGTTCAGGGAGTGTTTTGTTGAGTAAGGAGGTGGTTGCGGTAAATCTCACGGGCCAGTGGGAAAGGCTCCAATGCGCGGTCGAAAATTTTAAGAGAATAGGCGATGCAGAGGCCGTAGTTGGTGATGGGGACACCGGCCTCTTGAGCGTGCAAGATACGGCTCAGGACGGCTCTGCGGTTCCAGGTGCAGGCGCCGCAATGGATGATGAGCTTGAAGCTGGCGAGGTCTTCGGGAAAATCGCGCCCATGGGTCCAGTCGAATTGGAGCTCACCGCCTACATAGCGATTGAGCATACGGGGGATTTTGACGGTCCCGATATCTTCATGGATGGGATGATGAGCGCAGGCTTCGGCGATGAGCACTTTGTCGCCGGGCTTGAGGCGGTCGATGGTGAGGGCTCCGCGGGTCATTTCATAGAGGTCGCCCTGGAGGCGAGCGAAAAGGACGGAAAAACCGGTCAGGGGGATATCGGGCGGGGTGAGTTCATTGACGGTTTTGAAGGCCTGAGAATCGGTAATGACGATGGCCGGTTTCTCATTGAGTTTGCTCAAAGCCTGGGGAAGCTCGGTTTCGCGGCAGACGATGACAAAGCGGCTGGCATCGAGCAGATCACGGATGGTCTGGACTTCGGGCAGAATGAGGCGTCCCTTGGGTGCGGCTTTATCAATGGGCGTTACGAGGATAGCGCATTTTCCTTCGGGGACCAGGTCCGCGGCGATCGAGGGGCGGTTGATAAATTCATCGGGAACGCAGAGGACGAGCGACTGGAGGAGCTCATTGATGCCCTGGCCGGTCTTGGCGGAGAATATGACGGAGGTCGTTTTAGTCTCCCCATTGAGGCGCTCAACCAGAGCAGGCGGCGGCTCAGAGAGGTCGGATTTATTGAACACAATGACGGTGGGGACATTTTGAGACGAGAGTTCTTTTAAGAGAGAATCCTCGAAATTGGTCCATTCACCGGCCTCGACAATCAAGAGCGCCAGATCGGTTCGCTCAATGACCTGTCTGGTTTTGGCAACACGCAGGGAGCCCAGGGCGCCTTCGTCATCCACGCCAGCGGTGTCTATAAATAGAACCGGTCCGATGGCCGGAAGCTCCATCGGTTTTTCGACGGGGTCGGTAGTCGTGCCCGGAGTGGAAGAAACGATGGAAGTCTGTTGTCGGGTGAGGGCATTGAGGAGGCTCGATTTGCCGACGTTGCGGCGTCCAAAGATACCGATGTGGAGGCGAAAGGTTTTGGGTGTTTTCACTGTGTTAGCGCAGACAAGGGGAAGCTTTTGCAGATTTGGGAAAAGCCTCCCCGGTTCATCTTGATTTTAATTCTGATATTCCCGTTTTTCAGCAATAGACATCTCTCTTGCCGGTCTTGACCTGAGCGGCTAGTTTTTCGGCTCTCTCCCGTGCCAGGGGCGGCATAGTGGGGAGAATTTTATCGACGAGCGCCAGCCCTTCTTTGCGTGTCTGCGGAGAAGCATAATCCAGGAGGTATTCCATGAAGGTGGAGACTGCGTTGGGATCGCAATGGGACTTGATCAGGCCCGGCTTGGCCATATCCATGAAGTCGGCTCCGGTGCGGCCGAGCCTGTAACAGCCGGTGCAGAAGGAGGGGATATAGCCCATGTGGATCAGGTCCAGGACGACTTCATCAATGTGGCGATGATCCCCCAGCGAAAACTGGCTTGAATCCATGGGGTCTTCCTCAGTGGAATATCCGCCGGGATTGGTACGGCTGCCGGCCGAGATTTGCGAGACGCCCAGGGCGAAAGTTTCGGAACGCATTTGGGACGATTCACGAGTGGACATGATGATACCGGTATAGGGGACGGCCAGGCGGAAGATGGCGACGATTTTGCGGAAATCATCATCATTTACCGGATGAGGCGGATTGATGCTGATATTTGAGCCGGTGGCCGGTTCCATTCTGGGGACGCTGATGGTATGCGGGCCGACACCGAAAACATCTTCCAGGTGGGCGATGTGCTGGAGCATGGCCAGAACTTCATAGCGCCAATCGCAGAGACCGAAGAGGATGCCGATACCGACATCATCCACGCCGCCTTCCATGGCACGGTCCATGCCAGTGACGCGCCAATCATAATCGCGTTTTTTGCCTGCCTGATGCATCTGCGCATAGGTGGGGCGATGGTAGGTTTCCTGGAAAATCTGGAAAGTTCCGATTTTGGCTTCTCTGAGGAGATGGAATTCTTCGACCGAGAGAGGGGCCAGGTTGGCATTGACGCGGCGGATTTCGCCGTTGCCGGACTTGACTTTGTAGATCGTCGCGATGGAATCAAGGATGTATTGAAAGCCTTCCTGTTTGGGGTAGGCTTCGCCGGCGACCATGAGGATGCGTTTATGGCCCTGGTTGATGAGGATTTCGGTTTCGCGGGCGATTTCCTCCTGGTTGAGAGCTCTACGTTTAATGGCGGTATTTTTGGCCCGGAATGCGCAGTAGAGGCATTCATTGGCGCAGAGATTGGAAATATAGAGCGGGGCGAAAAGAACCATGCGCCGGCCGTAGATGGATTCTTTGACAAAGCGGGCCGTATGGAAAAGCTCCTCCAACAATTTGGGGTCCGTGACCAGAGAGAGTGTGGCGACATCTGCCATGGAAAGGCCATGGAGTTCGCGAGCTTTAGCGAGAATTTCGAGCACTTCGGAAGAGGCCGGAGCGTGTGATTTAGCCAGGACATCGGCGATCGCTTGATCATCGATGAAATGGCCTGTTTTTGCTGATATTTTTGTTTTCATTTTTCGAGGCGAGAAAAGGCTGAGGGGATGAGCGTCAGATTAAACCGGTAAAGCCCTGACAGAGGTTTCGTATGGAAAAGGTTGTTTCTGGCGGTGATCATTCCCGGAAATGGATTTTCTCTTTGGATTAAAGTTTAATTTTCTTTGCTCAAGGCGCTCTTGACGGTTGTGCCGGGGATGCTGCCGATTTTTCCGGTTAATTCTCCTACTTCATCGGTGGTGGCATCGACCACCAGGGTGATGACGCAGCAATTGCGATCCTTATAAGGGATGCCGGTTCGAGCGATAATGATTTGACCGAACTCGGAGAGGAGATGATTCACTTTGTCGGCGCTTTTCTGGCGGTCTTCAATGACGATACCGATAAAACCGATTCTTTTTTTCATCGTAAAATAAAAAGCAGAACCCCCTGAGCCGCGATCAAGCGGCGCAGAGGGTCATTATAAATGTGTTGTTGTAGAACATAGTATCCCTTGAGTCAGAGCGCGAGCGCTCCTTGGCTTAGGATTCTGTTTAGCGTTTAGCGTTTGTACTCGCTGTAAGTTGTATATCCCGTATGGAAGAGATGGTGAGACCTTTCGCCGAGAGGCTTGCCGATATATTCATCATACAGAGCCTTCACCGAGGGATTTTCATGTGAGTAACGAATTGCGCTGTCGCGGTCATCTTCATAGAGTCCGGCAGCGCGTGCGGCGCGGATCTGATTGGTGATTCCATAGGGCTGACCACCACCGCCGATGCAACCACCGGGGCAAGCCATGACTTCGATGAAGTGATAGGGAGGCTCTTCGCCTTTGCGCTTGGCTTCCACTACACGATTGAGGACATACTCGACGTTGCCGATTCCGTGAGCCACGGCGACCTTGACGGTCGTGCCGTGAATGGGGATCGCACCTTCTTTGACGCCATCGAAACCGCGGACGTTTTCGAACTCGATATTGGCGAGTTTACCGCCGGTGATCGCATAATAGGCGGTGCGGAGTGCAGCTTCCATGACACCACCGGTGACACCGAAGATGGTGCCGGCACCGGTGTATTCGCCCAGGATGCTGTCAGCGTCTTCATCGACCAGTGAATTGAAGTCAATGCCCGACTGCTTAATCATACGAGCCAATTCGCGCGTTGTAATTACGATATCAACATCCTTGTAACCGGAGGCATACATCTCCTTGCAACGGGTGATTTCGTATTTCTTGGCGGTGCAGGGCATGATGGAGACGACGAAAATCTTCTCCGGGTCATGTCTTCTCTTCTTTGCGTAGAAGGTCTTGGCCAGAGCGCCGACGATCTGGTGAGGCGATTTGCAGGAGGAGAAATGCGGTACGACATCGTGGTGGTATTTCTCCATGAAATCGACCCAGGCAGGGCAGCAGCTCGTGATGAGCGGCAGTTGCTCGGGGGCTTTGGTGAAGCGATGGACAAACTCGGTGCCTTCTTCGACGATCGTGACATCGGCGCCGAAGTTGGTATCGAAGACTGAATCGAAGCCCAAGCGGCGGAATGCGGCATAGAGCTTGCGGGTCAGGTTCGTGCCCGGAGGATATCCCAAGATGTCACCGATGGCGATACGGACCGCCGGAGCGATCTGGACTACGCAATGGAGGTCAGGATTCTGAAGGGCAGCCCAAACTTGCGGAGTGTCATCATGCTCGACAATAGCGCCAGTGGGGCAGTGAGCAGAGCATTGACCGCAACGGATACAGGGGGATTCCTCGAGGGTGATTTCACCGGCAGGAGCGACGCGAGCGTCGATACCGCGATCGAGGAAGCTCAGTGCCCAGACATTCTGCATCATCTGGCAGACATCGACGCAACGGCCGCAGAGAATGCACTTGCGGCGGTCGACGGCGATGGCGCCTGTCGAATCATCGTAAGGAACCTTGGGCTCAATCTGAGGGAATGACTCGCGGAGGATGCCGAAATCGGCAGCCAGTTGCTGGAGCTCGCAAGTATGATTGCGAGTACAGGTGAGACACTCATTGGGATGCTTGGAGAGGATCAATTCGATCACGGTGCGGCGGATTTCAACGATTTCCGCGTCGTGCGTGATGATGTCCATATCCTTCTCAATGGGAGTGCAGCAGGCGCGGAGCATTTTGTTGATGCCTTTGGCCTTTACGATGCAGATTCCACATGAGGATCTTGAGCGAAGGTCAGGATGGGCGCAGAGGGTGGGGATTTTGACCTGCACCTTTTTTGCCGCTTCCAGAATGGTAGTTCCCACAGGAACCTTGACCGTTATACCGTTAATTCTTGCAGTAATCATGTTACTTTCTCACTATTGCTTTAAATTTGCAGACTTCGTAACAGGTGCCGCATTTAATACATTTGACCTGGTCAACGACGTATCCAGCTTCACGCGAGCCGGAGATGGCACCCACGGGGCAGTTGACTACGCAAAGTTTGCACTTCTTACAATGGGTTTGATCGATGGTATACTGAACCATTTTGGTACATTTACCTGCACGGCATTTTTTGTCTTCGACGTGCTGCCTGTATTCTTCAGCGAAGTACTTCATCGTAGACAAGACCGGGTTGGGAGCTGTCTGGCCCAGAGCGCAAAGGGATGCTTTCTGCATACCTTGAGCGATGCGCTGCATCTGTTTCAAGTCGGCATCGACTCCTTTGCCTTCTGCGATTCGGTCGAGAATCTTCAGCATCTGGAAGCCGCCGATTCTGCACGGAGCGCATTTACCGCAGGACTCTTCCACGCAGAAGCGGAGGTAGAATCTGGGGATATCGACCATGCAATCATCTTCATCCATGACGATCAAGCCGCCGGAGCCCATGATGGAGCCTACTTCGGCGAGGTGCTCATAGCTGACCTTGGTATCGATCAACTTCTGGGGAATAACGCCGCCGGAGGGACCGCCCGTCTGGACGGCCATGAGTTTACGTCCACCCAGAACGCCGCCGGCGATGCCGAAGACGACTTCGCCAAGGGTCATTCCCATGGGGATTTCGACGAGGCCGGAATTTTTCACCTTGCCTGTAATGGCGAAGACTTTTGTTCCTTTGGATTTCTCGGTGCCGATTGCGGCGAGCCAATCGCCGCCGTGAGTGATGATTTGAGCGACGGTCGCCAGGGTCTCGACGTTGTTGATGATGGTCGGGTGGTTCCAGAGTCCTTTATCAGCAGGGAAGGGAGGACGGGACCTAGGAGTACCCCGTTTGCCTTCGATGGATTCGATGAGGGCTGTTTCCTCACCGCAGACGAAAGCACCGGCGCCCAGACGGATTTCCAGATCGAAGCTGAAATCTGAGCCCAGGATGTTATTGCCTAGCAAACCGCGTTCATAAGCTTGCTCAATGGCGGTTTCGATGCGTTTGATGGCCAGGGGGTACTCGGCGCGGATATAGAAGAAGCCGCGTTGTGCACCGATAGCAAAACCGGCCAGGATCATACCCTCGACGACGGCGTGAGGGTCACCTTCAAGGATACTGCGATCCATGTAAGCGCCCGGGTCACCTTCGTCTGCATTGCAAACCACGTAACGGGTTTCATCGAGAGAATTGCGTGCAAAGGACCACTTCATCCAGGTGGGGAAGCCTGCACCGCCACGACCGCGAAGGCCGCTCTTCTTCATTTCCTCAATGACTGTTTCGGGAGTCATCTCGGTGAGGGCTTTGGCCAGGGCGCAATAGCCCTGCTGAGCCATGTATTCTTCGATGCTTTCGGGATCGATCAATCCGCAATTGCGCAGCACGATACGGAGCTGACATTTATCGGCGGTGTATTTAAACTCATCCACCGAACCCTCGCCTTTGACTGTGGCCTTGAGGAACTTCTCGATATCGGCTTCCTTGATATTGGCGTAAGTGACCTTATTGGTCAGATCTTTGATAACATAGCCCTTATCGTAGATTCCCAAGTCCGAAGCTCTGACGGCCTGGATGGAGTCTTCGATATTCAAATCGCGGGCTATTTTCAGGAAGAGAATCTGGAAATCACGCGTATTATCCTGTGTAAGGGAAGTATCACGTAGTAAAAAAATAGTTTGTTTGCTCATAGTAATTTCTGGATTCTTATCGATTCATGGGCATGTCAAAAATATAGTCATCCACCAGGCGCCCGTGGGCCAGGTGTTCCTGGATAATTTCCAGAGCGACATTTTTATCCACTTTGCCGTAGGTCACTTTAGGGAGACCGGCGGCGGATACTTCCACCAGCGGTTCGGCATAGCACATGCCGATGCAGCCGCATCTGCGGATATCGACTTTGATGCCCAGACGTTTGGTTTCTTCCTCAAACACATTTAAGGTATCTTGGGCTCCGGCGGCGACGCCACAGGTGCTGATACCAACTTTTACATAGTCGCCGTCGTAGGGATTGGATTTGCTGGCGGCGAGGATGTCTTCTTTATTAAGTTTTTTCATTTTTTCTCGATTGCTCCCGGTTTACTGTACTTGGCAATGATTTCGGCGACCTGTTTGCGAGTCAACTTGGCGTACACTTTATCGCCTTCTTCCTCGTTAACTGTCAGAACAGGAGCCAATCCACAACACCCCAGACACCTGACCACATCCATCTGGAACAAGCCATCGGAGGTGGTTTGGCCTTCTTTGATCCCCAGGAGGGACTCAACTTCCTCGATGAGCTCGGGGGCCCCTTTGAGGTAACAGGCGGTTCCGAGGCAAACACTGATTCTGTGCTTACCCGGAGGGGTTAATTTGAAGTAGTTGTAAAAGGTGATTACTTCATAGATGCGCGCCAGCGGTACATCCAATTGGTGTGCCAGTTTGCGCGCCACATCGCGCGGTACATAACCGTAATGGCTTTGAACATCGTGCAAGGCCATAATGAGGCTGCCTTTTTTATCGCGCCACTTATCTGCCAGGCCAGTTATCATTTGATCCTGGGTTTCAGCCGGGTTATCGGCATTTGTCAGCGTTTTTTTTCCCATACTATTCTCTGTCAGAGAGGTTCTTAGATGTTTTGCAAAACAGAAAGAAACCTTATGCTCTAGACACACACTATACCCCTACAGTATGCGCAAAAACATACAGTCTTTTTCTTGGATTTGGCGGGCTTTTTGCCTCGTACAAATCCATGCATGAACTACCTAGGCCCCACTCTACAAAAGGAATTCTAATGAGGCAAGATAATTTTTTGTAAAATGAACGGGATGATAAAAAACACCTTTCCTCTTAATAGAAAAGGTGTTATATGGGGTAAAGCTTTTGAAAACGTTTTGTGGACGGCCAAAAAAAGCGGAAAAGAGAGCGTATTATTTGGGGTTTTCGGGTATTACAGAGGCGATATTACCCTTTTGGAAGGCATCCCACATGGGGGACATCTGCCGGAGACGCTCCACGATTCTTGCGAATGAGGAGACGACATAATCGATTTGTTCGAAGGTATTATCCTTGCCGAGTGTAAATATTATATTGCCCTGAGCCAGAGTGATATCCAGACCAATGGCGGTCAACGTGAGGGAAGATTTGAGGTTCTTACTCACACAACTGGAGCCGCTGGCTACGGCGATGCCTGCGGCATTGCAGAGCAGGAGCTGGCCCTCGCCTTCGATAAATTCGGTGCTGACATTGAGATTGGCAGGGTGGCGGTTTTCACCGGGCAGGGGACCATTGAGGCAAATGTAGCTGATCTGCTCGGAGAGGCCTTTCCAGAGTTTTTCCTGGAGGACTCTCAGGCGAGAAACTCTCTTTTCGCGTTCAATTTCAGCAAGTTCCATAGCCAGACCGCCGCCGACAATTGCGGGGATATTCTCGGTGCCGCTGCGGAAATTATTTTCCTGGATGCCTCCGTGGATAATGCTCGAGAGGCGAGCTTTGCGGTTTTTATAGAGCACGCCGACCCCTTTGGGGCCGTAGAAGCGATGCGGAGAAAGGCTCAGAAGGCTTGCATTCATCTCCTGGACATTGATGGGGAGCCATCCTGCACTGAAAGCGGCATCTACGAAAAACTGGATTTTGTGCTCACGGGCGATCTCGCCGATTTGTGCAATGGGCTGAATCGTGCCGATGTCGTGATTGGCATAGTGGGTGGCGATCAGAATCGTCTCGGGTGTGATGGCGGCCCGGATATCCTCCGGGTTGATGAAGCCCTGGGAATTGACGGGTACCCTAGTGGCGGTAAAGCCCTGGCGCTCCAGAAAAGCGACGGAGTTTTCCACGGAAGGGTGCTCGGCCGTGGAGAGGATAATGTGTTTGCCCTTATGCTGGAGAGCATAAGCGGTGCCTTTGATGGCTAGGTTATTGGCCTCGGTGCCGCATGAGGTAAAAAGGATGCTTTCGGGGTCGGCAGAATGAATCGCCTCGGAAAATTGCTTTCGAGCCTGGTTCAGAGCGGCTTTGGCGCGCAGACCCTGATCATGGAGAGCGGAGGCATTCCCATAGTACTCACTGAACCAGGGGAGCATCGCCTCATAGACCTGGGGAAGGACCGGAGTCGAGGACTGGTGGTCCAAGTAAACTTTTATCATGCCTTGTGGTTATTTGCGGCCACGAGAGCAGCCTTTTCGGGATGGCGTTTGAGGTAGTCTTCCAAAGCGGCTTTGATGGCTTCCTCGGCGAGGACGGAGCAATGGATTTTGACCGGAGGGAGTCCGCCCAGAGCATCGACCACGTTTTTATTGGTGACTTTCAGAGCTTCTTCGATGGTTTTCCCTTTAACCAATTCGGTGGCCATGCTGGAGCTGGCGATAGCCGAGCCGCAACCGAAAGTCTTAAAGCGTGCGTCCGAGATTTTCCCGTCATCGCTGATTTTAAGACTAATTTTCATGATGTCACCGCAGGCAGCCGCGCCGACCTCTCCGATTCCGTCAGCGTCTTCCAAGTCGCCCATATTGCGAGGATTCAAGAAATGATCCATCACGATTGGATTATAAGGATTGTATTCTTCAGCCATAATATTCTCTGTATGCAAAAGCGTATCTTGATGCGGGGCACCAAAATCAGTTAAGGGCGTGCAAGCCCCCACGTGGGCAAATTAGCATGAAAGACGTAAAAATTCAATGCCGGCTCGCCCCATCTGAGAAATAATGAGGGTTCGGTTGCGCTCGGAGCTTGAAGAGAGCCGGCTAGAAGGTAGAATAAGACCCCGAGAACAGGGCGAAAGATGCCCTGAGAGTTTGAATTAGAAGGAATTAATCAGGGATGAGTACACGGGTTCGGTTTGCGCCCAGTCCGACGGGATATCTCCACATAGGTGGAGCGAGGACGGCGCTTTTTAACTGGCTTTATGCGCGGCATACAGGCGGGAAATTCATTTTGCGTATTGAGGATACTGACACGGTCCGCAATACACAGGAGGCAGTGGATGTGATCCTGGAGGGGCTGCGCTGGCTGGGAATTGACTGGGATGAGGGTCCTTTGAGCGGCAGCGACCGGGATGCATGCAAGGGGGATTTCGGTCCCTACTTCCAGAGCCAGAGGTCGGATATTTACCGTGAAAAGATAGAGGAGCTCAAATCCAAGGGTTTTGCCTATGACCGGGATGGAGCCGTTTATTTCAAGATGGGACGTGAAGCGACCCTGATTGAAGACCTGGTGGTGGGCCAGGTACGCCGGGAGCTGACGGATCGCGAGGCGCAGGACCCGGATTTCGTCATTGTCCGCTCGGATGGCCAGCCGGTATTCCATCTGGTGAACGTGATTGACGATTTATTGATGGGGATTACGCATGTTATCCGCGGAGAAGACCATTTGACCAATACGGCCAAGCATATCGCTCTCTTTAGGGCTTTCGGTGCAGAGCCGCCCCAATATGCGCATATTCCGCTGATCTTGAACTCCGACGGAAGCAAGATGAGCAAGCGCGATGAAGGTGCGTCGCTGATGGCTTACCCGGAGATGGGGTATTTGCCCGAAGCGCTCATCAATCAGTTGGTGCTCCTGGGCTGGACGCCCGGTGATAACAAGGAGATCGTGAGCGTGGAGGAGATCATACGGAGCTTTGATTTATGCCAGGTCCATCGGAGCAATGCGCGCTTTGACATGAACAAATTGAAATCCATCAATTACGAATATATGCGTCAATTGAGCATGGAGCGGTTTGTCGAGCTGGGAAGGAAGGCTTTTGAGAGAGGCGGAATGCTTTCTTCGGGATGGGATGCGGAGTATGTGAGGCAGGCATTGGAGACCTGCAAGGATAAGGTGAAGACCTTTTCGGAGCTGCCCGAGTATGCCGGGTTCTATTTTGTCGAAGAGCTGGAGTATCCCCCGGAGATGCTCGAGAGCGAGTTCACGCCGGAGGCCAGGGAGCGCCTGGCGATGCTGCGCGAGAGGTATGCCGGCCTGGAGGATTTCAGCTCAGCTTGTCTGGAAGCCGTCTTAAAGGCATTGGCAAAAGAATTGGGGTTGAAAGCTGGCCCCCTGGTGCATCCGCTGCGTTTGGCCCTAACCGCGGCGAAGTCCGGCCCCAGTTTGTATCATCTTATGGAAGTGTTGGGGAAAGAACGTGTGCTTAAGAGAATAAACGGATTATTGAAATAATGAAAAAATATCGTGTTGCAGTATTGGCCGGCGACGGAATCGGACCGGAAGTGATGCGTGAGGGGCTCAAAGTGCTGCGGGCCGTTCAATCACGTTATGGAATGGATTTTGAATTCCACGAGGCACCTGTCGGGTGGGCGGGAATCGATGCAGCGGGCAAGGCGCTGCCGGATAAGACGCTTGAAGAATGCGAGGCCGCCGATGCGGTTCTCTTCGGGTCAGTGGGGTTACCGGGGCGGGACCCGACTTTGCCCAAGAGTGAACGGCCCGAGCGCGCGGCGCTGCTTTACTTGCGCAAACACTTTGAGCTCTTTGCCAACCTGAGGCCGGTGCGTCTCTACCCGGGGCTTAATCATGCGTGTCCTTTGAAGGAAAGCCGTTTCGGCTCGGGGATTGATATTATGGTCGTACGCGAGCTGACCGGCGGGCTTTATTTCGGGCAGCCCAAGAAGACCGAGGAGTATGTGGTGGTGGATGAAGAAGGCATCGGAGGCAAGAGAACTCTTCAGCGGGCCATCGATACGATGGTGATTACGACCGAGGAAATCGAGCGCATTGCCCATGTCGGGTTCGAGGCCGCGCGGCTGCGCCGCAAAAAGCTTTCGAGCGTGGATAAGGCCAATGTCCTGGAGAATGGAGTGCTCTGGCGCGACGTCGTAACTACCGTGGGTAAAGAATACCCGGATGTGCAATTGGAGCATGTGTTCGTGGATAATGCGGCCATGCAGCTGATGCTGAATCCTTCTCAGTATGACGTACTGCTTTGCGAAAACATGTTTGGAGATATCTTAAGCGATGAAGCCGCAGCCCTGGCAGGTTCTCTCGGGATGCTGCCCAGCGCGAGTCTGGGAGAGACCTCAGAATTGAGCGGGATCCGTTTCGGTCTTTATGAACCGGCGGGCGGCTCCGCACCGGATATTGCGGGCAAGAATCTGGCCAACCCGATTGCGCAGATTCTTTCGGCGGCGTTGATGCTGCGCTATTCTTTCAAAGAAGAGGCGGCGGCCTGCGCGATTGAGGCGGCCGTGGAAAAGGTGATTGCCCAAGGATGGCGCACCGGCGATATTGCCGGCGCTTCTGAGGCGGCCAAGCGCGTCGGGACGACCCAGATCGGGGACGCAATCGTCGCCGCACTCGGATAGGCGGCACGGAACGAGAGCGAGAGCCGTTTTTGAGAAGAAACGGCTTTCGCTATCCGGCTTAGAGTTGAAACGAGAAAAGAGAGAGAAAAGAAAATGAAAAAAGAGACCCCTTCTCATCCTGTGAAAATAGCTTTGTTGCAAACGCGCTGCGGGCAATGCACCCGGAGCAATCTGCAAAACACGCTCTCGCTGGCAGAAAAAGCAGCTCAGCAGGGAGCGAAAATAATCTGCACGGACGAGCTCTTCAAATCCCAGTATTTTTGCCAGAGCGAGGATCATGCGAACTTTGCGCTGGCGGAGAGTATTCCCGGGCCATCGACGGAGGCTTTCGCGGCGATTGCCAAACAGTATGAAGTGGTGATCATCGCCTCTCTTTTCGAAAAACGTGCATCGGGGCTTTACCACAATACGGCGGCCATACTGGATGCGGATGGGTCGCTCCTGGGGATTTACCGCAAGATGCATATTCCCGATGACCCGCTGTTTTACGAGAAATTTTACTTCACGCCGGGAGATACGGGCTTCAAGGTCTGGGAGACTCGCTACGGGAAGATCGGCGTTTTGATTTGTTGGGATCAATGGTACCCGGAGGCGGCCCGGTTGACGGCGCTGCAGGGGGCTGAGATTCTCTTTTACCCGACGGCGATCGGCTGGCATCCTTCCGAGAAGGAGAAGTATGGGGTCAATCAGCACGGCGCATGGGAAACGATTCAGCGCTCTCATGCCGTCGCCAATGGCTGCTACGTGGCGGCTATCAACCGGGTTGGAAAAGAAACTCCGGTGGGAGGAGACGGAATTGAATTCTGGGGACAGAGCTTTGTGGCGGGAACTTCCGGGCAGATCCTGGCGAAGGCTTCGGTGGATTCAGAGGAGATTCTTTTTGCAGAACTGGACCTGGGAAGCGTGGACGTGACCCGTACCCACTGGCCGTTTTTCCGGGATCGCCGGATCGATGCCTACGGGCAAATCGTCCGCAGGTTTATAGACTAGAGAGAAGGCCGGGGCATTGCTCTTTTACGAGGGCAAAAAAATCGGAGATGTGGTTTAGGGCACACCTCCGATTTTTTGTTTATCTACTTCTTTCAGGGTTTGTACTCGGAGCTCAGGAGATAGTCGCCGGAGGGGACTTTGAGCTCAATGGCGTTGGGAACGTTCTCCCTATTCAAGACCTGAATCTGGGGATGACTCTTGAGGGGCGTATCGCCTTCGGCGAGTGTTTCCCAGTCAGAGGAAGTGGCCGGCAGGTAGACGAGGGCCTCGGTATTAGCCGGGACGCGGATGTGGTAAATAAAGCGGCCATTTTCTATTTTCCAATGGCTCAAAATTTCACCGCGAATGGATTGATAGGTGACGTTGGCTTCTGAAAGATCGCCGACGACCTGGGGTTTGAGGATGAATTTCTGATAGCCGGGATTATCAGCAGAGGGGCTGATGCCGCCGATGCCGCGATAGAACCACTCCTCTGCATGGCCCAGCATGAAATGGTTGAATGAGCTGGATTTCTCGGCCTTCCAGCTTTCATGCAGAGAGGTACAGCCTTGCTCAAGCATGTGCCAATAGCCCGGACCATTGGTCTGATTGACCATATCGAAGAGGACTTGGCCCTGATCGTGCTCCAGGAGCGCTTTAACAAGATAGGAGAAGCCGACATCGCCTGCGGTGATGCGGTTGGTGGCACCGCGGATGCCGATGGAGACCAGGTTTTCCAGAATGGGTTTTGCAAGAGATTCATCAGCCAGGCCGACGACCAGCGGCATGGAGTTGGCCGTCTGGCTATTCTTGTCGTAGTAATTCTTTTCGGAATTATAGAGGCGTTTATTGAAGAGCTCTTTGATGGACTGTGCCTCAGCGGTGAGTTCCTTGAGGTCATCCTGGCGGTTGAAGAGCCGGGCAAAGTGAATCATGGAGTTTAGATTCTGATAATAGGTCGCCGTGGCGGTGAGCTCTTTGGATGTGAGCTGAGCATAGCCTGAAGGGCCGGGGCCGACATCGTACCAATCGCCGAGGCCGTGAGAAATCATCCCATTCTGATCTTTTTTGTTTTTCAGATAGGTGACGTAGTTTTTCATCTGCGCATAGTAACGCTCGGCCAGGCGGCTATCTCCGTAGTGAAGCCAGACATACCAGGGATCCAGGACAAAAGCGCTGCCCCACTCGGGTGAATCGCGGAAATCCGGACTGAAGACGGTATACTCCGGAGCGATATCGGGGACCAGACCGTTGGGGAGCTGGGCTTCGGCACAATCGCGCATGAGTTTCGTATAGTGGCGCATGAGGCTCAGGTTGGCGATGAGCCCATTGGCCATGAGATGAGTTTGCTCAAGCCAGCCGAGTTTTTCGCGATGGGGGCAATCGGTGAAAACGCTTTGGAAATTGCTGTAGATGGCCATTCGGATGAGGTGGTCAATCCGGTTAATGAGCGGATTGGAGCAGGAAAAGGAGCCCGCTTTATCGGCGGAAGCATAGGTGAAATTTCCAACCAGGCCTGTAATCGTGACGGCTCCTTCCTCCTTGGGTGAAGTTTTCTCGGAGAGGTTTACCGCGGTGGCGCCTTCGATCTGGACATAGCGGAACCCGTAGTAGGTAAAGCGGGGAGCCCAAGTGATTTCCTCACCGGTTTTGGCGAAGGTGTATTCAAAATAAAAGGGCGTACCGGACTGATTCTGACAGACCGTCCCATCCGGGTTGAGGATTTCTCCGGGCCAGAGGCGGATCGTTTTGCCGGCCGTACCGATGGCAGATATCTCCGGGAAACCGGAGAAATTCTGGCCCAGGTCCATGACGAAGATGCCCGGCTTGGGTTCGGTGACGCTCTGAGGATGATACTCCGTCATGATCTTTATCGGAGGAGCATATTGAGCACGGAGGACTCCGCCGGGGCCATCGGTCGGAGTGGCAGGCCCCCAGAGGAGATTGTTTTCCAGGCGTGCGTCGTAATCCTCGCCGCCATACGTGCAGGAGAAGGTAATCGGGCCCCGCGCCGTCAGCCAGCTTGAATCGGTGCCAATTACCTGGCTTGTGCCATCGGCATGGTCGATCTGGAGTCTGCAGATCAGCTTGGGATTTCCGAAAGAACCGGTAAATTTAATATAGCGGCCGCCCCGGACGTTGTACATGCCGTTACCCAGCAGGACCGAGAGGGTGTTGGTTCCGGAGAGTAGCTCCTGCGTGATGTCGTAGGTGGAGTAGAGGCAGGTTTGGCGATAGTTCGTCCAGCCGGGGTCGATGACGGAATCCCCGACTTTTTTGCCGTTCAGGCTCAGCTCGTATTGGCCCAGACCGCAGATATGGATTAACGCTCTCCGGGGAGAATCGGCAAGCTCGAACGTTTTTTGAAAGATAGGCAGGCGATCGTCACCTAATTGGATTTTGCCCCAGGGGTTTATGCCATAGACGCCGCGGGAGACGGGGGCGACCCAGGCGTCGGTTTCTTTGAATTCAGCAGAGGTCCATCCGGGGAATTCCTTGTTGCTGCTTTTCCAATCGGTGTGAATGGGGATTTCGAGGGTGGAATCGTTTTTTGTTTTAATTTTGAAGAGGCCGATCATGCCCGCTTCGTTATTCTGAGTTCCGTCATTGGCGGCTAAAATAGCGAGCTGATTGGCACCTTTTTTAAGATGGGGGAGAATGTCGAACTTGAAAAACTTTGTGTAGACGGTGCCTCTTCCGGCTTCCTTGCCGTTCACAAAGAGGGTGAATCTGTTGTCGGCACTCATCTGAACTTCTGCGCTGAGGGCATCCTCGGGGAGATCAAACGATTTGCGGAAGTAATAGTTGCCCGGAGGTGCAAAGAGAGGGCTGGGATACCAGATCCACTCGAGCTTTTCATCGATTTTATCGGCGGGCAGATTGAGCTCGATGAAGGAGGCTTTCCAATCCTCGGGTTTTAAAATGCCCATGGTCCAGGAGGCGGGAGCGCTCCAGCCGCTGAACTTCTGATCGCGATCCCAGATGCCGACGGTCCAAAAGCAGGATTGGAGGGAATCGAGTTTTTTGCCGGCATAGGGGATATGGTTCTGCTCAGAGGAGATGACCTGGCCGCTATCCCAGAGATCAGCTTTGCCGGGAGCCAGGAGCTCCGGGGATGTGGCTGCCAGAATGCGGTAGGCGCTCTGGGTTTCGGCACGGCGGTCGGCCTGGAGCTGCCAGCTCAGGAGCGGCTCGGGCTCTTCTATAGCCAGGGGCTGCGTCTGATACTCGCACTGGAGGTTATCGGGGACGAGCCCCGCGGATACGATGGCCGTAAAGACCAGGAAAGAAAGAAGAGCACCCATGTTTTTGAGGCTCTGATAAACTGCTAATCTATTCATTGCTGCGGGATAGGTTAGGGAAAAGGGGCTATATTGTCAATCTCTCGGGGGTGGTTTGGGCACAAAAAAGCCGCTCTTATCGGGAGCGGCTCAAAAGAGAACAGGACTAAAGCAAGTTGCTGTTTTTTCGGGCAGCGAACCTCTTTTAATGTTGGGGACGCTGGATTTTCTCTACGGTGCCGTGTTTGAAGTAAGCGGCACGGAGGGCCTCCAGGGTTTCATCACGTTTTTCGTAAAGGCGTTTGCTGGGGCGCTTTGCGGTGCGGCTCAGGCAATAGGCGGTCAGGATCGGCAGGCCGACGGTTGCATCCAGATAGGCGACAACGCAATCGGGCAGATTCTCGGGGTTGATCTTACCCCAACTGACGGCTTCGCTCGGGGTTGCACCGCTCAAACCGCCTGTATCCGGGCGCGCATCGGTCATTTGGAAGAAATAATCGTGACCTGTTTCGGGAATGCCCATGACTTCCTGAATCTGGGGCTCGGTCTGGAGCATGAAGTTTTTGGGAGAGCCGCCTCCGACCAGAATGACGGAGGAATTGAGCTTATTGATTTTGGCCCAATGTACGATGGAGGCGGTCTGGTTGACGTCGCGGGTGACATCAAAAGCAAATTTGGAATCACGCAGCGCCATGGCGGCAACGTTCATGCCGATGGAGCTATCCCCGGGGCTGCTGGTGAAGACGGGAACGGCGGCCTGATAGGCAGCACTCAGGACCGACTGAGTGGAGAGGCCCATTTTCTTTTCCCGCTCATGGACGTAGCGTCCCAGCTTGTAATGGAATTCATCGGTGCCCATGGCGGATTGGAATTCCGGTGCCTGGATGGCCTGTCTGACGAAGGCATCCGTATCCAGGAGGACGTCATAATCGAAGAGGACGTCGTAGATACGAATGACGCCTTTATCCCGGAGCTTGATATCATCCACGAAGGGGGAGCCGGAATGTAGGTGGAGGTCCAGACCAAAATGCAGATCATGGTAGAGGTTCGCACCTGTGGAGATAATCCAATCGACGTAACCGGCTTGAATGAGGGGGATGATGGCGCTTCTGCCCAGCCCAGCCGGGGTCAAGGCACCAGTCAGGCTCATGCCGACCAGACCGTTTTCGGGCAACATTTTGCGGCTCACCAACTGGCAGCCTTCTCTCATTCTGCCGGCGTTGTAGGCCAGAAAGGTTTGATCAATAAGGTCCGCGACACTCACGTTTTCCTGAATGCCGTTGGGATTCAGGCGCGGAAATTTCTTCAGATGTTTGCAGGCTTTCTCTTCCATAACATTTCTCTATTAGCGCACACGGTACCGTGCCCACCCATCATAGTGATTCTACGGATAATTCAACACTATTTTATGAGAAGTTCGTCGAAAAGGTCTTCCAATGCCTTGCCGAGTGAAGGGAAAAAGCAAAAAGGATGCCCTAACGCGGTAAAGCATCCTTTTTCTCCATTCAACCTCCTGTGAGGGAGGAATTAGAGGTATTTCAAAATGGCGTTAAAATAGCCGGTTGTTTCCGCCAGGCCGGGCAGAACATCGGTCATATCCTTTTCGTACTCCACGCTGCAGACGCCCGTGTAGTTGTTTTCGGCGATTTCGGCGAAGAACGTGCGGAAATCGATAATACCGCGGCCTGCCTCGATGCAGTGTCCGCTCTTAGCAGCCTGGGTGACGTCGCGGATGTGCATATCGTAGATGCGGGAGCTGTATTTCTTATAGTCTTGGAGCAGGTTGGCGCCGGTCCGGACGGTGTGGGCGATGTCGTAGCAGATGCCAATGCGCGAATCGAGTTTTTCCACATGCTTCCAGACGTCAGTGGCGTCGGGGAAGAGCGGAGTGTCGGGCCCGTGAATATGGATGGCGAGTTTGAAGTTATACTCTTTGACGAGCTCATCTACCAGCGGGAGGAGCTCATATTTGGGGATGCCGACGATCATATCGACACCGACGCGTTTGGCATAGGCAAAGGCGTTTTTCACCTCGGCTTTGGTATTCATGTAGATGGGGCCGACGGCGTAGGGGGTGACCTCGTATTTTTTGAAGAGGGCCAGGACTTCTGCGATTTTTGCTGCGTCGGCATTGATCGGCAGGTGGAAATCCTTGAGGGACATGTAATGGAGGTCGAGCCGCTTCATCATCTGAAGGGCGGTTTCCAGGTCATATTTCACGAAGGTGTAGCCGGCACAGCCCATGCGGAAGGGGAGAGCCTTCCGGGCAGGAGCGGCTGCCTGAGCCTGCGGGGCGGCGACAAACGGGGCTGCGCCCAATGCCAGGAGACTCGTGAGTCCCAGGCCCGATTTTACAAAGCAACGTCTATTCATCCTATTATCTGATTAGTTGGGTTGGAAGAGGAAAGCCCTATTTCATCGGATGAAGAGCGCTTTGCCGATTCCTTCCGTTTTGCATTTTCAGCCCTACCGCTTATGCACAAGAAGGCTGGCGCTTCAGCGACTGGACGCATTCCATCCTAGGGAGGCGGGGTCGGGAAGTCAATCTTTGTTTCGGCAGGGCGGCTCCAAAAATGGATTAAAAAAAGGAGAAAAAAGAGACCGCAGAAGGCCTGTAAAAAAGCCTCCTGCGGTCAATCTATGAGAGGTTACTCCTGGTCTTCTATAACGATGTGCCACTCATCGCTATTGCAGCGGAGCTCGGGCACGTACATGGCGCCGCCCAGGACAGGGAGCGCATGAAACTGGCCAGGGATTTCTGCCCGGCATTCGTAGCGGAGTTCCCAGAGACCTTGCGGGAGTTGATCCAGGAAAGAGGCGATCTTGCGGTCGCGCTGCTCCTGATATACCCACTGAGTGCGGCCCGTGTAATCCTCATCGTTCGAGATAGGTGAGGGAAGGCTCCAGCGCCAAAGAGGAACCGGCCGGCCTGAATTTTCTTCGAGGGCGGATTCGGTTTCCAGAGCGGTCGCGGCGCGCTTCTTAATTCCCAGCGAGCTGAGCTCCCGAGCAAAGAGGGGAGCGCCGCTCTTCAACTCTGCGGATTCGAAGCCGGCAGGTTTCAGGTCTTCAAAGAGGAGATACTCGTAGTTGTTTTTGGCGTCGAGCGTCAGGACCACTTCGATGCGGTCGCCGGAGCGGACCATGTCGCCCTGTTTGAGGAGCGTTTTGCGTGTTGAAGGTCCTTTGAGCAGGGTAGGGATTTTCTCCAATCTGTAGTACTGGCGGCGAACGAAGATTTCATTGCCTGCGGCGGGAATCGGGTCCTCGAGGCTGAAATACTTCGTATTGACGGAGAAATAGAGCGGAGCATCGCCCGCAATGCGGGTGAGCTTGACTTCGTTATTGCCGTTATGGAGCAGGGAAGGATCGACCCAGAGGTTGCATTTGCCGGTGAGGAGCTCTGAGAGGCTCAGCTTGCGGCTATCAATGGGAGACCCGTTGACCTCGAGGGCGTACTCGATTTCGGAGACATTTTCCCGGGATACTTTGATGAAAGCGGTGAGCGCCAATAGAGTGATGGCGGTATCACGGGTGTTATTCCACTGAGTGCCGCGCCGATTTTTGACGAGCCAGTTTGCGGCGGGTTGGATGAGCTCGCTCTCGGGCTCAGCACGGATGAGGGCTGCCAGGATGAAGGCGGTGGATTCGACGTCGCCATCGGACCAACGCCAGCCAAAGCGGCTTCCGCCCCAGTGAGCCGTAGTTAAATCCTGAGCCGAGGGCTGATCGGTATCGCTCTGGCGGAAGAGGAGCGTCTGGTCCGGGGTATCATCCCTGATGACGCCGTTTTCCAGATTGCGCGCCAGGACGGCTGCCTTATCGGCAAAGCCCAAGTTGAGGGCTGAGAGAGTGAGCAGCGCACGGGTGTAGGGGTTCAGCCGGCCGCGGTTTTCATAGAGGTTATTGAAGGCGGTGAGGCGATGCTCGGGCTGATTTTTCTCTGAGGCAGTAGCGGTGCTCAGGGCATGAAGCATCCAGGCTTGAGAATCGAGCTGATCACGGTATTTGACCAGATTTTCATCGAGCCACTGAACGGCTCGTTCCATGGAAGCCTTTTGGATATCGATCCCGGATGATTGAGCCAGAGCCAGTCCCCAGAGGACATAGGCCGTCATGTAGGCATCCGAGCTGCTGTCTTTCCACCAGCCCCAGCCGCCATCGCCCTGCTGGCTTTCGTAGAGAACGCTCAGAGATTTCTGAGTGATTTCATCGAGCTGAGAAAGAGGTTTGCGTTCTCCTGCTTTGGGCGTCCGGATATTGGAATCGCGGCCTCCAAAAAGGCGGCTCTCGATATCTTCGGGTTTCAGACCCAGTTCGCCCAGGGTGCGCGCGACGATCACGGCAGGCAGGAAGCGGCTCATCGTCTGCTCCGTGCATCCGTAAGGATAATCAAAGAGATAAGGCAGAGCATCAAGCATGGTCGCGGCCAAGCTGGGCGTGAGCTGAACTTCCATCGATGTGGAGTTACGCTCTTTGGGGAGATTGACGTTGATCAGGGCCTGGCCCTTGGAGAGCTTGCCGGAGCGGGAAATCCATTTTTCAATCCCGTGTTCATAGACAGGGTAGGTTTTCTCCATTGCATCGGCGTGGAGTTCAGAGCGTGCCATGACTTTGATTTTAACCTCGCCCGGGGCCAGCGCCCAAGCTGACCAATCGACCCGTTTTTCGCCGTGGGCAGGAATTTGAACCGAGATTTCCGGGTTATCCAGGATTTTGAGAATATCGCCGGAATCGGTGCTCAGAGAGGCGGTGAGAGTGATCTCCTCTTCACTGTTGTTATTGAGCACAGCAGAGAGGGTGACCTTATCTTTTGCCGTAAAGAAGCGCGGTGCCTGCAGGCGTGCCATGAGAGGCTGGCGGACTTTGACCCCGGCTCTTTCGATACCGAACTGGTTCGTGCGCGAATGGGCTCGGGCGGTAATGCGCCACTGGGTGAGGTTATCGGGATAATGGATTTCGGCCTCGGCATTGCCCTGGGCATCGGTTTGAATCAACGGCAGCCAGAGAATGGTGGAGCGGAAATCGGTTCGGACTCTCACCTGGCTTTCGTCGATCAGAG
>CAZSTC010000019.1:0-7494 GCA_964609795.1 uncultured Verrucomicrobiota bacterium
CGGGGTGTCAACGGGAAATTTAAAAAAATTAAATTTTACTTATTTCCGTTTCGGGAAATCTTATTTTTGAGGCAATACAAGCAGCTATTGAACATCTCCGCGGGTGAGATTGAGGAATGTTTGCTCCAGAGAGACTTCCTCCTGGACCAGATAGATGAGCTTAACGCCGGCGGAGAGGAGGAGCTCGGAGATTTGCCCGGGGTCCACGCAACCACTTTTGAGGGTGACCCGGATTTCGCTCAGCGCGTGGGAATTCTCCCCGGGCGTATTGAGGGCGGAGGGAATCAACCGGGCTTCCTCAATGGTGGAACCGTTTTTGAGGGCCTGGAGGGCTGAATCGGAATCTCCCAAGGTCCGTATCCGGAAGGTCATGAGGACCGATTGCCTGAACTTCAGGTCGTGAGTGGAACCGCAGTAAAGGAGGTTGCCTTTCTCGATAATTCCGACCCGGTTGCAGAGGGATTGAAGCTCGCTCAGGATGTGGGAAGAGATCAGGATGGTTTTGCCCTTTTTGCGGAGCTCACGCAGGATGTTCATCATTTCGACACGGGCTCTGGGGTCCAGACCGCTGGCCGGTTCATCCAGGAGGAGGAGGTCCGGGTCATGGATAAGGACGCGAGCCAGGCCCAGGCGCTGCTGCATACCGCGGCTGAGGTGAGAGGCCAGGTCGTTGCGCTTCTCATAAAGGCCGACCAGTTGGAGGATTTCCTCAATTTTTTTTGCCCGATGCGAGCGCTTCATCTGGTAACAGGCGCCGAAGAAATCGAGATACTCGACGACGAGCATATCCTTGTAGACGCCGAAAGTATCAGGCATATAGCCGATCAGGCGGCGAATCTCATCGCCCTGTTTATGAATATCATAGCCGTAAATACTGGCTGTGCCCGAGGCCGGTCGCAGGAAAAGGGAGAGTATTTTCAGGGCGGTCGTTTTGCCGGCGCCGTTGCTGCCGATGAAGCCGAAAATATCACCCCGGCCCACCTGAAGGTTCAGGCGACTGAGGGCGGTCAGCTCTCCATAGGTATGAGAGAGGTCAAACGTTTCAATGGCCCAGGTGGGCTGAGGGGATGGTTCACTCATTTTCTGTTTTATTCAAATCTGCTTCTGAGGGAGTTGTATCGGTGTTTTCCTGAGGCAAAGGAGGAGGCGATGGAGGCTCCACAACCGTGATCTCTTCGCGATGAAACCGGCTTCTCTCCGGGTTTTCAAGGTTCAGGAAGTTGCCGGCATGATAAAAAAGGGTCGTGAAAAGAATAGCCCAAAGCGGAAGAGTGACCCAGGTCAGCCAGGGACGCCGGAAAAGACGAGTCAGAAAATAATCCAGGGGCCCCACGGCTAAGAGATAGGCCAGGATCGAGATGAGGAAGAAAGTGATGGGAAAGGTCGTCGGCTCCTGCTCGAGCTCTTCCCACATTTCCGGGGCCGGGTCAGGGGTAACGACAACGGTTCCGGCCGTATTCGTACTCAGGGAGCCGGACTCATTCTGAGGCAGCACCGGAGGCGCATTGGAGGAGAGAGACTCCTGTCCGGATTTCTCTTTCTGGGGTATCCGGATAATGATGGCCTGGCTCGGGTCCCATTTCATATTTTAGAAGTTCATCCTCATGGCGTGGCGGTTTCAGGGGTAGGTTCAGAATCAGAAATGTCTGCCCAGTCGAAACATTTTTATGACGGGAAAGAGGACAGAGGCAAAAATCACCGCCAGCGCGACGGGGGTCAACCAGACAGGCAGGTTCTTCGTATTGATGGCGAAATAGGTGATGCACGAAAAGAGGATGATCAGTTCGAGCTTGAGAAACACCATGAGATTCAGGCTGCAGCGGTAAAGGAATTCGGCGTTCTCGGGGGTGACTTTGACCGGATAATTCCAAAGCGAAGGGAAAAAAGAGACAACCGTCAGAAGAATCCAGACCAGAAGCGCCGCACCCGGCAGATAGAGGAGAGCCGACTTGGAGCCCCAGGCATCCGCCTGGCCCGAGAAGTTGTAGTGGGTGGGAATCTTTTCGGGCAAGTCTCCCCACTGGAGTGCGACATAGGAGATCAGAGACAGGAGAATGATGACTCCTGCGATTTCCGCACCCCAATGGAGGGGACTATAGAGCGGCCTTTGCATACCGGCTTTTGCTACAACGAAAGATTCAGAATCTCAATGATTTCATTTTTGCCGATGTTTGCATGTTCACCCAGCTTCATGCCGCGAGACTGGATGCGGGAGGCGATTTTCTCGAAATTCTCCGTTCCGACGCCATACTCCTTGAGGCGGGTCTTCATGCCCAGGGAGCGGAAAAAGGCTTCGGTCTGATCGATCGCTTTATCTACGGCGCCGGGACCGGGGGTGATTCCCCAGATGCGCTGCCCATACTGAGAGAGCTTGGCTTCCTTCTTTATTTTCTGATGTTTAAAAACACCCAGGAGAACGCAGGCCAGGGTCTGGGCGTGATCCAATCCGTGCAGGGCGGTAATCTCATGGCCGATCATGTGCGTACTCCAATCTTGAGGCACGCCGCAGGCCATGATGAAGTTCAGGGCATGAGTGGCAGCCCACATGATGTTGGCGCGTGCATTGTAATCCCTCGGATTTTTGAGGACTTTGGGACCTTCCTCCACCAAGGTATGGAAGACGGCCTCGGCCTGACGGTCCTGGAGCGGAGAGTTGACCGGATAGGTCATGTATTGCTCACAGACGTGGACGAAGGCATCGACGATGCCATTAATGGTCTGGCGCTCGGGCAGCGAAAAGGTTACTTCCGGGTCCATGATGGAGAAAACCGGGTAGGCTTTGGGGTCCGCCAGAGCCAGCTTTTCATGGGTGGAATCGCGGGAGATCACCGCATTGAAATTCATCTCCGAGCCGGTGGCAGGCAGCGTAATCACGGAGCCCAGGGGGATGGTTTGAGAAACGGTTGCGCCTTTGGAGCAGAGGTCCCAGGGATCACCCGTTGTGTAAAACGCGGCCAGAGAGATGAACTTGGTGGCATCGAGCACAGAGCCGCCGCCGACAGACAGCAGGAAAGTGATTTTTTCCCGGCGGCATATTTCGACGGCCTTCATACAGGTCTCATAGTGCGGGTTGGGTTCAATGCCCCAAAACTCCAGCACCTGAAAGCCCGAGAGTGCCTTTTTGACCTGATCATAGACGCCATTGGCGCGAATGGAACCGCCGCCGCAGGTCATTAAAATTTTAGATCCCGCCGGGATATGGGCCGGCAGATCGGCAATTACCCCTTTACCAAAAATAATCCTAACCGGATTCTGAAAAACAAAGTTGTTCATAATCTATCCTCTCAGGAAGAGAGTCTGCTCTGTTTCAAGAGAGCTGTCAACCTTTGAAGAAACGATCGGACGCATTGCCTCAAAATAGGCGCACCGAAAAAGAAGAGAACCACGAATGAACACGATGAGACACGAATAGAGGACCGCAGATTATGCAGATGAATGCAGGGTATGCGGAGCATATCTCAGTGCAGACTCATCTTCCTTCCGTAAGCACGTCTTTCTCTTATTTTAAGTCCCGAAGTGCCGCCCTCCGGGCGGGGTGCTGGGGGGCGGCTTCTATCCGTAGGCACGGGGGCTTTTCGGGGCCAGCACCCACGGGCAGAAATCCCGATAGGAAAAAGTTCCGGGCCATACGATGGGTATGCTCCGCATACCTGATATTTGCTGCACCCGTGGGGTGCAGAATAAGGGCGCCAGATTGAAAAAAAAGACCGTTGTGAAACGGTCTTTTGAAAAGGTTGGTTTGGGTAAGCTCTTATCCGCTAGCCCAGGATGGTTCGCACCTGAATTTTATTGAGGTTTGGGGCCAGCCAGGTTGGGTTATGTTTGGAGAGCTCCTCGCTGGAGCAGGATCCGCTGCAAACAGCCAGAGAGCGAGCGCCAATGGATTGAGCGCAAGCGACATCAAAGACGGTATCCCCTATTATGACGATTTCCTCCGGGGCAAGGTCTTTGCCCAGGATGGATCTGCCTCGCTCCAGAGCCAGGGCGGCCAGCTTATCGCGGCTCTCATTTTCATCGCCGAAAACGCCCATCTGGAAATAATCCCAGAGGTAAAAATGACGAAGCTTGATCTCTGCCCCCAGACGGATATTACCGGTCAAAAGACCAATGAGGGGCGGTTCTTTCTGAGCCTTGAGGCTATTGATGAAATGGTCCACACCGGGGCCGATCTCTCCATGAGTCCGGCGGAGCATATAATCGAGCCAGAAGACGTAGGCATCGAAAAAGCGGCTGAAATTCTCCTCAGAGGGAAGGATTCCATGAATAGTAAAAAACTCTCGAATCAGGGATTTATCGGTCCTACCCGCAAAGGAAATATCCTGACTGGGGTTATCTATATCGAACTCTGACCTTAGGGTATTAACAAAGGCCCGCACACCAGCCTTATGGGTGTGTATGAGAGTTCCATCTATATCAAATAAAACTAGACGAGTCACACTGCGATACATCAGCGGTTTTCTACTTGACAGTCGCCATGGCTGCAAAAGCCTGTCGGGGCCATGATGGGAAAAACGGAGAGCTCTTGCAAGCTGAAAAAACAAAAAAGAACGGAAATTTGCTCGAGATATTCGAGACAAATCTACGTCTTTTTCAGGAAAACATCCTCTCTGAACTGAGCTAAGTTGCCAGTGCAGAGAGAATTACAAACAGAACTTAGTGTTTATGCTTGGGAGAAATTTCTAAATTAATTTCATCCAGAATGGCGTTTCCGAATTCAGATGTTTTACCTGATTTCTTAATCGGTTTTTTACCGGATTTCTTGGGAGTTACGCCCTCTTCTTCTACATCTTCATCCACGCCTTCGATATCATCGGCTGCCACATCGGCAGTATCCTCGAAATCCTCCTCCTGAGCGTCGAGCGCATCCTGCTGGATTTGATCTTCCAGTTCAGCGGCCTCGAGCTGCTCAAGGCTGATCTCACCTTTGGGATTCTTGGCTCTCTTATTACGCGGCAAGGGGTTAAGCATGACGGTGATTCCTTTACCGACCATTTTGGGAGGAGAGTCGGCCGTCGCAAAGAGAGCCGATTTTTCGATGAACTTATTGACGGCTTCGAAGCCAAACTCCTTGAAACGCATTTCGCGTCCACGGAAGCGGAGCACGAGCTTCACCTTCATATCGTTACAGAAGAAGCCGATAGCCCGATCCAGCTTTACCTGGAAATCCCACTCCGAAATCATAGGCCGGATTTGGATCTCTTTGAGCTTGCTGACGTGCTGTTTCTTCTTTGCCTCCTTTTCCCTTTTGGAGGTCTCATACCGATACTTGCCGATATCGACAAGCTTACAGACCGGAGGGTTGGCGCTGGCTGATATTTCAACCAAATCAACGGCTTGATCTCTGGCAAGAACCAGAGCATCCTGGATGCTCATGACACCCAGCATCTTCCCATCGCCATCAATTACACGTACCTCACGGGCGCGAATCCTGTTGTTTACACGGATCTGATTCTCTTGTCTCTTATAATGGAATTGCGGGCGACTCACGCAATCCTCCGAGGTTTATGGTTTACCATCTTTTTAACAATATATCTCTTATCGTAGTTGCCTGTAAGAGCCGAGCGACTTGTTGTTATGGCCCTGGCTCACTGCGGAGCAACCGGATGGGCCATTTATGACTTCTTTCCCGGAATAAAACAAGCAAAAAAATAATAAAAAAAGAAAATCTGCCGGCACTCCCGCAACGATTGCTGGAACAGAGCCGGCAGATTCCGATAATTCGTTTTAATGAAACAGGTTCAGTTTAGTATTTCCTTACAAAGTACAAACGGACATTGCCCGTGGAGAGCATGAGGGACTCCCCATCAATAATGGCATCCATCTTAATGGGGCCAAAAGTGAACTTATAGAGCTCGCCGTCGCCGGTCCAGGAACCGTTGAAGGAGGTTTTCTCAACCTTCGGCGGTTCGGGAACTTTGACGGAGCCGTCGTCATTGTACTGAACTTCAGCTCCCGGCACTTCATTCAAGGCGGCCTGAGTACGGGCGTTGTGCCCCAGGGCTTCACGGTAGCGGCCGGTAGAGAAGACGCCGCCTCTGGCAGCGGACCGGGTTTGAGCGGCCGGGGTCATCTGCTGGCCTTGCTGAGCCTGCTGCATTTGCTGTATCTGCTGCAATTGCTCAGGGGTAAGGGTCGGCATGGGCGGCATAATTTTGGGCTGGGAAGGATTGGAAAGGGTATCGATCAAATCCGCCATGGTTGAAACGACTTCGCGAACGACCAGTTTCTTATCCAGGGTAGCACGAAGCACCGTGTCGTTGAAATAGTTATTGAGAATCGTCGCCAGGAACTTCATCTCCCGATAGGTGATATCGGGTTTATTTTTCTTGGCCATCAGGATGACCTGATTGACATCGAGCTCCCACTCACCCAGGATTTTAAAACTGTCGAAGAGAGGGGTTTTACCGGTTGAGAGGTAGTTGACGAAATCATTGAGATCAAGCTGGTCACGCAGTTCGCTGTAGGTGCCCGAATTGAGGAAGCTGAGCACCTGAGCATTATTGAAGATGGCCCAGCCGCCGGCTTTGCTATTGAGAGCCTGGTTGAAACCGTCATCTTTCAGGAGATCAGCAATTTCGGAGCGATCCTGGATAGCATAAATCGGAGCGTAATTGCGGACCCGGTACATGACCGAAGGGTTATTGAGAATGAGCCCGGCCAGGTCGCTGGCTTCAAAATACTTGCGGGGCGTTTTATCCCAACGGGCGGCTATTTTATCGAGCCCCGTCTCCTTCATCCCGCGCGAGAAGCTGTTGAGGTAATTGATGCCCCAGGGTTGACCGGCCTCACTGGACGTCGTCTGGGTGCTTAAATAACCGGGCGCATAGGCTCCGGTGGCGATAATGAGGACAAAAATCACGGAAACCGCCAGACCGACCAGAACGCCCACACCATGATTAAGATAGGTCCAAGTCATGCGCTGGAGCTCGGTACCGATATTCTTCAACCAGAATTCGATCTTAGCGCGGACCCAGAAGCCGACTCCCCAGCCGATTAAGTGGAAGACGAAAAGCACCAGCACCAGCTCCATGTAGAACATGGACTCAGGGAACCAGGCGGCCAAGGGATGCCCCGTGAAATCTTTGGGCAGCACCATGGCCAACAAAGAAGTCAGGGGTTTACCCAAAATAAAAGCTATGAGAAGGGCTACAAAACCGCAAATCGCGGGAGCCAATCCAGCAAAAGCACCCATCCCTCCAAAGAGGAGGATGGCAACGACAGCAACTAACCAGACCATCATACGGACTTGATGCTACAAAATGAGACTCCAAAAGGCACGAACAAATTTCAGCCCGGGGAGGATTTTATTTTTTACGTTTAAACGGTGAAAAGTCACTGCAGGGCTTCATCGGTAAATGAAACCCTGCAGAACGGCTTATAAAAGCGGCACGCAGACTAGCCCAGGATGCGTTTGAGGTCCGCTTCGGGAGTGCTGATCGGTGTCACGTTGTAGTTCTCGACCAGGAATTTCAGAACACCGGGCGAGACAAAGGC
>CAZSTC010000019.1:7594-30790 GCA_964609795.1 uncultured Verrucomicrobiota bacterium
CCATGGCAAGGCAGCATTTCCCCGTGGGTGTAGATATTGATTCCCTTGTCTTTGGTCTGCTCCAGGAGCAGGTAGAGATCGTGGAGATCATGGCCTGAAACAACGATGAAAGGCCCCTTTTCAATGGTGAGCGGCACAGTGACAGGGACAGGGACCCCGTAGGTCTCCGTATTGGCACGGTCGAGCAACTCCATACATTTGAAGTTGATTTCGCCGGTTTTCAGGACAAGAGGCAGGAGGTCTTCCATGGTTTTGCCATCGCCCACAGCGCGCAGGCCTTCATAGAAGAAATCATTTACGACGTCATCCGAATAACCCAGGACCAAAGCGTGATCGGCATAAGCGGCCACACCGCGCAGGCCCAGAAGAATCAGGGATTTAAGAGAACGAATATCTTCCTGATCTTCCCAGAGGATTTCCATTCTGAAGTTTTCAGCACATTGACCGGCCAATAGAGCATTTTTCTCGTTATTGATCTTTTGAATCTGCTGCTGAACCGTTTCATCGTTAAAGTTAACGTTGGTAATGGTTGTGAAGAGAGCTTCCATCACAGCTTTGTGGGTGGAAAGTCCCGGCTTTTTACCGACGGCGGCGCGTGCCAGGGCAATCAAGGCACCCGTCAACTCATCTTGAAGATTGGCAGTATCAGCCTGTTTACCGCAAACGCCCTTGAAGGTACAAGCTGACCCGCCGGCTGTTTGTTCACATTGAAAACAAAACATTTGTGTATCCATAATTTTATTCGTCGTTTATTTTCCAGACCACCCCGATTCATTGGGTAGTTCACGAGAACAGGAACAAACTCTCCATTTCACCC
Organism: uncultured Verrucomicrobiota bacterium; assembly: GCA_964609795.1. Lineage (GTDB taxonomy): Bacteria > Verrucomicrobiota > Verrucomicrobiia > Limisphaerales > UBA1412 > UBA1412. The sequence continues at coordinate 8,412 of CAZSTC010000019.1, forward strand.
TGTAAATGAGCTGGTTAGCCTCTTCCGATTTTTAATGTGACTCTCCACATAGAGCGATCGTCACCCTAAAGTAGTTCAGGCGGCGAAGTTCGTCAAGTTGAACAGGCTCTTTTTCTAAAAAATTTTTCTGCCTATAAGAGAGGAAGAGGGTATAAAAACCAGACTGTCGCTGGGGGACAAGAGAAAGGTGGGCTTGGCAAAAGAGGTTGGGTCATGCTAGAGTGGCCGCTGCAGGTCGGGTTGAACACCATGGCAGGAGAGGCGTGAGGATTAGAGAATCACGTCTGAATCATTCTGAATTTATCCACCCAATCCGTTTTTGGGACTGGACATGGAGGTTGCATCGCCGTCGTGCAAGAAAGAAAGATTATGGCTGAAGAGCATTCAGTCGCACGTAAAACGTTGGAAGATCGCAATCGTGCGAGCGATCTGGAGCGAATCCGGCACTCCTGTGCACACATCATGGCCGCAGCAGTTATGCGGATCTGGCCCGGAAGCCAGCTGGATATCGGACCCTCAACAAGTGAGGGATTCTATTATGATTTTGATATCCCGGAGCATCGTCTCAGCCCGGAGGATTTCCCCCGGATTGAGGAGGAGATGAAGCGGATCATCAAAGAAAACCTGGTTTTCCAGAAAGAGGTGAAGAGCCGCGAAGAGGTCCGCAGCCTTCTGGAGACCTCCGGTCAGAAATTCAAAATCGAGCGTCTGGCAGATATTCCCGAAGGAGAAGAAATCTCGACCTATACGATTGGGGACTTCCTGGATCTTTGCGCCGGTCCTCACGTAATGCGCACCGGCAACGTCAAGGCCTATAAACTCCTGCGGGTTGCGGCGGCCTACTATCGCGGCAAAGAGACCAACCCTCAGCTTCAGCGGCTCTACGGGACGGCTTTTGCGAACAAGACCGAGCTGGAAGAATGGCTCAAGATGCTGGAAGAGGCCAAGCGGCGTGATCACCGTAAAATCGGCAAAGAGATGCGCCTATTCACTTTCGATGAAGATGTCGGCCCGGGTCTGCCTCTCTGGCTGCCCAAGGGAGGCATTCTGGTCAATGAGCTTGAAAAGCTGGCGATGGAGACCGAGTTCCAGGCCGGTTATGAGCGGGTCAGGACCCCGCATCTGGCCAAAGAGAGCATGTATAAAAAGAGCGGTCACCTCCCCTACTACGCCGAGAGCATGTTCCCGCCGCTGGAGATGAAGGAGACGCTCAATGACGGAACCGAAAAGGTGGAACGCTATTACCTCAAGGCGATGAACTGCCCGCATCATCATAAAATTTTCGCCTCCTATCCGCGCAGCTACCGCGAACTGCCCTTGCGTCTGGCCGAATACGGCTGCTGCTACCGCTACGAACAGAGCGGAGAGCTTTTCGGGCTCATGCGCGTGCGCTCCCTCCAGATGAATGACGCGCATATCTACTGCACGCCAGAGCAATTCGCTTCCGAATTCCAGGCGGTCAATGAAATGTACATGAAGTATTTCAAGATTTTCGGCATCCAGAAATATCTGATGCGCTTCAGCACGCATGATCCGCAACAGTTGGGGCACAAATTTGTCGATGACCCCGAGCTCTGGAAAGAGACCGAGGACCGAGTCCGCAACGTGCTCAAGGATTCGGGCATCGACTATGTGGAGATACCCAACGAGGCGGCTTTTTACGGTCCCAAGATCGACGTACAGGTCTGGAGTGCTATCGGCCGGGAGTTTACGCTGGCGACCAATCAGGTTGATTTCGCGGTCCCGGGGCGTTTCGGGCTGGTTTACCGGACACGCGAGAATACGGAGGCCACACCGCTCTGCATCCACCGGGCACCCCTGGGGACTCATGAGCGCTTTATCGGCTTCCTGATCGAGCATTATGCCGGGAACTTCCCGCTCTGGCTGGCTCCGGATCAGGTTCGCATCCTGCCCATCGGCAGCGAGCAGATGGAGTATTGCGAAGCGCTGCGCAAGAGAATGCATGCGGACGGGATTCGGGTTTCCGTGGATACAAGCGGAGACAAGATCGGCGGGAAAATCCGCAATGCCGAAGTCGACAAGGTACACACCATGTTCGTCGTGGGGCAGAAGGAGCAGGAACAGAACGCAGTGGCGGTACGCCGTCACGGCAAAGGCGATCAGGGTGTCAAGCCGATCGAAGAAGTGCTGGTCCAGATCAAAACGATGATTGCCGAGAGAGCTTCCGATTAGGGAGCCCTAGAGCGATCTTCAGAATTCAAAAGACACAGAGAGCTTTTTCTCTGTGTCTTTTAATTTTTCAGCAGCCTCTCTCAAACATCGCCGAGAGTTTGGCAAAAACCTCTTCTTCGGTGATTTTGGCCAGGCATTCCGACTCACCCTTTGAAGCACACTCGGGATGTTTTTTGCCGATGCAGGGGCACTCGACCAGAATGGCTTCATGTTTTGAGGTTTGCGGAATCCAGGATTTCAATTCCCTATAATTTCGGCAAAGGGAGAGCGTGGGAATATCCAGAGCCCAGGCCAGATGCAGGGGCCCAGAATCGCACCCCAGATGGAGTCTGCAGCGGCTGATGATGGCCGAGAGCTGCGGGATACCGAGCCCGGGCGGCAGGAGCCTGAGCTGGGGGCAATCGGCTCCTTCCACAATCGCTTCGGCACGATCAAACTGCCGGGGATCCAGCGGAGTGGAGAGGAGCATCTTCGCCTGCGGGTACTTCCGTGCAAAAAGCTTTACCAGCTCTATCCAGCGGCTGACGGGCCACTCCTTCATCGGCGTGCTTGTATTGGGAGAAAGGTGAACGGCACCGGGATGAGCCCACTGATTCACTTCCCGCGACAGCTCCGGGCTGATGGTCAATTCAAAGCGAGTCTCGGAAATATCGAGGCCGGCATTGCGGAGCATCTCCAGGCGCTCCTGATAAATCGGGATCGTCCCGCGCTCCTCGATGATCGGAGCCCAGTAGCGGCTCAGGAGCGGGTTGTAGAAATGCCAACGGGCAGGCGTTTGAGAGAGTTTATTGCGAACACCCAAAGCCGCGGAGAGATAGAGCGTCCGGTCGGCGCTGCTGAAGTTGAAGAGCGCATCAAAGCGCTGGGCCCGCAACTGGCGGACGAGGCCGAGACTTTTATGCCAGGGCGGACTGGGATGAGTCAGCCTGTAGGGCCAGACCCGGTCCACGCAGGGAGTCATTTTCAGAATCTCGGCACCCACGGGAGTCGTCACCACGTGGAGCTCTGCCCGGGGGTAATTATGGCGCAGAGCCTGAAGCGAAGGGATCAAATGAACGGTATCACCCAGGAAGCCAAAGTCTACGACTACGATCTTCCCGGCGCTCCGGGTTTCTTCGTAAAACGAGGAGAGTCCTTTTTTCAATGGGTGAAAGCGGCAATGGGTTCGGAACTCCGGTGAACACTCCCCTACTTCGTCTCTGTCTTACGCTCAGGGGCGGGAGCCGGCTGAGCATCGAAATCCGGGAGGCTAAGTCCCTCGGGACCGCGGTTCATATAACCCCACAAGGGGACATCGTCATTTTTGGTTTCGCCGCCCGTCTGGAGGTAGTACCAGTTATCCTTGATTCCGGCATTGATATTCATCACCGGATTGGAATCGCCGGAGAAGCGTGCCCGGCTCAGGCTGTACCACTGGCCGTTCTTATCCTTGACCCAGCCATTGCCGTAAGAGGCGCGCCGATCGATCTTGGCCGACTCGCCATTGCGGAGGAAATCTTCTATAAAGGAATAGTAACCGCTCAGGTATTTGCCGCCAGTGATGGTGGAGAAAGTAACCAGTTTCTTCCACTTGTTTTCTTCGGGGACGAAGAACCAGTTGGTGTACTCGGTCCTGTTGCCGTTGGGCTTGGCCGAGACGCAAAAGCGGTAGGTTTGCCCCAGCTTCCAATCATAATCCAGGAAAGACTGGCCTCCGGTGCCTTCACCGCCAAAGCGGCCCACGCGGACGGTTTCATCCTTGTAGAGCAGCTTCACCCGTTGCTCTTCCTTGACCGAATCCGGGTGCGCATCCCAATCGCTCGGATCGCCCGGGTCCCAGACGCTGAAAATGAGCAGCTTTTTGCCATTATGGAGCTCCTGAATTCCGTAGTAGCCCATATTGAAGCCGGCGGCCATGAAGTAGGTGCCGGGAGAAGTTTTTTCCACCTTCATCTCCGTATAGAAGGCAACGCCTTCGGGTGCAGGATAAAACAGATGCACGCTGCGGCAGGCTTTATTTTCCAAAGATTGATCGGCACTCACCCCCGCTGCAAAAACCCAGGAGAGGCATAGGGCCGCCAGTACAGAAACCATTTTTTTCATGAGCAGTTTTTTCTTATTCGGATTCTTATTGTTTGTCTTCTTGTTTGGAACGGGATGCGAAAAGTTTTTCTATGACGCCGGTGGTTGATTTGCCCTGAACGCCCGGAGAAAGAACGATTCGAATATGGGATTTTTCCATAAAGGCGCGCTCCTCCGGGACAAGTGTCTCGAGCGTATAATCGCCTCCCTTGACGTAAACATCGGGCATCACTTTTTTGAGGAAGTTTATCGCACCAACCCCCTCGAAGATGCAGACGGCGCTGACGGCTTCCAAAGCAGCCAGCACGCGGGCTCGGTCACCTTGAGCATTCACCGGACGCTCGGGGCCCTTGATGGCACGGACCGACTGGTCGCTATCTACCCCAACCAGGAGCAGATCGGCTTCCTTACGTGCATTCTCCAGGTAAATCACGTGACCGGAGTGAATGATATCAAAGCAACCATTGGTCACCGCCAGCGAGCAACCCTCGGCCCGTACCTTTTCCCGCCAGGCATCCAATTCATCCCACAGAATGATTTTACTCTCACTCCCCACGAGGCCAGTCTAAAACCGGAGTTTCTTTTTAGCAAGTTTTCCCGAGCGCTATTTCCGCATTTCTCCGTCGAAAAGAGTACCGAAACACGGAACAGAAAGAGGAACCGGCCCTTTTTTCCGTAAAACGGTAGAGAAAACCCTGCGGAATAAGCGGTGAAAGGGCTTGTAAAAGGGACGAAGTAAATGTATATTCACGCTGTATGGCGAATTTATCGGCGAGATATCATGAGGGAGAAATCCTGGCGATCATTATGGGAGGAGGCCAGGGGTCGCGTCTTTTCCCTCTCACCAAGGAACGCTCCAAGCCGGCGGTCCCGTTGGCCGGAAAGTACAGGTTGGTCGATATCCCTATCTCCAACTGTATCAATTCGAACATACGCAAGATTTACCTGTTAACGCAGTTCAACTCGGCTTCGCTGCACCGCCATATTTCCCAATCCTACAAGTTTGATCAGTTCTCCGATGGCTTCGTGGAAATTCTGGCCGCTGAGCAGACCTTCTCCAGCAGCACCTGGTATCAGGGCACGGCTGATGCGGTCCGCAAGAACCTGCTCCATTTTGCGACGAATCAGAACCGTCATTTTCTGGTCCTGAGCGGTGATCAACTCTACCGAATGGATTTCAGGGGGATTATCAACCAGCATATCGAAACGAATGCCGACCTCACGGTGGCGACGATTGTCAAAGGCCACCGCGACGTCAGCTCGCTGGGCATCATGCAGATTGATGAGACGCGCCGGGTGATGAACTTCGTGGAAAAGCCGTCGGACCCGGAAGTCCAGGAATCGCTCAAACTGCCCAAGAAGTGGCATCCGCGCTTCGGTATCCAGGGAGAAGAGGATTGCTACCTGGCCTCGATGGGTATTTATGTTTTCAAGCGCGGAGTGCTCGAGGAGCTTCTCTCGAACAATGACTCCACCGATTTCGGACGGCATATCATCCCGGAGGCGATCAAGACCCACCAGGTTTTCTCCTATATTTTCCAGGGATACTGGGAGGATATCGGAACCATCCGCAGCTTTTTCGAGGCCAATCTGGCCATGACCGACGAGCTGCCGCCTTTCGATTTCTTTAACATGAACGCGCCGATCTATTCGCGTCCGCGTTTCCTGCCAGCTTCCAAAATCAACGGGGCCAATGTGCACTATGCCGCCATTTCCGACGGGTGCATCATCAACCATGCCCATCTCACGCAATGCGTGGTCGGCTTGCGGACGGTCATTGAGCGCAATGCGAATCTCAAACGGGTCGTCCTCCTGGGAGGCGACTACTACGAGCCGCAGGAATCGATCCTGGAGAGCCGCTCCAAGGGAATTCCCAAAATCGGCGTCGGAGAAAATACGGTCATCGAAAACGCGATCATTGATAAAGGGGTGCGCATCGGGGCCAACTGCGTTATTAAACCCGACGGCAAGCCCGATAAAGTGGATAATCCGCCGATGTATTACATACGGGATGGGATCGTGGTCATCCCCAAAAACGCGATTATCCCCGATAACACCGTTATCTAGCCGCCGGAGACCCCGCGGAAAAGAGGGATTTGAAAAGCTGCCTTGGGATACACCGGGGCAGCTTTCGCTTTTCAGTTTAGAGTGAGCAGAGAGCTCAGGTTGGAAGTGAAAAGCTTGACGGCGATCGCCAGGAGAATAATCCCGAAGAATTTACGCAGGATATAGACTCCGCCTGCCCCCAGCACCTTCTCGAGGATATTGATTTTCCAGATCACCAGATAAATCACCCCCACGTTGAGGAGGAGAGCTATCAGGATATTGCTCAGGGCATACTCAGCCCGGAGCGAGAGCAGTGTCGTGAAGGAACCGGCCCCCGCGATAAAGGGGAAAACAATGGGTACAATCGCAGTCATGCCCTGGGGACTCTTCAGCTTAAAGAGGCTCACGTCGAAAGTCATCTCCACCGCCACCACGAATATCACCAGAGAGCCCGCCACCGCAAAAGAGGATACATCGACCCCGAAGAGCCGCAGGAGCTGATTGCCCAGAAAGAGAAACACCAAAAAAACGGCCAGGGAATAGAGTGAGGTTCGCCCCGGGGGAATCTCCACACCCTGATTGCGCTGATCAATAATAATCGGGGTAAGCCCCGCCATGTCGATCACGGCGAAAAGTACCACAAAAGCACTCAACATCTCCTGCCAATTCAGTCCGGACATCGATTTCTCTCTTTCTCTTTTATTATTCGCATCTCCCCTCAGGCTGCAAGAGGAATTATCCTGAGAGACTACCCGGCTTGTCTCGCCAGGTCAAGCCGACGCATTGATTTCGCCAAACTGGCCGCTTGTAAAGAAAGCACGGACCTTGTAGGATAGCGGCAGCGTGCATGGGGCCGCTGCATCGATACAGGGAGAACCCGCCGCGGAATTTTCCACTGTGTTGGTTTTGCCCGAAAAGCGCGCATAATCAGAGGGATCGGAGACCTTCTTCACTGAATCCTGATCCTTCCCCTCTCAAAGAGCAGAGGGAAAGAACAAAAATCTCTAAACAGATGAGCAATAACTTCCATGTAGCCATAGTCGGAGCCACCGGTGCCGTGGGCATCGAAATGATTCAAACGCTGGAGAAGCGCAATTTCCCTGTGGGTAAATTGACACTCCTGGCCTCAGCACGCTCCGTCGGCAAGAAACTCACGTTCCGTGGGCAGGAGATTGAAGTAAAGGAGCTGACCGAGAATTCGTTCGAGGGCATCCAGATCGCTCTTTTCAGCGCCGGAGGGAGCATTTCCCTGAAGTATGCTCCGATCGCTGCCCGTGCAGGCTGTGTCGTGGTGGATAACTCCAGCGCCTTCCGGATGGACCCGAATGTGCCGCTGGTCATTCCCGAAATCAATCCGGGAGACCTGGCCACCCACAAAGGGATTATAGCCAATCCCAATTGCACGACGGCCATCACGCTGATGGCTCTGAACCCGCTCCATCAGGAGTTCGGGGTGACCCGGATATTTGCCTCCACCTATCAGGCGGTCTCGGGCACAGGCGCCAAGGCATTACTCGAGCTCGAAAACCAGGTCAAGCAGATCGTCAACCATCAGGAAGTGACGCGGGAAGTCTATCCGCATCAGATCGCCTTCAACGTCATTCCTCACGTGGACAGTTGGCTGGAAAACGGCTACACCCGCGAAGAGATGAAGATGGAAAATGAGGGACGCAAGATACTCCACCTGCCCCGTTTCAAGGCGAGCGTTACCTGCGTGAGGGTTCCGGTCTATCGCGCTCACTCGGTTGCGGTCAGCGCAGAGTTTGAAGAGCCGGTCTCGGTGGAAAAGGCGCATCAGATTTTGAGCCACGCTCCGGGAATTGAATTGAAGGATGAGCCGACGAAGAACGTCTATCCCCTGCCCCTGACCGTTGCGGGTCAATACAATTGCCAGGTAGGACGCATCCGCAAAGATTGCGCTTTCGAAAACGGCCTCTGCTTTTGGGTCGCGGGCGATCAGCTTCTAAAGGGAGCCGCTCTCAATGCGGTCCAGATCGCCGAAGAGCTGGTCAAAACATTTTAAGGAAATAACTCCTTTTGCCGCCCGCCAGAGGGGCCCAGAGAGACCTGCATTGCATCCATTCGGAGCCGTGCAGGTCTTTTTCGTCTCTTTTTTGGATTTGTTCAGCGGGCCCGTTTTGGGTATAGTCGGCGCATGTTAAAAAACGCTGGATTATTAACGTTGGGGCTGGCGCTCTTAGTGCCGGGCAGTGGAGTTTGGGCACAGGACTCTGCTACGCCCGCCCCTGCTGCAGAAGAACCCCTTTTAAAGACAACGCCTTACCTCCAGGCGATGAGTCAAAACTCGGTGATCATCACCTGGCACACGACGCGCCCGGCCTATTCCTGGGTGAACTACCGGCCGGAGGGCTCAACTGAGCCGCCGATGAACGCGATTTCCTCCACGTATGGGCTCAAAGATGTCGGGTTGGTTCAGAAAATTACCCTCTCGGACCTTCAGCCCGGAGTGACCTATACCTATTCCATCAACTCGCGCGAAGTTAAAGAAATTCTGCCCTACAAATTCACCTTCGGCGGGAACATCACCGTGCGTGAGAAAAACGGCAAGCCGCTCACCTTTACCACCTGGCCCGAAAAGGCTGATACGTTCTCATTTGTGATGATCAACGACCTGCATGACGGCAACGAGAAACATGTAAACCTCCTCCGCGCCACCGACGTGCCCACGGCTGAATTCGTCTGCTACAATGGCGATATCGTCACGGATAAGAATCAGGGCGATGACATCATCAAATTCTTCCTTCAGACGGCGCTGGATTCCTACGCCTGGGAGAAGCCTTTCTTCATGCTCCGGGGCAATCACGAGACTCGCGGCGCTTTCTCGCGCAATCTACATGAATTCTTCCCGACGCAGACCGATCAGTTTTACTATACCTTCACCTATGGCGATGTCTTTTTCGTAAACTTGGATTGCGGAGAGGATAAAACCGATGACAGCAAAGAATACGGAGGCCTGGTCGACTTTGACTCCTACCGCAGCGAGCAGATTCCCTGGCTGGAGAAAGTGGTCCAACTGCCTGCATACAAGAATGCACGCTACCGGGTCTTTTTCTGCCATATCCCTCCGGCCGGCGGAGGTGAGCAAAATGTGGAAGTGGACGTTATCAAAGCCGACGGCACTCGCGAAACCCAAACCGATTTCTCAAAAGCCTGGCATGGCGAACAGGAAATCCGCGATAAATTCCTGCCGATTCTTCTCGATAATAAGGCGGATCTGCTCCTCAGCGGCCATACGCACCGCCTGATCAATTGCGAATACCGCCGGGGTAATGACCGTCTGCCGGTTCTGGTCAACAGTCACGTGGACGGAGTGCGGATCGACGTCAGCCCCGAGCGCATCTTCCTGAAGGTAGTTAATCAGAAGGGCGAAGAGGTGATCACTAAGGAAGTCCGTCCTCGCGGTGAACCTCAGGCGAATCCCGCCTCAGCCGTCGCACAGATCGGCCCCCTCATGATTCAGTAACGACTGAAGCCGCTCTGCCCTTTGACACAAAGACCCTTCCGATAAATTGACCGGAAGGGTCTTTGTGCATCTTCTTCAGGCTTACTCCCAGATTCCCTGCCCCGAAAGGCGATAGAAGCGTCTCATGGCACCGTCTTCCTTTTCAGCCCGGTACAGGTAGTATCCGTTGGCTTCCCATATCTGGTCGGCCGGCACTTGGGACCAGGCCTCCGTAGAGGCGCCGCCGCTCACCTCCAGCGCGGCATCCCACTCGGCATTCCACTCCAGAACGAGCCCGTCTTCACCAGTGCTGTAATAGAGGAGGTTTGTTCCCGGAGGCTCCGCGGTGAGACCAAAATTTTTCAGGTAAGGATAGCCCTGATTGACGCTGGTTGAAATCGCCCAGGTCGAGTTGAAATCCCATCCGGTATAGCTGCTGCGCTGCTTCATCTGCTGGGTGGTGAGTCCGAAGTTTTTGCCGAATGCCTTATTGTTGCCAATGCAAACGCTCAGGCCGCTGGTCTGAGTATCCCAATAAGAACTGGTGATGCTGGTATTACTGTAACCGCTCAGGCCGCCAAAGTTGCTCTTGCCGAAGACACCCCCGGCTGCATAACACTGGTTAATGGAGCTCGCGTTCTGTCCGGCGATGCCGCCCACCCGATCACTGCCCGAAAGCGTGGTGCGGGAATAACTGACGGAAATCGGCGCATGGCTCCAGCCGCTCAGGCCGCCTACGTAGGTTCCGGTCGTCCCACCGGAGCCCGAGACGCTGCCGATTGCATAGGAGCCGGAGATCGGCGCTTCGGCCAGATTCTCACCGACCAAGCCGCCCAGGTAACTGGCGCCCGTGACGCGTGCATCCGCTGAACATTGTTGGACCGGGGTGCGATAGACCTGCCCGGCAAGTCCCCCGGCATAGTCTCCGTCTCCGGAAACCTCACCCGAGACCGTACAATTCCTAAAACTACTCCCGGTCACGTAACCGGTCAAAATGCCGACATAGCTTTTGGCCCCGATTGAAGCGTTCTGTAATTTCAGATTCTGGACGTTTCCGCCATCGATGTAACCGAAAAGGCCGGCATAGGAGGAGGAATAACGGCGAATCGTAATTCCCTTGATGGTGTGCTGAGCTCCGTCAAAATAGCCGCTGAATTTGCTCGTTGCGCTTCCGATCGGGAAGAACCCACGGCCCGTATCCCAGGAGGCAGAACCGGAGGCATCTATGTCATTCATGAGTTTGTAGTATTTTCCGCCGGAAGAGGCACTGTTCAGGCTCATCCAGAGGAGGTTTTCCACTTTGGTGATCTGGTAAGGGCTGGCCTGGGTGCCCGTACCGGCCGGTGCAACGGGTGTGGGCGTCTGCGCCACGGCAGCCAGAGCGCTCAGGAGGCACATCGCCATTGCGAGAATAAAACGACTCATCTTTTGTGCATTTCCTAAAAATCTCAGTCCAATTACAAAAACCGAAAACTTATCATCTGAACTCTTCATAATATCCCTGTAAAAAAACAGTCATCAGTCGGTGAATATAGCACTCCTTTGGAGGGGATTCCATTTTTTCCATGTGTTTTTTACGTGCATCTTTTTCAGAATCAGCTAGACTCCCTGGGAGTTATATGAGGAAAATATTGAAACCTTTAACCAGGCGCTCCTTTCTTAAGGGAACGCTGTTGAGTGGAAGTGCCTGCTTGTTCATCCCCGGGAGCGTTCTGGGCTTGAATGGCCAGACACCGGCCAACAACCGGTTGGCTATTGCCAAGGTGGGATTGACCGGACGGGGAGGAGGCAACCTTAACGACCTCAGCGGCGAGCAATTCGTCGCCTTTTGCGATGCGGATGAGCGCCGCTGCGGCCCTGTCCGCTCCCGGTATGAGAAAGTCCCTTTCTACAAAGATTTTCGACAGATGCTTGAGAAGCACGGCAATGAGATCGACGCCGTGGCCGTCTCAACTCCCGATCATACTCACGCCATCATCCTCAAGCACGCGATGGAAATGGGCAAACATGTGTACAGCGAAAAGCCGCTGGCCCACTCCGTCCATGAAGTTCGGACTCTGGCAAAACTGGCAGAGGAGAAGAAAGTTGTCAGCCAGATGGGCAACCAGGGGCACTCCTACAACAGTATCCGTGCTTTCAAGGAATGGATGGATGCGGGGGTCATCGGCGACATCCAGGAGGCAAGCCTGATGTGCGACAGCAATTATTCCTACATCAATAAGCTCGAGCAGCTCAAGGAGAAACATGAAATTCCCGCGGGGCTGGATTGGGATCTCTGGCTGGGAGGAGCTGCTTACCGGGATTACAGTCCGCTTTATCTGCCAGGCATCTGGCGGTTCTGGACTGATTTTGGTCTGGGTGTCCTGGGAGACTGGATATGCCACCTGGCCGATCCTCTCTATTATGCTCTGGGGCTGGACTATCCGAGCTGCGTCACGGCGCATCCGGTTGACTATGATCCTCAGAAACATACTCCGGTTTTTGCGCCTGCCTGCACCGTTCGCTATGACTTTGCGGCTTCCGATAAACACCCGGCTTTTGCCTTGACCTGGTACGACGGGAAGTCCAAACCCGAACGCCCCAAAGAGTTTGAAGGGACCGACCAGGAGCTGCCGAAGATCGGCGGCATGGTGGCCGGCTCAAAAGGAAAAATCGTTTTCGGCTCCCACGGAGCCGTTGATCTGAAAGTTCTGGATCCGGAGAAAATGAAGACTCTCTCCCGTGAGCCACAGAAAATCCCCGTAAGTCCGGGGCATCATGCCGAGTGGGTTCGAGCCTGCAAAGGTTCCGGAGAAGCCGGTTCGCCTTTCTCCTACGGAGCCAAGCTTTCGGAGCTGGGCATTCTGGGTGTAATCGCTATGCGCTTCCCGGGCAAAAGGTTGGAATGGGACGGAAAAAAAGGAGTCTTCACCAATAACTCCGAAGCCAATCAATATCTGAAGAAGAGCTATAGAAAAGGGTGGGAAATATAGAATTTTAAAGATTCCGAACTGTTTAGAAAGTAGAATTAGCCTATCAGGGTGGAGTTTGGCATGTAGATTGCTCATTCACATTCTGCACGGCTGCAAGATGTGATAAATGACTTGCCATTCCCGTTGATGGGTGGTTATGCTGCCGGCTTAGCGGCAGTACGCTAAAACCTTTGACCTAAAGCTGAAGACAATATGGCTGAAGATAAAATGCAACAACAGCGCTTTGAGCTGAAATACCTTGTTACCGAAGGGGTAGCAGAAGGTATCCGGGCGTATGTGAGCAGTTATCTCGAGCTCGATGAGTTCGCCGTAGGCAAACCCAACAATTCCTACGTCATCCATAGTCTTTACCTGGATTCGGATGATTTGAGGCTCTACTGGGGAACCATTAACGGGACCAAGAACCGCTTCAAATTGCGTCTTCGTTTTTACAATGAAAACAGCCCGGTCTTTTTCGAGATCAAGCGGCGCCTGAATTACTGCATTCTCAAACAGCGTGCCGGAGTCAAACGCGAACATGTTCAGGATGTTCTGGAGGGAAATATGCGCCCGGAGTTTTTCATCAAAAACGACGCGAAAACCTTGCAGGCCGCCCAGAACTTTTTCTACCTGACACGGGCCATGCAGGCCAGACCCAAGGTTCACATCTCCTACCTGCGCGAAGCGTGGGTGACTCCCGATAACAATTCCATCCGACTCACTTTGGACCGAGCCGTCTCCGCAGAGAGAGAGCTCACTCTGAAACTCAAGGAGGATAGAAGGCGCGCAACGACTACCGATCTGGCCAAGCATGTGATTCTGGAGCTCAAGTTCACCGGCCGTTATCCTTACTGGTTCAGGGAATTGGTGGAAGTCTTCGGGCTGATGCAGACCGGGGCCGCAAAGTATTGCGAGGGAGTGATCGCGCTGGGAGAAAATAAGATGATCGGAAGCGGTGCGATTTTTCGCAACCAGCCTCTGCCTGTGATTGATAACTGGGAGTTCACTCCGGTAGATGTATCCCCTTTAGATTTGAATCGTCTAAAAAACAGACAGTAGAAGTATAAATTAAACACATATATGGATTTGCTTTTTTACGGTGACGTTGCGCCCACGCCTACGAATGTTCCCTCTTTGATTCTCTCCATTCTCCTGGCGTTCGTGTGCGGCCACGCAATGGCGCTTTGTTATATCAAGACTCACTCCGGGATGTCCTATTCGCGCACCTTCGTCAGTGCGCTTCTGGTGCTCCCCGTGCTCACGGCGTTGGTGATGTGCGTTTTGAATAACAACCTCATAACCGCTTTCGGTATGATGGCGGTGTTTGCCATCGTCCGCTTCCGTAACGTGTTGCGCGACACGTTGGACACCGTTTATATTCTCTGCACGCTTTTTATCGGGATGGCCTGCGGAACCCAGAAATTCAGCACAGCCGTCATCGGCACCCTGGCGGCCATGGGAATCCTGATTTATATCTACATTACCTCTTTTGGTTCCAGGAACCGTTATGATCTGGTGCTCAATCTGCATTGGGAAAAAACCGGAAACGAACTTTCGCCGCTTTTACAGCTCATCAACCGCTACAGCTCACGAACCACCGTCGCAAACCAACGCACGGTAGATGGAGTCGAGGGGATGGACCTCTCCTACCGGCTCATGCTCAGAGACCCCAACCGCACCAACGAACTCCTGAGCGACTTGAGGGGCTTGGAGGGAGTCACCTGGGTCAGCAGCGTGAAGGTGGAAGACGAGTCCGAGTATTAATCTGTGGATAAAAGCGCAAAAACCATCGTCATCATCCCCACCTACAATGAATGTGAAAACATTCACCAGATGGTGGAAGCGGTGGGCGCACTTCCCCTATCCTTTGATATCCTGATTGTAGACGACAATTCCCCGGACGGTACCGGCAAGATGGCCGATCAACTGGCACTCACACGCCCTTTCTTACACGTACTTCATCGCTCGGAAAAAAATGGTCTGGGCAGGGCTTACTGCGAAGGCTTTAAATGGGCTTTAGAGCACGGCTATGAATATATCTGCCAGATGGATGCCGATTTCTCGCACGATCCGGCCGATCTTATCAAACTGGTGGAGATGGCAAAAGATTGCGACCTGGTGCTGGGTACGCGCTACAAGGGAGGTATACGGGTCATTAACTGGCCCCTGAACCGGCTTATACTGAGTGTCGGAGCCGCACGCTACGTGCGAATCGTGACGGGGATGCCCTTTACCGACCCGACCGGCGGCTTTAAATGTTTTCGCAACAGGGCGCTTTCTTCAATCGCGCTGGACCAGGTCCGCTCCAATGGCTACAGCTTCCAAATCGAGCTCACTCACAAAATCTGGACCCAGGGAATGGATGTGCGCGAGTACCCCATCATCTTTACTGACCGCCAGACGGGGACCTCCAAGATGTCGCTTCATATCGTTTTTGAAGCGGTACATCGGGTATGGGGGCTGCTCTTCGGAAACCGTTTTCACCGCTCTCCTCTGAAAAAAGCCTCCAAACCACCGGTTATATAACCTCGAGGTTATCGGCCTCCACTTGCAGCGCCACGCCCTGGCCGATGAAATCCATCCTCAGGCAAACCTTGCAGAGACCGATTCGTTCTTCCACCAGTCCTTCAACCCCTTTCAAAGGACCGTTTCGAATTTTTACGAGAATACCGGGCTTGATCTCAGGCATGGGTAAGAGATCGATATCTGAGGAGATTGCCAGGACGACGGCCTCCAGCTGCTTGCAAAAAAGAGCCTGATCAGCCACCTTGATCAGCCGGGCCAGGTGCTGGCACTTTTTCAGAAGCTGGTGATTCTCTTCGGGCGTATGGATAAAGACATAACCCGGGAAATAAGGCTTCTGGAAAATGACCTTCTTGGTGGGATAGGATTTCAGGCTGTCGAAGAGCGGCAGCACGTAATCCACCTGCCAATCCTCGCAGTATTGAGCCAGCTTTTTTTCACACCGGGGCTTCACATGCGCCACGCTCCAGGTGGCTGCCTTCTGCTGAGAATTTTCCTCCATGGATGAGGAGCCGTTCAGACTCTTCATCCACTTCCGCGGGATATCTTTTTCACTCAAGAGCATATTGCAGGGGGCTCAGTATCGTACCGCGCAAAAATCTCGTTATTCGCCAAGAACCCGGAGTGCCTCAGCCGCGGCCCTGATCATCGGCTCAGCAGAAACGGGATTTCCCGTTGCCTGCTTCATCCACAAATCCGGGCCGATGCATCCGAGGCGGTTCATCCGCTCAATCTCGTCCGCTATGGAAAGATTCCCTTCGGCCACAATTTTATCCATGTGATGCTCCACTTGTGAGGCAATGATGTGCCCCAGAGGATAATCGGGCAGGTAAAGTCCGTTATTGATCATGTGGGAATAGATCGCCAAAAGGGGAACATCCTTCACGCCAAAGACCGGAGCGCAATAGCGATTCCAGTTATCCCGGGCGATGGTGATCACGGCATCCTTGAGCTCGGCAGAGGTGGCCTCGGGGTGATCATACATCCAGTGCCAGACATCCATATCAACCAGCGCGACGGCCGCAATCTCATAGGTCATCCAGAGATCATTGAGAGCGCGATAGGCCTGGGCAGTCGCATCGGGCTTCTTCAGTCCCAGCATTTCCATATCGCGGCTCTGGAAAAAGAATGCCATTCCCTCGGTAAAAGCCGTATTGGGCACACCGTTCAGGAAGTATTCATCTATCCAGTGCAGGGAAATGGTCTGCTCGGTGCAGTGGCCCAGCTCGTGCATTCCGGTGTTATAGCTCTTGTAGCCCATTCCGTTTGCGGGCTGATCTGTGCGAAGATGCGCTTTCTCGTAACGCATGGCAGCACCCCAGGCATGGCCGGAGCCCCGAGCCGGGTCCACCACGATCTGAGCCCCGATGTACTTGGCTTTTTCTTCTGAAAAACCGAGCTTCATCAGGATATTGGGGATATCATTCTGAAAATCCTTGAGCGTGGGATATTTTTCATCACAAAGCTTATCCAGATATTCTTCCGAATAGGAACCCCGGGGCTGAAAACCGGTATACCAGAGGTCAAAGGGTTCGAGCGGACGCCCCAGACGCTTGGAAATCTGTTTCGCCACGGCCTTGGATTCAGGAGCCTCGAGCACTTGCACCAGGATGGCTCTGAAGCGCTCTTCGGGAATTTCCCGGCCTTCATTAAAGCGGCGGTCAATATGGGTCGGCGCATTGGGTGAATAGGGGTCAGCCAGTTTTTCAGCCCGGAAGACTTTGAGCAGCGCAGCATAGCGGGCATCATTTTCGGTCTCGCTTGAGGGCTTGACGTCTGCTTTATCGGGACGCTCCTCATCTTTGACGGGAGAGACGCTGACCTCGTTCTTCACCAGGTTCCAATCCAGATTCGGATTATTGATGACAGAGGCCGGAACGCTTTGGTCGATCACCTTTTCCATCACCTTCTGGATCATGCGCTGCTTTTTGAGCACCCGCTTGGGGTCATCCTTCTGATCGCTGTAGAGGCCGCGGATTTCATCGCGCAAATCCCAGTGCGAAATAAGTTTCAAACCCGGTTGGAAAAGGCGTTGGCCCTCTTCATCCAGGAGATGGTGCATATAGAACTTGTAGTCGGCAATATAAGCATCGGCATCCGCATAGGCCTGCGTAATGGTCTGGGTCACATCGGCAGGGATCCGCTTGGAAAAACGGGAGGCCAGCCGAGCATGAGCCCAATCTCTGCGGGTCCAATTGTCGCCTTTTTGAATCCGCTCTTCCAACGTCGTGACGGGGAAATTGAGCAGGACAATGTGCGCCAACTTATTGCCAAAGAAATCATCCAGGAGATGCGCCCCGACATCGAAGCCGGAAAAAATCTGATCCACCGGTTCAATGGGCCCCAGGTCCAGATCCACCTGCTCACGCAGCGAGAGCTGAATCATCAGATTGTGGCCGCTGATGGCCTCGAGCTGTTTTTCAAAGCGCTTGAAGAGTTTTTCCAGCGCATCGGGAGTGCCCGCAAAGTGGGTTAAAACCAAGTTCTCGAAATCCTCCGGGGTTCCATCTTCCGGGCGCCACATCTGCGCAACCTGCTTCAATCCGCGTTCAATGCGCTCCTTTTGGCCCGGTCCGTATTTTTCAAGGAGCTCTTGTTCCATCCGAGTAATGCTCTGTTTCATTTGATCTATTTGTTTCACTGTCGAAAGAGGGGCAGCAGCGGGAAGGAGCTTTGCGCCTCCTCTGGGAAATTCCGCGGCTGAATTTAAACAAACCAGCCCTGCCAGAACTACTGCAGAAGATATCTTTAGCAGATGTTTCATGGGCTCCATCCTAGCATTTTCTATCCAAAAATCAATGAAAAAGAGAAATTGCAAAGGCCGGAATTCGGAAGAATCCCGGCCTTTTTTCTGGGTTTGAGGAGGCTCTCAGGCTCTCTTATCGAGGCGAGAGCCCCTCAAATCCAATGTTATAGAGATGCTTACTTCACCAAGCGGAAGAAGAGTGCATCTTCGAGGTCCACAGGTACCACATACTGCATGGCGCCGCCGACCATTTCACCTTCGATGTTTTCCCAGATCGGAGCATCGGCGCTCACAGCGGCCTGCAGGGTTGCACCCGTGCCGGCTGCCCAGCGGACGATCATGTTCACTCCATCAGTTTCCCAGCCGAGAACCAGGTCAACAGGTTCTTCACCGGATTCGAGCTTCACGTTGGCAAAGCTCGCGCGGGCGTCTGAACCAGTCAGGTTGTGAGAGGTCGCCCACATACCGACATAGAGCGGCAGATCGGTGCCGATTTCTCCAGCGGCCCATTCACCGGTGTAGACTTCCATGTACTGAGTCCAGGTTGCTCCATCTTCGCTCAAATAACCGCGGATTGCATTGCCTTCGCGTGCAATACGCTGCCAATGAGGATAGAAATAAGCGGTACCGGTCGTGGTCTGCGTATCAGTGACGGCCATATCCAGAGCAGGACGCCAGGCACTACGCCAATTGACGTTGCCCGGGCTGAACTCTCTCTGAGAATGAGTCGCCAGATAGCGAGAACCCTGGTAGAAACCGCCTTCGGCTGTACCTTCACGGATCATCAGACCCGCCTTGGCCCAGTTGTTACCGGAAGCAGGGAAGCCGAGGACCTCGGCCGTGAGGCTGAAGTCACCTTCAGGAGCCGGACGATAGAGATAAGCGAAATGATCCGCTGTACCCCAGACATCCGATCCGCAACCCCAGAGGTCGAAGATACCCAGCTCTGCATCGTAGTCGTAGAATCCCTGGACTGAGCCCTCTTCCAAGCCAACCAGTGCGAGCGAATAATCGCTCGGATCGGGTGTCGG
This sequence comes from uncultured Verrucomicrobiota bacterium, assembly GCA_964609795.1. Classification (GTDB taxonomy): domain Bacteria; phylum Verrucomicrobiota; class Verrucomicrobiia; order Limisphaerales; family UBA1412; genus UBA1412. Next base: position 27,426 of record CAZSTC010000019.1, read on the forward strand.
ATAGTCAGGGGCTACATAGTCGGTCTGGAATCCACTTACAACCGCCTTGTGCAGGTTAGCCTTATCCTGTGTGGAATAGGCAATACCAATGTAACCGGCCGCAGGCATCTGATTGACCGTATCCTCACCCAGGGTCGTGAAATCGCCCCAGTTGATCAACGTCCAGTAGTTGCCGTCCAGTGAACGATAGGCATAGAACTTGTCGCCTTCACGTTTGAGTCGGATCCAGTTGCTCGGGTAGGTCGTACCTTCATAGTTGACGGAAGCGGTCGCAACGAACGCTCCTTCAACAATACGCGGCCAAGTTTCCAACGATGTTGAAGCCGCGGGATTCGGACGCATGGTCGCCTGAGTGCGCGACGGAGTTGAGATCATCGACACGTGCGGGCTATTGGCATCCAGCGTAGCGCGGAAGTTCAAGCCCACCTTCGACCAGGAATGGTTGTTCTCAATCGATTCGACACAGAGCACCACATCGAAGTCGCCTTCAATCGGCTCATAGAGGAAGAGACAACCTGATTCACTGTTACCCCAGAAGTCGCCGCCGCCTGCATAGAGCTCTATGTTCTCAGGAGTCGGTACCACATAACCGGCTACGCCATCAGGATTGAGGATCGTGGCTGTCATAGCGGTATAACCACCCACCAGAGTTACGGGCTCGGGCATCGGCAGACCGGAGAGGTTCTTCACATTGGAGATCGTCACGGTCACCGTCGGCTCCGTGCACCCCGTAGTAGTCAGTGCAACGGTGGTTTCACCCTTCATTTCGGCAGAGGTAATCGTCGCACCCACAATGCTGTAGTTCGCAATGTCAGTTCCGGTTTCAACTTCCACCGGGCTGTCAAAGAGGACACTCACCACATTGTTGATACCACTGACCTGAACGGGTATCACCGGTTCAGAAGAGGCTTCAACAGTCAGAGTGGCCTCGTGCGTCTTCACGCTCTTACCGGGGACGCTCAGGAGGCAATAGCCTTGCATTCCGTCGTACTCGGGCAGCGCTACCACCGAGAAGGTGGCTTGGTTTGCACCCGGATAAGGATTCCCGTTCACATACCACTGATAGGTGATCGGCGCATTGAAGTCATTGATCGTCGTCGCTTCCACAGTGAAGGTCGCCGTCTCGCCCGCAAATACGGTCGCATTTTCAGGCTGCTTCACGATGGTGATGCTCGCGGTGTCAGGATTCACATAGATACCCAAGAGATCACCAGTCAGGATCGGCGCAGTGCTATTGGCCTGCATCGGATCATTGATGTTTCTCCAAGTCCAGGTCATGAAGTCGCCGCCGGTGCCCTCTCTGAGGACTGACGAGAAGAAGTACTTCTGTCCGGCAGTGAGGCTGATCTGATTCATTCCATGAGGAACTTCAGTACCGTCTGTGAGCTTCCAGTCATAGATACGTCCATGTCCGTTGTTGTTCCAGCCCACTTCCCAGGAGACAGGGTCATCCGTCGTGATATCGCTGATGCTGTCTGTCGAAGAGATGTAGAGCTTCATGTCATCATCGCAAGCGCCCGCGAACTCATAGGTTCCGGTGACTTTGGGAACGATGTATCCGGTGACGCGCTCAATGGCGTTATCCACGTTGAAGTCTGTAGCAACTATTTCGATATACTTGGCGGACTTCGGATCCAGGCGATAGGCATGGCTGCCCACGTTCCAGAAAACCGTTTCGAACAGATTTGTGGCGCCGGCAACCGTATCAGTGAAGCATTCCAGATAGGTATATCCGGGTGCAAAGACAAAGCCCGTGAAAGCGGCGGAATATCCGGCGGGTATATAGTTATAAGCCATATCCGCAATATTCTCGAACTTCACGTTGTAAACCTTGCCTTCTTCATGGCGAGAGGTATTCAACACCACGATGGTAGTATCACTTTGATCCTCGCGATAGCTCACGCTGTAGACTTCGAGGCCTTCAATCTTGTAATTGCTCGGCTCACTCAGACCTTCCGCGATCGGTTCGCTGAATTGGACTACAACCTGTTCCATCGTATTGCTGCCGGTGACTTCCGCCGTCGGAGCAGCCGTGTCGGTCTCAACTACCAGCTCGATTTCGGCAGAGGACACTGTCTTACCTGCCAACGAAGCATCAAGGCGGTAGGTTCCCGCATGAGTGTACTCATCCAGATTCTTGAACTGGAGTGTATCGGAGGTTCCACCCGTTACGGTACCGGCCGGGAAATTGGCCTGGGTAACCTGGGTCCACACACCACCGGTATAGACGCTCTTGACGGACCAGATATAGGTCGGAGGCACATCGCCCAGGTCAGAAGCGTAGTTCACTTCTACAGGGAGCGCCACAGAACCATTGGCATAAGCAGTCACTACTGCCGGCGGCTGGCTCACTATTTCCAGAACCGTGTTGAGCGGATTAATCAGAACATCCGGGTTCAACACATAGGCTGCAGGAATGGAAGCTGTCCCATCGGCGATCTTGTCCAAAGGTCCTGCGCTGGGCAGTGACCATGCAACCGACACGCTATCTCCACCGGTTCCCTCATAATGGAAGACCTCGAAGTAGTAGTGTTTGCCGGCAACCAGGGGGATTAATCCAGATTGCGTACAGGTAGTGCTGGTATAAGCCTTGGCTGCGCTCCAACTGGTCTGCTCAGAGATCTTCACCGCTTTGGCCGGTGTCGAATCAGTGCTCAGGAAGAGTTGGCTTCCATCATCGGAAGTTACCGCAAAGCGATAGTTTCCGGTTTCAGGCGGGACCAGGATACCACGGATGTAAGTCGCATAGTTATCAGCACGGTCGGTCGGGCTCTCCAGAGACGTGGCAGAAGCCGTGGTCGTGGGGGCCGTTCCGTTGCGTACGCTGGTGATGAACGCAGCCAGGTCGGCGGGATATTGACTGCCGCTATAGTACTTGAGAGTGATACCCGAAGACATGGAGAGTACTCCAAACTCCAGGTTGTCATCGACTACCAGGTTCCCGGTCGGGTCCTTGATATTGGGCAACTTCACGCCGTAAACTTCACCGGAGACCAAACCGTCAACTGTCAGGTTCACGTTCCGGTTATTATTGCTGGCTACCGCACTGGTCACAGTCATCTGCTGACCACCCGAATTGGTAATTACATAATTGGCGAGAGTCGTCACGGAAGCCGGGTCCATGGATTCGCTGTATGCGAACGCCACATATTCACCCAACACCTGATAACCAATGCTGGTTACCGTCGGACGGGTCACGTCGCCTTCAACCGTTATGACGGCTTCAGCCGACATCACGGAAGTTCCCTTATCGGGAGCGCCGGAACCGAAGTTCATGATTTCGCACTTGTAGGTACCTGCATCAGCGGCTGTCGTCAGGTCCTTCGTATAGGTCGCGAAGATGGCTCCCGGTATCGGTTGGCCGT
>CAZSTC010000019.1:30890-35809 GCA_964609795.1 uncultured Verrucomicrobiota bacterium
AGGAAGGACTCCACACCGCCGCCGGAGCTGCTATCAGCACCAGCGCTCGGACGCCAGTTGGAATAGATCGCATGACGCATATCCTGCTGTTCGACTCCATGGATGTTGTTGGTCGGAGCAGCGTAGCCAGGGATAGTGTCGCTCCACTGCATCATCTTTTCAGGAGTATGATGGATTTCAGCGTAGGAACTGTGAGGGCCAGCCTTATTCTCATCGGTCGCGCTGCGGATCTGAAGACCAGCGCGTGCCCATTGAGTAGAGGGGCTCTGGCTCAGAACGCGGGCGCGAATATCGAAGTCGCCCGTGAAGGGTTTGTAAGCGAAGGTGTCTTCATCATACTTACCCCAGTTGACTAAACCCTGGTTATTGACAAAGAATCCATCGCCGCCCAATGCCTGAGCGGAACCTTTGGTAAACGGTTGACCGGCATCAGCAACAGTGAAATCTGCCTTGGCAGTGACCTGCGTATCCGCAATCACGTTGCCGGAAAGATCTTTCACGTTCTTCACCGTCACATCCACCGAGCTGCCGATCGCCACGGCGCTGTTCAGAACCAGCGTCACGCGGTCAGACAATAACTGCTTCACTTCGGTCACCGTCTTGCCGGCTACCGTGTAGTTGCCTATTGTCTTTGCAGTCGTTGAATCTACCGGTTCATTGAAGGTGATGCCGACGCTGTTGCTCAGCGCCTGGGCACTCTCAACTTCCGGAGCGGTGACGTCGGTCACCACACTCAGTTGGGCAGAGGTCGTCTTGGTCGTGGGCACTCCATTGGCCGTGTTCGACACTTCCAATGTATAGGTTCCGGAATCAGCCAACTGAGCTACATCAATTTTGTAGCTGAAGGAATTGCCGAAGAGCTCTGTGCCCTGGGCAATTACCTGGCCGTTCTTCTTCCAAACGTACTCAAACGGATTGTAACCGGAAACCTTGGCCTGGAACTTATAGCTGCTACCGGCGCTGATCTCGCCTCCCTCGATCCCATTGACAACCGCTACCGGCGTCTGAGGGAATGGTTGGAAGTCTTGAGCTTTCACTGTGGAATCGCTACTGTCCGCGTTATGGGAGGTCACAAAGACACCCACTGCCAGGGGATAGCCCGAGCCACCCGAACCCAGAGGCAAACCGGCCCAGGTCTCGTCGCCGGAATCTACGGAATAGAGTCTTTCCCAGTTTTCGCCATCGGCGCTCACCATTGCGTGAAAGACATTGCCAATCCTCCGGGCGCGAAGCCACTGAGGCCATACAGCCGTCCCATAACGCTTGGATTGATCGTCGCCGACAGTAGCATCGACTTGCGGACGCCACTGAGTAATCCACTTGTTATTGGCGGGACTTGTCTTCCTCTGAGTCTGCACGCAGAAGTAGCGGTCTCCACCCGCGGTGAAATACCCGTTAATTTCACTCGTATCAGGGTCAAAGGTCTCATACTGAGTCTCTCTGACCATGATACCGGCCTTCATCCAGTTATTGGCTTCTCCGTAAAAATCGTTGATTTTGACGAAATAGTCGAAATCCGCAACCGGATCCTGGGTGGTATATGCGAAGTAGAAGGCATCAGATGCCCCCCAAATATCGGCTCCGCAGCCGACAACAGTCATGACACCACTGGCGTCATCGTAAGCAAAAGACCCCGTGGCGGTGCCCGTGTAATTCACAGCATTGTGAAACCACGGATCCGGAAGGGCCGCCTGTGCTGAAGTCGCAGAGAATATCCCCGTTGCCAGCATGGCACCTGCGATCAATACAGATTTATATGTTATGCTCTTCATAAACTAATTTGCACTCAATTACAGTGGCTTTGCAATCATTTCTCCCACTGACCACACCGAGGCACACACCTGGTGCAGACAAGGCTCTATCTGTGTGCGCAGATAAAACCCTCCAAAGTTGGCCACATTTCAACTCGGAGCGAGACACTAAAACACGCGAAGCAGCGGAGCAATGGTCCACGGCGGGATTTCTCCCGCGTCGATTAAACGACAACCAAAAGCTCCAGGCTACTCACACATATCGGTCCTACTCTATAAAATTATATGCGGTAAAGCAACCCTAAAATGGGAATAAATCCCATAGGTTTCGCTCATTTGGCCGTTCCTTGCCGGCCGGCGCGAAAAATAAAACAAAATAAGTGGCCGTTTCCCGTTTTTTTTGATTCACGAAACCCTTTTTTACGTCTAAAACAGGTGAGTAGCCGATTGCGGTTCCATCCGCAATGGAGTGGGGATATGCCCGAGATGAGCCTTTTGAACCATAGAATCCGCGTAGATGGACGTCTGTTCCGGTGCGGTGGAGGGACCTTTTTTGTAAAAGGGTTCACTTATGGACCGTTTCAGCCCGGGGCCGAGGGTATTTTTTTCCCCTCGCCCGAGCAGGTGAAAAAGGATTTCGGGGACCTGCGTGCGCTCAATGCCAATGTCGTCAGGATCTATCATCCTCCACCGGAGTGGATTCTGGAGGCAGCCCGGGAAGCCGGCCTCTTTTTGCTGGTCGATATCCCCTGGAACAAGCATCTCTATTTCCTTAAAGACAGGAAATCCCGCCAGGATGCCCTGGGGCGCATCCATGCCGCGGCCCGGATTTGCTCTGGCCACCCCTCGGTTTTCGCGCTGAGCGTCGCCAACGAGTTTGCGCCGGACCTCATCCGCTGGTCCGGAGCCCGGCCTCTGGGCAAATTCGTCAACGAGCTGATTCATGAGGTAAAAAGCCTTGATTCTCAGCTTCTTTGCACTTTCTCCAACTACCCTACTACTGAATATTTCCAGGCCGCTGAGGTTGATTTCCATAGCTTCAACGTCTACATCCACAACCCGGGCCAGTTCCACAATTACCTCCAGCGCCTCCTGAATCTGACCGATGGCAAGCCGCTGCTCCTGGCCGAAACCGGAGTGGATTCCATCAGGGAAGGACGGGAGGGCCAGAAGCAAATCCTCACGGGTAAGCTGCAAACCGCGCGTCATGCCGGCCTGGCCGGTGCTATCCTCTTCAGCTACACCGACGAATGGTTCACCGGCGGCTACCCTATTACCGACTGGGCCTTCGGGGTCGTGGATGCCAACCGCAATCTCAAGCCGTCAGCCGAGGCGGTGCGGGAGATATTTGCGAAGGAATTCGTCCCCTCTTTCTCTTCTTACTCAGGATGCAAGCCCCCGCGGGTCAGCGTCATCGTCGCTACCTATAACGGGAGCCGGACCCTGGCCAATTGCCTGCGTTCACTCCAGCGCATCGAATACCCGGATTACGAAATCATCGTCGTCAACGACGGCTCCACGGACCTTACCGAGAAGGCGGTCCGGAATTTCCCGGGGGTGAAGCTCATTAACCATCCGGTGAATTCAGGGCTTTCCGCCGCGCGGAATACCGGTTTGAAAGCCGCTACCGGAGAGATCATCGTCTATACCGACGACGATTGCCGGGTCAATGAGCACTGGCTCACCTATCTCTGCGACGGGCTCATGCACTCCGACTGCGTCGGCATCGGCGGTCCCAATTACCTGCCGCCGGAGGATTCACCCGTGGCTCGGGCCGTCATGGCCTCGCCGGGCGGACCGGCAGCGGTCCTCCTGGATGACCAGACCGCCGAGCACATCCCCGGCTGCAACATGGCCTTCTGGAAATGGGCGCTGGAAGAAGTCGGCGGTTTTGACCCGGTTTTCAAACGTGCGGGCGACGACGTCGATATCTGCTGGAGGATTCAGCAGAAAGGCTGGAAAATCGCCTGGCACCCTGCGGCCTTCGTCTGGCACTACCGCCGCCATACGATCGGAGCCTATCTGCGCCAGCAATATGGCTATGGCGAAGCCGAGAGTCTGCTCATGCGCAAGCATCCGGGCTATTTCAACCGTCTGGGAGCCTGCACCTGGAAAGGCAGAATCTACGCTCCGCGCTACTCGGTCCCTTCTCTGGGCAGCGAGCGCATCTACCGCGGCGTTTTCGGCACCGCTTTCTTCCAGACGCTCTACGCCCCCGGGCCGATGATGGGACTTCTTTTCCTGACCAGTCTGGAGTACCACGTCGGGGTGACCCTGCCCCTGACGCTTCTGGCCGCTTTTTCGGGCTTTTTCACCACGATGGCCGTGGTCAGCTTTTCGGCCTCTCTCCTCACCTGCATCCTCTCGGCCTGGCAGCAGAAACTCGAGAAACCCAAATGGTGGTCGCGCACGCTGGTCGCCGCTCTCTTCTTCCTGCAACCGATCTACCGGAGCTATGCGCGCTACAAAAACCGCTTCTCCGAGCCTTACCTCTGCCTCAAGGATGTCGAAAACCTCGAGATGGCTACCCTGGACGATATCCGCCCGGGCAAAGAATCCCTCGCCTTCTGGATGGATAAAAGGCCGCCCGAGGCACCCATCCGGGACCGCATCTCCTTCCTCAATCACCTGAAGGATTATCTCGTCAATAACGGCTATGTGGTCCGCCCCGATATGGGCTGGGATGATTTCGACCTCCTGGTCCACGGCGGATTCTGGACCCGTGCCCAGTTGCTCACGCTGGCTGAGCCTCATCCCGAGGGGGCAACCCTCCTGCGCATCAAAATCACGACCCGCTGGAGCTCCGCCTGCAAAATCCTCTTTAGAAGCGGTGTCTTCTTCACGATCCTCCTCATCGCCGTCCTGCATGGAGTCTGGCCCTGGATATGGTGCATCCTGCTGCTCCTCCCGGTGCTGCCCCTCTACTGCCACTTCCAGAAAGCACGCCTCATGAGATGCACCTACTCCCGGATTCTGCGCTTCGCCGGCGAGCACTCCCTGAAATTTCTCCCCGAAGAAAAGTAATTTTTCCCTTTTCAGCACTTCTTCGCGCATTTTTTCCCATCAATACCTTGACAAACAGGGAAAAAATGACTATCCCCTGTCTGGAAGTTCTGTCTTTGAGATGAAAGCAACCATTCTCAGCCCTGCGAATATCAGGATTTCCAC
>CAZSTC010000020.1:0-34287 GCA_964609795.1 uncultured Verrucomicrobiota bacterium
CGGACACATCCTTATCGGCAATCCGGATTTCCCCACTCAAGCCCCCAATGGTTCCGAGGTCTGGATTTGCTATCATGTTGATAACTCCTTCTCTATCCTATCCAATAAACCCTCTCATTCCTCTTTCCCTTCCGTCCTCTTCTCTTCTAAAACCCTCTGAGTTTTTCCACTTTTGATCGATACAATTTTTCCACTTTTGATGTATCCACGACAGAAGATGTTTTTTTCTGGTCCTAATAAAGTGACTCTGGGATAATGACCCCTGTTTTATGGAAGGCTCCAGTTTAAAAGATTCCAACCAATCTCCCAAAATTAAGGGTGGTTTTATACTCCTCTTCGTGGCGTTACTCCTTTTGTTGACGGCGCTCCTGTATCCCGCCTTCAAACCAGAGATGGTTCAGTTCTCCAACGATGGGCCTTACGGAGTTATCAGTTCGGATGTTTGGAAACTACCGGGGACTTTTTTGGGACAATGGAATGATCTTAATTGGCTCGGAAATGAGGATGTTGCGGCTCCTCCGAACATGACAAATCTGATCCGCTATCTGTTAGGTACTCTCGGGTTTGCCAAGTTTGATGCTTTTCTGGCTACGCTTTTTGCGGGTCTTTGCGGTGGACTCTTTTTCCGGGCAATTGGTGGTAATACATGGGTCTGCGCGATGGGAGGAATCGCTGTTGCATTTAATTCGAACAACTTTTCCAACGCGTGCTGGGGGCTGGGCTCGCGTCCGCTTTGTTTTGGTGGAGTCATGTTGGCATTGGCAATGGTTGCCCGAGGTTTTCGGGGGCGATTCCGGTGGCTTAAGGTAGGATTGGTGGGAGTTGGCTCAGGGCTTGCCATTATGGAGGGATATGATCTGGGGGCCATACTCTGCGTATATATTGCTCTTTATACGGTTTTCGTAACTATTTTTGCAGAGGCTAAAAGGGGAGAGCCTCTGTCGTCGCCCCTTAGTAAGAGGATGTTACTGGCCATATCCCGAGTGGCGGTGATTGCCGGTGTGGCTGCGTTAGTGTCTTCTTATTCACTCTCATCACTTTCCGAAACTCAGGTTAAAGGAGTGGGTGTTTTTGAAGACCCACAAGTAGAAGCTCAGCGTTGGGATTTTTCCACTCAATGGAGTTTCCCTAAAAAAGAGACCTTGCGAATCATTATCTCCGGATTATTGGGGTATCGAATGGATAAGCAAGATGGGAGCGGCTATTGGGGGTCCGTAGGTGAAACGCCGGGATACCAATTGGGGAATCATGGCGCTCGTTTTTCAGGTTCAGGGGAGTATGCCGGTCTTTTTGTTGTGTTGCTCGCATCCTGGGCTGTCGCCAACATTTGGAGAAAGAAGGAAAACCCTTTCACTGAAAATGAAATACGAAATCTTAAGTTTTGGTCTATTGCCGCATTGGTTTCTCTCTTATTGGCTTTCGGCAGATATGCTCCTTTTTATCAATTGGTTTATATCACACCTGTGTTTGGGATGTTTCGTAATCCTATTAAGTACTTGGTTCCTTTTCATATTTCTATTCTCATTCTCTTTGGTTATGCAATGCTGGGGCTTTGTCGTGATTATCTGCATCGGCCCCAGTCAGCGATACCGAAAAAAGAGCAGCAAGGTAGTTTAGGGACTATCCTGGCTCTAAGCTGGCGCAACCTGGGTTCCTTTGACAAAAGTTGGTGCTGGGGGCTGCTAGGGTGGATTGGAGCATCAGTTCTCGGCTTTTTGATTTTCCTCTCTTCTCAAAATGCGTTGGTTGTCTGGATGGAGCAAACAGGTATTGATATTCAGGTGGCTCATCTTAATTTTCAGGCAAGTATGTGGGAAATTATGATTTATGTTGCCCTTTTAATGTTGGGCCTGGTGTTGATGGCCTTGATCTTGGGTAAACAATTAAGTGCTAAAAAAGGCGTTCTTGTCTGCTTGGCTTTTCTTTTGGTGTTGTCGGCTGATTTTTATCGAGCAAATAAACCGTGGGTGGTTTTCTATAATTATCAGGAACGCCTGCAGAAAGATGATTTATTAAGCATTTTAGCTGCCTCTTCCAAGACTGAGCGTGTTGGCTCTTTCCCAACCGGGAATGAGTATGGTAGAGCGTTGGCTCAGCTTTACTCAGTGGAGTGGCTCCAGCACGAATTTCCTCATTATAACATTCCCGCTCTGGAGAGTTGGATGGAGCCTCGTAAAGCGCTGGATAAAATAATGTTTGAAAGTACATTTTCAACAAATCCCGTTAGGCACTGGGAACTCACGGGAACCCGAAAGCTGATCAGCCTTGCGGGTGTGGCCTCGGCATTAAATGAAGCCTGGGACCCGGCTCAGAAACGCTTTTCCGAGCTTGCCCTTTTCACACTCAAGCAGACTAGCCCCCCGCGTTATTATCTGGCACAAACAAATCAGGAAGGACCTTTTGCATTGATGGAGTTTTCCGGCGCCATTCCGCGACTGGCACTTTTTGAACATTGGGAAGTTACTCGCTCAGACCAGGTCACACTTTCAAAATTGAGTGATGCGATGTTTGATCCTGCACAGACTCTGCTTGTGGATGAGCAATCGGCGATGGATGACTCAGGTACGGGAGAAAAAAGTATTTTACCTCCCTGTACTAACGATCAGGAGCCTTTTACTCGACTGGAGTACGAGAGTTATTCGCCCTTAAAGTTTACTGTTAATATCAAAGGAGGCAGCCAGGATTCGATTTTACTGGTCAATGACCGTTACAGCCCCAAGTGGAAAGCCATTGTGGACGGAAAACCAGCTCAAGTTCTGCGCTGTAATTACATCGCGCGGGGGATTTACCTGACTCCCGGAGATCATCATGTTGAAATGCGTTTTGAGCAACCGGTTCACTTCTTTTTCCTCAGCTTTTTGCTGATGGCGGTTGGGCTGCCGGTTGTAATTATTCAGCTCCGAAAATCTCAGAATTAAAGTTTAATTTTTTTCAACTGATTGGTTGTAAAGGTATTATTGCCTGAAACACGAAGCTCCCTGCGGAAAGGCCGACAGATTGGATATCTTTTGTTTTTGTCTCTTGTGTTGCTTGCTTTGCGGCGTTTTTGCTAGATTTGCTTCAAGGGTGAATAAAACCGGCTCGGAAGACGTATTATGGAGAGGGACTGTCTCAAATGAAGCGAGATTCACTCGGGTGCGATTTTAATGATATGAAAAAATATTTAAGTTTAGTTCTGATATTGGTCAGTTGTATTTGCGTTTGTTCAAAACCGGCTGAGACCAACTTGGTAAAGGAGGTAGAGCTTACGAAGACACGTGCAAACTTGCAAACTGCCATAGAACGTATTGATAAGTTGATCAATGCTCTGTACGAAAAGGAGAAGTTGGGCGTTTTAAACGAGAAGGATTATTTGCGTTTGGATCGCCTGCAGGAAGCCCGGGTGTTGGCTGAATTGAGGTTACAGCAGGGTACTGAGGATGATGGAAGAATAGAGCGATTGCTAAGTGAAACAGCTGAAAACCAGACTGAGGAGGTTAGTGGAAATAACACTAATCAATTGTTTGAGATAGATAATAAAGAGCTTTTAAAAGAGACACTTCCCGCCGCAGATGAGTCTATTACTGACAGGCTGGCGACGATAGTTAATTCAGAAAAACAACCTGAGGGGCAGGAGGGCGTCCAACCAGTTATAGCAGATGCAGCGCTCGTTAGTTCGGGAGATGCGAATGTAGAAAAGTTATTGAATCTTAATCCGGAATCTTTGCTCCACTATCGAGAGATAGTCGCAGATTCAAATGAACGAATTGGGGAGATAGAAAAAAAAATCGAACAGCTTCAAAAAAACTTAAAAACCTTGATTGATGAGGAATTCCCCAACTACGGTGACATCTACGAATGCAGCCGTGGCCTTATGGATGCGCTTTACGATAAATCCATTGAGCAAGTAGAGCTTCGTCGTGGTTTGCGCCTTTTGCTTACCCAATCGCAAATGAGAATTTGGACGAGATACGCATGGGAATCACAGACAAAAACTAAAATGCTCTCTCAGCCTCAAAAAATAGACAGTAAAATTCTTCCGGAAGACGAGCAGATAGTCTATGTTCCGATGCGGCTTCAAAGAACTCAGATTTCTGACGGAAGCATTATTTACCAAGCCGTGCCGCTGACAACGCCGGGGCCTTCATCAAAGGAGCCCTAGACGCTCCGTTTGAACTTTTCAGGAGACTGAAGATTAATCAAGACTGAGTGTATTGCCGATAGGGAATGAAATCGGGGTCTTGGACGTACATTTGATTGATCTTCTTGGTGCCTCCGTATTTTCGCGCTATCTTCAGCCAATGTTCCGTCCCTGAAAAGTCCTGCGTAAGGCTATGATAACAGGCGTAGTCATAGGCGAAATGCCAGTTTGTTTTAAATTGAGATTCGACAGACTGAAGGACCTCATAGGCTTTGTGATATTCTTTGAGGTTGTAGAAGGATTGGGCGTAATATGTCCACGACTCTGCCAGATTTTTGTGATGAAAAACAAGGGCGGCTCCGATCTTTTTGCATTCTGAAAAGTTTTTCAGTTTATACTGGGCTGCCCAGCGAAGCTGAAGTATATCAAAGTGATTTTGGTATTCTTGGGGTAATGTTTTCAGAGATTCAAGCACTTCAGAATATGCTCCCAACTCCATCCAGCCTGTAGCTTCCACAAAACAAGACAATCCCTGTTCTGTCAAAGGGGGGTATTTTTGATCTTCTTTCTTCATTAGAACTTCACACTTTCGTTTCCAGTACCACAGTGCGGACACCGGGAACGGTCTACATCCGGATCATCCGTGTAAACAAAAGCGCATTTCCTGCAACGGAAAATTTTATCTTTGCTGGGTGCCGGTTCAAAACGCTTCCGCACCTTTTCAGTGTAGATAGAGATAATTGTTAAGAACAGCAATGCCAGACTGACACCCAAAAAAATAACATCTTCCAAGTTCATGATATTCGATTATTTTGGGGAGGAGCGGTTGTCGCCCAGTTAACAGTCAGAGTGATTGTTTTGGATCGAGTCCAAACATCCGATTGTGATCCATCAGCCGCGGGTTTAGGATGCAATGGCAAAAGGCGGAGTGAAGATATTCTCTGGACTGCTTGTTCATCGGCTGAGGGGATGCCACAACTTGATATAAGGGTCACGGAAAATAATCTGCCATCCTCACCGAGGATCGCGCTCAGCTCGGTGTGGGCTACCGCTCCAGGATGGGCGAAAACGGGCAGCTCGAATTCGGGGATAAACCAGTATTGTAAGACTTCTTGGGGAAACTGAAGAGTGGAACGCTCAACAGATGGGAGCGCGAATGGTTCCCGAATTTTTGGAGTTCTAGAATAAATATTCTCAAGAATGTCTTTTTTTACCGTACTATCAAAAAGTAAGTTGGATAGTTCTCTTTGAAAGAAAAGCGTATCTGGTGCAACCGTAAGGGGAGGAAGAGACGGGGAAGAGAGTGTATACTCAGTTGTTGGATATTTCTCCCAGAGATAAGCGGAAACACCCAGCGGATGCGCATATGAATAAATGCGAGGGTCAAAAGACTCAATAAAAGAAAGAAGCACCGGATTGAAAACCAAGCCGGCATGAGGAACCATTTCGGTGTGTTGAAGAAGAGAAGGGCGAGAGGGGACAATTTCTTCCTTATTTAAGAGAAGGGCAAAAAAAACCACCTGTACACTTATAAAAATAAGAGACAGCAGGAGCCATTTCTTGAAAGACCATTCCAGCAATTCTTTGCCGATAAGCTTGTTTTTAGGGAGTAGAGACACTCTGAGATCGAGATTGTTTAGCGGGCTCATTCTTATTGGAGAGACTGGTGGGCTCTTTCGTCGCGCCAGAGTATGGCCTTGTTGCTATAAGAACTTTCTGGAGTCCGGATTGATAAGTCATAGCGCTCAGGTCAGCCAGAGCTTCCACTTTTGTGTCTTTATCTGAAACGATGACAATAGTAGTATCTGCGTTATTTTCTTTTGCTCGAATCAATTGCTTTTGAATTTCCTCGGCACTGAGAGCTTTTCCGGAAAGATAATATTGTCCCAAATGGTCTATTCCTACCATTAATGAGGGTCCCGTCATCCCGGGGAGCCTTACCGATTCGGGCGAGGGCAGGTTAACTGCGATCCCCGGCTTGAAGATGAGAGAAGATTCCAGTAGGAGGAAAAAAATAATAAAAATGAGCACGGTGGAAAACGCGGTTCCATCTACTCTGTTTTTAATAATCTTAATATTGCGTTGATATCTCATCCTTCTTCAGCCCGAAAACGGAAGCTATTCGTTGGGCGTTTTTTGGATTGTGGAATCAAAAAGAAATCGAGAGATATCAGTAGCTGTTTTTTCCATATCCAGCACAATACTGTTCATTCTCTCGACCAAGTAATTATAAGCCGTCCTGGCGATGATAGAAAGGGCAAGCCCCATTGCCGCAGCGATAAGAGCCTGCCATACGCCACCACTGAACATGGATACGTCAGCAAAAGGCCCATTGACCTGGAGAACTCGGAAGACTTCAATGAGTCCCAGAATGGTGCCTAAACAGCCGAGGGGTTGAGCGATTTCACATATTGTAGCCAACCAAGTCAACCTTGCTTCCAGACGGGGTACTTCCGCCAAGCCTGCTGATTCCAGCGCATCATCCACGTATTGGCTCCCCTGATCCTGATTGAGGATTGCCATCTTTACCAGTCGGGCTACCGGTCCAGGCGTGGCATCGCAGATAGAAAGCGCCTCCATCCGATTTTCGCGGCGAAGAACATTTTTTACTCCGGTTATAAACTCTTTGGAATCGATCTGCACTCTATGATAATGCAAAAATCTCTCAACAAAAATCACTGCTCCAAGAGCCCCTAGAACGAAAATTAACCATGTCACTGGGCCTGCATGGTTGAAAAATATTTGTATCATTTCCTACATTCGAACAGTAAATTATTAATCGAGCGTGCGGAGAACATTTCGCAAAACACCCATTACACATGGGTAAAAATAGCGGATGTTGACTTAAAAAAAATCAAACGAGATTCAATGCTATTTTAAACCGAGGGAACTATGTCGGCTGAAAATTTCCTCAGCCACCTGGTCGAGAGCAGCATACGTTTCGGCCGTTGGAGCTCCTTTTATTTGGACGGGAGGAATCACCTCAAGTTTTAAACCGCTCAAAAGCCCCAAAATTTGCTCCGGAACTTTGGTGCCGCTCCAGCCAAATGATCCAAAAACGGTAGCGAATTTAGCCTTAGGTTTAAGTGCATTTGTTAGTATGGCCGCATAGGCTGCCAAAGGATGAGCAGATGAGAGTATGCAGCTTGAACCAAGGGCTATTGTTGCGACATCCACAAGATTTTCGGCAACACGTCCCAAATCAGCCACCAGCAGATTATGAGGATAAACTTTAATCCCTTTAAGAACTAAAGCATTTGTCAGATGATCAACCATTCGCGCTGTCGCCCCATGAGTGGAAACCCAAGGGATCAGTACCGCATTTTGAGGTGTGTCACTCGCCCATTCAGAATATAGAGCCAAGGGGAGAGCCGGATCTTTGAAAGCAGGTCCGTGGCTGGGGCAAATCATTTTCAGCTTCATAGAGCCCACGGTTTCCATCCTTTTAACCACTTGCCCGCGATAGGGCATCATAATCTGGGCGTAATACCTTTTCATGGGTTCGTAGAAAAGGCGAGGGTCATCCAGAAAAATGTCGGAAGTTGCCAGGTGAGAGCCGAAGAGATCGCAGGTGAAGAGAATTTGTTCCTCCTGCAGGAGGGTAAACATCGTTTCCGGCCAGTGAACCCACGGGGCCATAATGAATTCCAGGGTTCGCCCGCCGAGATCTATCGTTTCGTGATCCTTGATAATGATAATCCTGTCGGCAGGAATTTCTGGCATCAAGTCACGAAGCATGTTGCTGCATTTTTCGTTGGTAACCAGCTTAGACTCGGGGAAAAGGGCTAAAATATCAGGCACACAACCCGAGTGATCCTGCTCGGCGTGATTAGAAATAATATAATCTATTTTTTTAACTCCAGTGGCCCTCAGATTATGGAGAAAGAGCTCCTTAAACTCCGGCTCGACTGTGTCAATGAGAGCATTTCGCTCCTTTCCTTCAACCAGATAGGCATTGTAAGTCGTGCCTTCAGGAGTAGGCACTAAAGCATCAAAAAACCTCCGATCATAGTGTGAAACACCGACATAATGCACACCGGATGTAATCAGCTTACCCGCCATAAAAAAATGAAAAATGTGATGATATTACTTAACAAAGAGTAAATAGACCAGAATTAGAACAACCACAGTTGCCCCGCCACCCAGCATGTAAAGGTTTATTTTATTATCCTTTTTCTTGAATGCAGGATTAGCAGAAACATTACCAGCTCCAACCTCATCCAGCTTAACCCCACCACGATGGGACTCTATAACCTTTTTAAAGGAAGTGCCATCATCAAGCTTAAGTTCACATTGGCCCAGTCTCAAAACTACCCCTGCTTTAAGAGGAGCTTCAGTAACTCTATCGTCATTAATATAAGTACCATTGGTGGAGTTTAAATCCTTTATAATGACTTCCTTGCCTTTGACGATGACTTCACAGTGGTGCCCCGAAACTGAATCCTCCGGTATACAAAAGGTGTTATCATCAGCACGACCCACGGTTGTGACTCCCTCTTTCAGTTCACAAGTCTTTCCTTTGAAACCTTCAGTTAAAACGATCAGTTTAGGCATAACAATAACGCAACTGGCTATGACTATGCACAAAAAACACCGATGAGTCAAACTGTTTTGCTTAAAAATAAGAGGCCGGATTCAACCGGCCTCCTGATCTAAGCTTATTATCGGCCTCCACATAAACAGGTAGGCCACTTTGGGACAGCTTTCTATTCAGTATAAACTCGATAGAAACGCATTTTTGAATTAATGCTGGCCTTGTATGGACTTTGGGCTTCTACAACTTTGGTCCATATTTTTCCATCGGGGCTGCTATAGAGGATACCCGTATAGTTCAAGGTGAAGTTGCTTTCCTCTTCTTTGCTGCACGCGATTTCAGGAGCAGTATCTTCCTCTACTGCAGTCAGGCCACACCACTTGCCGTCAATAATTTCCCAACCGTGTCCTGCTGCAGGATAATACACAGTAACGCTCTCGGGGACACCGATGAATGAATCCAGCGTTGCTGCCGGTGCATTACCTTTAAATTTAAGACTTTCCAATGAAGAACAACCCTCAAATGCACCCTTGCCGATTGAAGTAAAATTCAGTCCGAATGTTACCGCCTGAAGATCTTTGCTTTGATAAAAAGCTCCTTCGCCGAGTCGAAGGACCTTGTTTAAGTTAGCTGATGAAAGGTTTGAATTTTCGAAAGCAAAATCACCGATATTAGCTACTATTTCCGGGAAGACATAGTCCGCGGCAGATTTTGCCTGAGGGAAGACGAACAGAGTTCTTCCGTCCTTGCTGTAGAGAATGCCATCCAGGCTGGAGTAGACAGAGTTGCCTCCCTCTACCTCAATAGACGAAAGAGAATTACAGCCAGATACCCACCTGTATCCAAGAGTGCTGCCCAGAGTTGCCGGAAGGGTAATCTGTTCCAGTGATTTGCATCCGGCAAAAGCCATTGAACCAATCTTGAGGAGCGGGTTCTGGTTCAAATTAACAAGAGTTAAGCCTTCACATCCTTCAAATGCACTGGCGCCGATGGAAGTAATATTTGTCCCCAATGTCACTTCTTTTAAAAGAGCAGATTTGGCAAAAGCACCGTCCGCAATGGCCGTTACTTCGGTGTGGCCAATAGTCGCTGGAATAACTATGGAATTCGTGTCACTAGTGCATCCGGTGAGCACGGCTACGTTGTTTAGTACCGAATAGTTAAAGCCGTCTTGAGTCTGGTTGGAGAAGATTGCTTTGGCCACATTAATACGTCCACCCGTAGTACACAATTTTGCCAGAGCGGGGATTTTATCAACGTTGTTATAGAGACGTTCCTTAATCTGGAGATAGTTTTCATCGGGGTGGGCTGCCATGCAGAGAGCAACAGCACCGGAAGCAAAAGGAGCCGCCATCGAAGTGCCGCTCATTGTTGTGTAGCCGCCACCAAGACTGACAGAATAAATATCGCTGCCTGGTGCAAAGATGTTCACACTTCTGCGACCATAATTTGAAAAGTAACTGGGCTCATCCTCTGACGTGCTGCTGCCAACAGAAATGACGTTATCGAGATAAGTGCTGTAGTTGCAGGGATACGTCAAGTTTACATCATTATCGTTTGTTTCGTTACCCGAAGCACAGACTACCAGCATATTCGCGTCACGGCAGTTTTTCAGCTCTGCAAGAACGGCAGCTGAGTATGTTCCTCTGGGACCTCCCAAACTCATATTGATCACGTGAGCTCCTCTCTTACGGGCGTAGGCTATGCCTTCCATTATATCTGAAGATGCGCCTGTATCCAATATGTTACAAGCCATTATCTTAACATTCCAGCAAACACCGGCTGTTCCTAGGGTGTTATTGCCCCGAGCGCCAATGGTCCCTGCAACGTGGGAGCCGTGGCCATGAAAATCCATGGGATCTCCAGTTTTCTGGCCGTTCGAGACTTTGATGCCATGAACATCTCCAAAAGAAGGGTTGGGATTGACCCACATGTTGTCCACCAAGTCTTCATGCGTGTAGTCTACACCCGTGTCTACGACAGCAACAATAATCTCGGTAATATTGGTTTTGAGCCCGGTGGGAGAGGCAACAATGTTGGTTTTAATGCCGTCGGTAATAACGTCCCATGCCGCAGTAGCCTGGGTAACTCTAAAGCTGTAACTTTGGTCGGGAACGGTGAAAGCCGGATCATCAGGCTCAGTAGCGATAGTCCAGACATAGTCAGGCTCAACAGCTGCAACCAATCCACTTTTCAAATACTCTTTAGCTTTATCCTGTACATTTTCCAAGGGGTTGAAATCAATTACTTGCCAGTCATTGTTCGCAGCTTCAAGGACGCGTGAGGCCGTAATCCCCATTGTCTTGTTGAAGCTTTGAAGAGCGACGGCTGAAACCCCTTGTTTAGGCTTTACAAGAAGCCGCCCGGGGTACCACTTTGCATCCGCCGCCTGCGAAGAAAAGCAAAGTCCCCCTAAGAGGAGTGAAAGAACAAAAGAAAAGGAGGTTACATTTGACTTTATCTTACTCCATAAAAAGGAGATACGAGAAATCTTATTCATCTTCATGTTATGCGTCTATTAATCGTGAGACTGCTATGGCACCGCCTTGCTGCATACAATCAAAACCGGCATCAGCGTCTTTGGCAGTTCGTTTGCTCAGTCCACCCACGTCCGCGGCAAGGATAGCCACATTTGGAAGTAAAAGGCAAGGCGTTTTCCGGAATTTCTGATCGAAAAAAATTCGTAATATTTGTGGCTAAACAGTTGCTAATAATCTTACAGCCAAAACCTCTCTCATGAAAAAAACTGTACCTCTACAGCTTTTTTGAAAAGCCATGTTCCTTGAAATCAATGAGCGGGCACTAAAAAACAAAAAGGAGCAAACCGATTATTTTTCAGCATTTGCCAGGTTCGTATTGAGAGTAGGGGATGTAGCAATCTCAGTCTTCGTGCTAGCAGAATCATTCTTAGTACCTACAGAGTCTTCCGGTGAAAAAGCCGCATTGGAATTAGGCAAAACATTATTACCGGAGATGCTGTTTGTCTTTACTCCCTTTTTAGTGATGAGCCTCACTGTGGAAGGTTCAATAGTACCCAGAGTGACCTCGGTGGGTATTTTGGCCTGAATTTTTTTATTCATGACTCCTTTATTTGTGTTTTGCGTCAGAGGCGCTTCTTCAGCCTCTTCAGGAGTGACGGTGACAAAAAGAGTAATCATCTCAGGCTTAGTGGCATTCACATTGAGCCTTGAGCCGGAAATGCTAACAGTGGCAGAAGGGGGGATAAGTTCATAGCTATTGTTGTCTGAAGGCTCCTGCATGATGTTGATCGGTATTTGTGTAAAAGTGGTTGTCGTAATCATGCGTGAGCTCCAGGTTGGCGCCCCTTTGCTGATTTGCATTCGGACGGCGGACCATACGATCAAAGCCAAAACCAGAGCGAATATTTTCATCAGCAAATTGTTGAATAAGAATTTTTTCATTCTGTATTTGTCGTCCCCTTTCCTTTTTGGAACAAACGCTGAATTTTCAAGCGAATCAGCAAACGATTCCATTTGCTTGTCCGTTTGGGCTTTGGTTTCTTAGGCAAAAAAGTGAGAGTCAAAAATGCCCGAAGGTCTTCTTCCGAAACATTGCGATGGAGCTTACCCTTGTATGCGTAGCTGATATATCCGGTTTCTTCCGATACAATAATGACAACAGCATCCGTTTCTTCGGAAAGCCCTAATCCCGCTCGATGACGCATTCCGGTGGAATGGCTTAAATCCTGGCGAAGAGAAAGTGGAAAGACACAGGCCGCTTTAGCGATTCGATCTCCTTTCATTAAGACGCCTCCGTCATGAATAGCGTTATTGGGAAAGAAGATTGTCTCAAGCATCTCTGGGGTGGCTTCACAATCTACAACCACGCCCCCTTCTGTTATCTCCGACAGGTTGATCCCTTGCTCGATAGCTATTAATCCACCAAAGCGCTCCTCTGCCAGGCGTTTAGCCCCCTGAATGATAACTTCAATATTTTCGCGTTGCTCCCTCGCTGAAACGATCACTCTATTAGCGCCAATTTCTGAAATCATTCTTCTGATTTCGGTTTGAAAGAGTACAAGAACAGATATAGCAAAAAAACCGACAAACCAACTTAATATCCAAGTGAGGACTTGGAGGTGCAGAACAATGGCTAAAAAAGCCACGATGATTAATGCTGTAAAAAAAGCTGTAACTACAGCAGCCCCGCGAGTCCCTCTGATAAATTTCAATACATAATAGATGGCAACTGTCAGGATCGTTACCTCTGTTACGGTCTTGATAATATCGTTATAGATTGGGCTCCAGTTCATTGTTACTCTCTAACCATTCAGTTAGACGTACAGCCTGTAAAGTTTCCTTCACATCATGCACTCGCAGAATGTGAACACCCAAACTCACTGCAAAACAAGCGGCTGCCAAACTTCCACCCAGCCGGTCTTTCGGAGTCAGGTCGCCACCTGGAAAGCCTCGAATAAAAGATTTTCGAGAAGCTCCCAGTAATACGGGTCTCTCCCACTTTGTATAGTGATTGAGACTTCTAATCAACAATAAATTTTGCTCAACCGTTTTTCCGAAACCAATTCCCGGATCCAGAACTATTTGGTGGAAGTTCATACCCACTTTTTCGCAGCGGGATAATGTCTCACTAAAATAAGAGCTGACAATTTCTTGTGGAGCCCGATTTTCAGGTGGAATGGGGGATGAATGCATCATGATGTAACCGGCTCCGGACTCAACCATCAGTTGGAACATTTTTTCCTCGGGGCGCATCAATCCGACATCGTTAATAATATCAGCACCCGCTTTCAACGCTAATTGAGCGACTTCGACATGGCGTGTGTCGACTGAGAGAGGGATTTTTATTTGCCTTTTTAGCTCCGTAATTATTGGGCAAAGCCGGCCCCATTCTTCTTCAGGAGTTACTTCTTTAAAGCCCGGTCGAGTAGATTCGGCCCCCACATCGATAATTTCAGCACCTTCACTCTCCATCAAGAGTGCTCTCTGAATTGCTTTATCTGTATCGAAAAAAGAACCTCCGTCTGAAAATGAGTCTGGAGTAACATTTAATATCCCCATTATCAAAGTAGGACGAGGAAAAATAAATTCAAAATTTTTACCTTTAAAGATCAAAATATTAACCTTATTTTATGAGTTCTCTCAGTAACTGCAGATTTTCCCGATCCTCATGACAATCTTTGGACTTGGGCGTTTCCAAGGAACCGGGAAGGCGCTCTAATCGAGAG
Organism: uncultured Verrucomicrobiota bacterium; assembly: GCA_964609795.1. Taxonomy (GTDB): domain Bacteria; phylum Verrucomicrobiota; class Verrucomicrobiia; order Limisphaerales; family UBA1412; genus UBA1412. The sequence continues at coordinate 13,861 of CAZSTC010000020.1, forward strand.
TCATTCACTATGTGACGAAAAGGCTCTATGCCAATCTTCCCTTTGCCGATATGATCGTGCCGATCCACATGCGATCCTAAATCCACTTTGGAATCGTTCAAGTGTATCCCTAGAAGGTTGGATAGGCCTATCAGCGAGTCGAGTTTGGTAAGAACCATATCCCAGCCTTCCGGAGTGCGAATATCAAATCCGGCGGCAAAAAGATGAGCGGTATCCAGACATACTCCTAGGCGGTCGGGCTGTTTGACACCATCAAAAATGGCAGCCAAGTGTTCGATCTTTGCCCCCAGACATGTTCCTTGGCCAGCCGTGATCTCCAACGCAATTCGGGTGGCGGAAACCGTTTCATTAAAAACTTCATTCAGTCCGGAAATGACTTGTTGTATACCCACATCTTCACCTTGTTTGAGGTGGGCCCCCGGATGCATTACTAAGAAGGGGAGTCCGAGTTGGGTGGACAATTCGATTTCCTGCTTCAGAGATTTAATAGATTTTTGACGATTCTCGCCCTCGGGTCCGCCCAAATTGATCAGATAGCCTGTGTGCCCAAAAATAAACTGCACTTTTCCTGATGCGATCTCCTGACTCCAAGCGGAGAGTTCTGAAGGAGTATATGGCTTTCCGAACCATTGCATGTTGTTTTTAACGAATATCTGAATGCAATCGCACCCAACATCTGCTCCGCGAAGGATTGCCTGTTCCAGCCCACCTGCAGTGGACATATGTGCACCTAAAATCATTTTTCTTTAAAAGTTATAAATTATATTTTTTTCATATTTTTAATTTGCATCAGTAGATATTTACAATTCACAATTTTCTCTAAGATGTCTTGAGGTATATAAAAATAATGGTTGGAGGATTCATATCCGATGGCAGAATCAGACTCCACCAAAGTATAGATTCTTTTGGCAACAATGAGTTCGTTTTCTACAGAGCTTTGCATCAGTGATAAAAGTGCTTCTTTATCTTCAGGGGCAGCCCCTTCAGGGAGCTGGTAAAAGGCGTTACGTGCATTGGTGAAACGGGCTTGGTTTACACAGGAAGAAAAATGCATTTCCGCTGCACGGTATTGTCCTAATTGCATTCGGGCCTCGGTTTGCTTTTCCGGCGGCATAAGAGCGATAGCCTCTTCAAACTTATTACACCCCTTGGAAAAACCATCTCGAACAAGCTCCATCTGTTGAATCCATACTTTCGGTGGGTAGATGGAACACCAACCTGCTAAATCATCATAAGGTATACCTACCATGCTGGCCTTGTAGCCGGTGGGTTTCAGGTAAAGAGGATTGGCTGGTCCCATGTGCTGGGGCCCGAGATAAATAGTACCGCCACTGTAGGGGTATTCTGAAAAACCATCAGAAAACAGTTTCCAAGCCTCCAATACGGTATCGCTGGCGGCATCACCATAAAAACTCACAGCAACATTTTTTAAACTTTCTTCTAAGCTCATGTTACCGATTCCTACATCTCTAAAAAGAGAGAGGTTTATTGAAGGATAACCACCTAGACTCCAACTCAGCATAAGCCCATTGATTTTTTGTTTAGAAAGATTGGCGGCATGCTGAGCAGCAAGATTCAAGACAGGAATTTGAGGAATAGATGCGAATTCCCAAGTTGCGTTCACTTGCACTTTTGCCACAGTTTTAAGCCCCGCTTCTCGTGCGTATTGCCAATGTTTTTGGGCACGTGGTCCGGGCCCCACGGCAGAAAGAGAGTACTCTCCCACAGTTGAGGAGACGCCACCCCTGCTAATTGGCAGACTCCACTCACTCACTGATTGGAACCAGCAATTTTTGGGAAGATTTTTGATGATTTTTTCAGCAAACTGATCCTGCCACCCCCAATCCCAGACAATGGTTTTTGCTTTTGAGTTGCCTCGATGGACACCCTCGGCTATGAGGGTATTGATATCTGTCGTGATCTCTGCAAAATCTTTATTTGAGCATTGAGCACAATTTTTGTGTTGGTAATGGGAAGCACAAGTGGTGAGGTTTTCGGAGCCCGTAATGGTGAAAACTCCAGCCAGATCAGGAACGTTCTTGAAAACATATTCATAAGATTCTGTAAGCCACTTACGCACCCTTGGGTCCGAAGAGCACATCGTTGCAATGTGACCTTCAGTGACACCCTTCATGTTCTCACGTCCTGGTTTATTAAAAAACTCCACAGGCAGCGCACGGGGTTCATTTGAGTAGAGGTAAATGCCGATACCATACTTTTTTGCGCGTTGCACGAGTTTATTAAGACCCTGGATTCTCCGTTCGTGATCTTGTCCAAATTCAGGGAAATCCTCAGTAGGTGGAGCCAATGTTCTCAGGACCGTGTGGATCCAAACACCGTTAACACCCGTAGCGGACAATCGCTGTAGCAGACCTTCGGGACAGGACTCAATTTCCGGATCCAGCAGGGGCTCTCCAAAAGAAGCAAAGTAAGATGAAATGTACCGCAGCTCAAAATTGGAATCGTCTGTTGTTTTCTCCGGAGTGATGATTTCAGGAGAAACATCTTTCAAACGATTTATAAATTCAAAACGTTCTTCGCTGGCAGAAGTAGAATTCTCCTTCAGCTCCTGCTGAAGTGTTTCAGAAATTCTTCTGGCTTGGGCGGTTGTCTCCGGAGAAGGTGTTGTATAAGTCAATTTCTCACAGCTCGGCTTCAAATTACCCAATTTCACGTAGAGAAAGTCATCTTCTATCAGTCGGAATTGAAGCTCTTGCCGGGTGATATCTAACAGAGTCAAGAGTTGATCATAGGGTAATAAGTGCCAATTGCGCCGCAACACGGTGATATATCCTCGGTTTGAGCTCCAGGCGGGAAGTATTTTTTTAGGGTCTTGTGGTGGCAGCCCCATAGATTCAGCGATTTGAACGACGTTTTCCGGCTTTGTTTCCAATACTTTTGCTAATCGCTCTGCATGTACCAAGGGCCAGTTTTTGAAAATAAAGGCATGGAGGCGGTCTGGAAAATAATCCAAGTCGATAGCTTTCTGTATACCTCCTTCTCCTGGCAAAGCGGGCACATCATTCTGAGAAGTGACTGATACCGTCGAGCAGACGATGGCTAGTATCAACGCGACGGAATACCCAAAGTATTTCGTTTTCCAATTATTTTTCATACTAAATTCGTTTCAAAATTTATTAGATGTTGCTGCTTAGGCTCTTACAAATTTCCTTAGCGGCATAGCTGATAATAATATCCGCTCCGGCTCGTGCCATTGAAAGGTGCGACTCCATCATAATCTGTCCTTCATCTATCCAGCCTTTTTCGGCTGCTGCTTTGATCATAGCATATTCTCCGCTGACCATGTAAACAGCCGTTGGATAACGAAAAGTATTTTTAACTTGGTGGAGGATATCCAAATAGGCTAGACCCGGTTTAACCATCACGATATCTGCACCTTCTTCAATATCCATGGCCACTTCTCGCAACGCTTCATCCGTATTTGCACTCTCCATCTGGTAGGATCGACGGTTGCCAAACTTGGGTGCAGACTCTGCTGCATCGCGGAAGGGACCATAAAATGCGGAAGCATATTTGGCTGCATAGGACATAATGATCGTCTGATTGAAACCGGCTTTATCCAGCTCGGTACGAATTGCTTTGACACGACCATCCATCATGTCACTTGGAGCGACCACGTCAGCTCCGGCGGCTGCATGACTTACAGCTGTTTTTGTCAAAAGCTCCAAAGACTCATCGTTATCAACGACAAATTGCCCCTGCTCATCCTTCTTAATAACTCCGCAATGACCATGGCTTGTGTACTCACAAAGACAAACATCGGTCATGATTATGATATCCGGAAATTCTTTTTTAAGCGCTCTTACCGCTTTTTGTGTTATTCCGTCGGGCGCATAAGCTTCAGATGCCAGTTCGTCTTTTTTTGAGGGAACGCCAAAGAGGAGGATATTTTGCACCCCGGCCTTTACAGCTGCAGAGGTTTCAATCAATAGTTCATCAATGGATAGTTGGTACACTCCGGGCATGGAGTTAACAGGTTTTCGTTTTTGAATGCCCTCTGTAACAAAAAAAGGCAAAACCAACTGCTCTTTCCTTAAAGATGTTTGTTTAAATGTAGATATCAAGGCAGGAGTACGCCTAAGCCTGCGGGGGCGGTAAAATGGAAACATTCCAGACGATACGCTCTTCATGAGTCCATTGTATCTTTTTTGGCCTTTTCAGCAAGTAGAAAACCAGTCCCGAGCGCTTCTGGTCCGGTCTAAATAGAGTTCATTTTTCATGTTTTTCCTTTTCAAAAATCCCCATCTCATGTAGTTTCTCCAACGGCAGGGCATCTCGCACTGTTTCTTGTCTGCGAGGCAAGTTCCTCTTAGCACAAAGCACGTCCTGCTTCTCGTGCTCTTGGTGAATAGTTCTACTTATATTAATACGATATAGTTAACACAATATGGATGGAATAACTGGTTGGCTTCTGAGTAAATGGTTATTTATGACTCTTCCCGCGCTCATTTTAATAATGGGATTGGGTCATATAGTGGGTGAGTTTAAATTGCCGGGGAATTTCAAATTAGGAGTTGCTGCGGTATTTTTTGTCGGGGTGGTATTCGGTATTTTTAAACCCGACTTGCACATTGGCCACGATATTGAGCGATTTGGCTTGGCCCTCTTCATTTACTGTGTAGGATTGATGGCAGCGCCTGCTTTTTTTCAGTCCTTTAAAAGAAATGGAATTAGACTTAACATAGCCACCTTTTTGGCCCTTACGGCGATATTTATTTCCGGAATTGTTGTAATTAAAGCTTTCGATAAAAAATCTACAGTAATCAGCGGGCTTTTTTGTGGAACTCTAACTAACACTCCCGCCCTAAATGCAGCCAAGGAAGCCAAACGCCTTGTAGAAGTAGAGCAAATAGACATCAGCATTGAAAAACAAGGACTGGACGCATCAAAAGCCGAGGAGTTTCGGACCAGCAAAACCCGGGAAATGGAAGAAAGTTTGAAGAATGTAGATGCAGGTTACGGAGTGGCTTATCCTTTTGCAATTGTCGGTATCCTCCTAATTATGCAGTTTCATCTTCGCCGTGAGAAAAAATTGATCGGTGACGGCCCCAAAAGCTCGGCTTATCAGATTAGCGTAGTGGAGTTGCTTAATGAGGTTCCTGGTAATTATCGTTATTGGACGGGTGCTTTAATTAACAAATACGCCAATGTCGTTGCTCCCCGCTATCGTTTTAAAGGTGAACACCATTTTATTGATGGAGATACCCAAATTCCTACTGGAGCGATGGTTGTGATCGAAGGTCGTTCTAATAATGTTGAGGCAGCCGTTGGAATTCTCGGAAAAAGTGGAGATCAGAATTTACTACAGGAGCGCGAGCACTTTGTGACCCGTTTCTTTTCTGTATCAGATCGCCACCTTATCAATCGAAGCGTGTGGGCACTCAAATTGAGTGAAGTAGGGGCAAGTATTTGCCGTATTCGCCGCGGAGATAGCCCGATTGAAATCAATTCTCGCACTCGCTTGCAGTTAGGAGATCAGGTGAGGGCTATCGTTCTTAAGGATTCTCAGGTGGGTGTGAACAAATATTTCGGGAACTCTTTGCACATGGCCACCGAGCATACCTTCTTCAGCCTTTTCCTTGGGTTGGCTCTCGGATTATTGATTGGGCAGATTCCGATTCCAATTCCCGGTGTTGCGGTGCCCGTGACTTTGGGCTATGCGGGAGGTCCCTTGGTTGTTGCTCTGACTTTCGGTGCCCTAGGTCGTACGGGGCCTTTTGTCTGGGTTATTGCTCCGGCTGCCAATATGGCCTTAAGGCACGTTGGCTTTGCTCTCTTCTTGGCTGTAATTGGTGTCAATTCAGGTTCCAAACTTTTGGCTACCTTGAAGGGCGATGGCCTCTTCTTAATTGTGGCGAGTATGGTCATGTTGGTTTTGGTTCATTTTATTTTGTGGATCGTATTAGTTGCATTTCGTGTCCCAAATATTCCGACTCTTTTGGGTGTCATGAGTGGTTTGCAAACTCAACCAGCTGCTCTTGGGTTTGCTTCAACCAGGACGGATCCTACAGGCGTTAATGTCGGGTATGCTTCAGTATACCCCTTGGCAACAATTTTGAAGATATTCTATGCGCAGCTTCTAATAATCCTGTTTCTGTAAGCAGTCTCGATTTTTTAATATCCAAAAAAACTCCTCCTTAACAATCTAAGGGGGATTTTTTAGTTTGAGGTATGAATTATTACTCTGAGGGAGAGCGGTGCATACTCTATAAACGAGTAAGGAGTCAATTGGCGAGGCAAAACACCTTAGGACAAATTGCAATACAGGATGAAATACGCCGCCTGAGGCGAACCCAGAACGCTTATCTGTTTACGGGGAGGATATCCCGTTATTGATGTGGCTAGAAAGCGGATGAGCAATCTCATAAGGACGACCTTGGGTGGTGTCTGCTAGATAACGCTTATCGGTCGAGTTGCGCGCTATAAGGAGGCTGTAAAGCTTTAGGAATTTTTGTTTCCCACAAGGATGAGAATTCCACCTATGGCCGCCAGTAGCCAATAGACGCAAAGACAAAGAAGAGAAGCTGCTACAGCATCAGGTTTTGAAACTCCGTAAGTTCCCAGCAAAATCAGGGAAGAGCCTTCTCTTATTCCCACACCGCCTATGGAGATGGGTAGGGTAGAGAGCATTGCTATAACCGGAAATACCCAAAGCATTTGCATCCAAGGTAAATTAGTTTGTAATACAGAAGCCAGTGTCCAAGCTAGAACACTGCTCAAAAGAATTTGGCCCAAGCATCCTAGCAGAATGACAAAGATAGCTTTTCCCGGAGCATTGTACATTTTGGTCGCAGCTTTAATAAAAGAATCTTTTAATTTTTTAATTATTTTAATTTTATCTAAAATACCAAACTTCTTTATCGCAAGGAATAATATAAGTATAAAAGAAATTATACCAATAAGGAGCCATGGGTTTGTTTTTGGGATTTCCAAGGGTATTTTTTGTTTTGTGGCTAGAGTGAAAAAAATAACCAGTATGCCGAAGATTAAACTTCCAATTCCGGCTAATAGCCGATCAAGCCACGATGCTGAGAGCAATTCAGTTAGAGAAAGTTTTCTTTCTTTAGCAAATAAGGTGGATTTTAAAACGTCTCCGGCCGCCGGTCCCAGGAGGATTGTGTTAAAGAAATGCCCATACCAAGTAGCGCGAATTACTTGCTGAAAGGGGAGCCGCAGGTGGAGACTCTGAAGGACCTGATCCCAGCGGATACCAGTCAAAGTGATGGTAACAGCCAAAACTGCCACGGCAATGATTAGCCAGGAAAAATCGGCCATTTTTAGCACATTAATTACTTCTTTAAAAGGAACTTGTGAGAAAACAATATATAAAAAAATAGCAGAAAAAAGAATACTGAAAGCAATCCGTTTTTTATTCATGATAAAAATTTGTGACTCGCAAAGAATCCTTAGCCTGAGCCAAAAGACATATTAACTTAGCAGAACCTGTGCCTTACCTTTCAGATATACTTAAGAAAATCTTAAAATACTTTTGGTTTTATGATTCACTTTTGAGATTTAAATTCGATAATTATTCGGCACTGAGGCTCAATCGGGTAGAGGATAGTGCCTAATAGACGTTCCAATTCCCGGTGAGCGTTCTCCTCAGCCAAGCTCATATAGTAACGAGATCGTGCCGTCCGGAGAACATAGTTTCTCAAATTATCTTTGGCCTCTTGCGCCAGCTCCGTTTTCCCGCCTCCTCGAGCCCAATCAAACCAGCTGTCTTCGCCCAGGAAAAGTATTTGTTTGGGATCAGTTTGAATTTCTACCATTTCAGAATCGGCTATAGGGGGAGGAATTTTAATCAGGAGCGTTTTATTTTCGCTATTCCAATTAATGTCGCTCTCTGTAATATCTTTCAGTGGAACGTAGTACTGAACTCGGTTTCCCATGGATATCATTCTGAGGTTGGATGTTCCCAAGCCAAAGGCAAATCCTCCCATTGAAAGAACGCTTTCCTTTTCCAAGGATTGATCCACAGTGACTAGCGCTGTTTGCACGACCAGCTTTGATTGACGCTGAAGGCTATTGGCAACGCTGTAGATTGAAATGTTTGTATTGCTATTGACTTCGACTTTTGCAACCTGTTTGAGGGTTGATGTGACGGTATATGCAAGCCAGCCAAATAAACCGAGAACTAAAATGGAAAACAGAATCAAGAACGTCAGAAAAAAACGAGTATTCCTTGACAAAAAGTTGGCTTGTGATTTTTCTTCTTCTTTCATCATTGCAGGTGGTTTAATTGATTCCCGTGAATACTCAAAAAATTAATTTAAATCTCTGCGTTAAAGGGGAATACACAACGTCAACTGCTGTCACTGAGTTAGCCCCTTATCATTGAGATATCAAATGTTTCCTATTTTTTTGGAAGCGCGCTTCCCTTTGTTAGGAGGCAGCGTTTTTTCTTTCGAAATTAACCACTCGGGGATTCCTTCATATTTCCAACTGGTTTGGATCGATTCACGAATGCGAAGGTAGTCTGCTTCTTTATCATTCACCAAAACTTCAGCAGGAATAGGCCTACCATTGTAGTTCGATGCCATTGTCATGCCGTAAGCTCCGGTGCTCATAATAGCTAACAAGTCACCCTCCTTTACTTCTGAAATTTCGCGATTCAGACAAAATCTATCTCCAGACTCACATATCGGCCCCACAACATCCGCAATGAAGTTTTTTTCGGTCCGTGATTTTTTAAGAGGGACTATCTGATGGTATGAGTCATAGAGAGCGGGGCGGATTAAATCATTCATCGCCGCGTCCACTATCACAAAATTCTTCCTCCCAGTTTGTTTGATATATTCAACTCGGGTAACTAGAATGCCAGCATTTCCTACGACAAAGCGACCGGGTTCCATGAGTATCTTAACGCCTAAAGCGGTCAAGGGTTTGAGCAGAGGAATTAAAGCTTTGGCCAGCTTTTCTGGACTGGCAAAATTGTTGCCTTCATTATGCCACCAGCTGGCGGTGCCACTCTCTAACGCCTGGTCATACACGATCCCCAGTCCGCCCCCAATACTGAAAAACTCAAGTCCGTATTCTGCTCGAAGCATGGTCACCAGAGGTGCCATCTTCTTTACGGCTTTCGAAAAAGGAGCTACGTTGGTAAGCTGAGAACCGATGTGTATTTGGATACCCTTTAGTTGGATGTTTTTATATTTGGAGTGAGCTTTTTGGTAAAGTGAAACTAATTCTTCAAAGGCGATGCCAAATTTATTCTCATAGGTACCTGTAGTTATTTTCGCATGAGTTTTTGCATCCACGTTGGGATTTACCCTAATAGCAACAGGGGCTTTTTTTTTCTGCTTTTTTGCGAGACGATTGATGCGCTCCAATTCGGGGATGCTCTCCACATTAAAAGCATATATACCCAGCTCAAGAGCAGCGTTGATTTCCTCTTCTGTTTTTCCAACTCCGGCAAACACACACTGTTCTGTTTTTCCTCCCGCATGTTTTACCTTTTTCAGCTCTCCAATACTGACCACATCGAAGCCGATGCCGATCTGGGCCATCAGATTAAGGATACCAAGACTTGCGTTGGCTTTTACAGCATAACAGAGATGGGGATTTACCGGAGCCATCGCGGTTTCAAGACGGCGGATATTCTCTACAAGGGTTTTTTGAGAGTAAACATAAAGCGGAGTGCCCGCCTGTTGAACAAGGCTTTCTACCGCGATAGATTCACAATGTAGCCTTCCATTTTTATAATGAAAATTGTGCACAGTTTGTTCAAGGATTTGTGTTGCGATGAACAGGGAAGAATGCGGCGTGCAGAGCTCGAAGAGCTTCGTCCGCTTTTTCAAGGTCAACAATAACAGAAATTTTAATTTCGCTTGTGGAAATCATGATAATGTTAATACCAGCATCAGCCAAGGCTCCAAACATGAGAGCGGCAACTCCAGAATGGCTTTTCATTCCCACTCCTACGAGAGAAATTTTGGCGATCTGATCATCCTCCGCCAATCCAGCGAAACCGATACTGCTCTTGATACCGAGCAGTACGTCGTGGGCCCGATTAAGGTTGGGTTTATCAACGGTGAAGGAGATATCTGTCGCAGACTTGGCTGTCTCCGGACTGTTGTTTTGAATAATCATATCCACGTTGATAGACGCACCACCCAAGGCCTTAAAGACATTGGCAGCTGAGCCGGGTTTATCTGGGACACGGGAAAGGGTAAGCTTTGCTTGGTTTTTATCCATGGAAATGCCACGGATAATAACATCTTCCATACTTTTAGTTTCCTCTTTCACAATAGTACCTGGTTTATTATTCATGCTTGAACGGACTTCGAAAACGACTTCAAATTTTTTGGCAAATTCAATGGAGCGAGATTGCATTACTTTTGCACCCAATGATGCGAGCTCTAGCATTTCATCATAAGAAATTTCGGCGAGTTTTAGCGCATTAGGCACCAACCGGGGATCAGCAGTAAAGACGCCATCCACGTCAGTGTATATTTGGCAGATATCCGCCTTCAAAGCGGCAGCCAAGGCAATTGCAGAAAGGTCCGAGCCGCCCCGACCCAGAGTAGTGATCATTCTGTCATCTGTCTCGCCTTGGAAACCGGCGACTATGACAACGTGTCCCTCAGAGAGGCATTCACGTATTTTAGTCGGAGATATATTTTTAATCTTAGCCCGTGTGTGAGCACGATCGGTCTTGATACCTGCTTGAGCCCCTGTTAAGGAGGTCGCAGGGATACCTCGTGCGTGTAAGGCCAGTGCCATTAAAGCGATTGTCGTTTGCTCACCTGTAGCCAGTAGGACATCCATCTCTCGACGGTTAGGGGAGGGTATAAGGCTATGGGCCATTTTAATGAGACTGTCAGTGACGCCACTCATTGCAGAAACAACGACAACGACAGAATCATTTTTCTCCCAGTACTCCGCTATCCTAGCCGCCGCATTCTGGATGCGTTCGGGGTTTGCGACAGAGGTGCCTCCGTATTTTTGTACAATTAACATTTATGCAACTAAAACGGTGGCCGTATCGCATTATGACAAGTTGCCTAACCAGGCCACCAAGTGGGCAGGCTACTAAAAAGAGAGCACTCTGTCAAAGGTAAAGCTCTTGAATTATTCAAGAAACTTGACAAGCTCATTCATTCTGCTAATGATAGACTTTTAGCTCAACGGAGCATGGGTGAAAACCGAGTCTCTAAATGGCAGATATTGTTAGGAGTAAAATAGAATTGGAAAAGTATGCAGATAGAAAGTATAAAAATGTTTTGTGATCTTTCTGAAACGGAAAGTTTTACAAAAGCCGCGCAAATTAATGCAATCACCCAATCCGCTGTAAGCCAACAAGTCCGAGCGATGGAGAAGCATTTTGGTTGTCAGTTGATAGAGCGAAGCAAAAAAAAGTTCCGCTTAACGCGTGAGGGGGAAACGTTAAATCAATATGGTCGATCTCTAATTCGCTCCTTTGATGAACTTTGTAGCAAACTGCAAGATATGCGCGATGAAGTTGGGGGTACCATTCGTTTGGCTACGATTTACAGCATAGGATTGCACGATCTGCCTCTTTACCTTAGGCGCTATCTAAAAAAGCATCCAACTGTCAGTGTGCAAGTAGAATATAGAAGAGCAAATCAAGTTTATGAGGATGTAATCAGTAATGTAGTGGATATAGGGATGGTGGCATATCCAATGAGGGATTCAAAAGTTGAGACAATTTTTCTACATCAAGATCTGATGGTACTTATTGCAAGTGAGGAGCATCCTTTAGCCAAAAAAGCATCGGTCAGCGTAAGAGATTTGAATCAACAGAAATTTGTGGCTTTCGAATCGGGGACCCCCACTCGTAAAGCTGTGGATAAGCTTTTCAGAGACAATGATATCTCCGTTCAGGTGGTAATGGAATTTGATAATGTTGAGACGGTTAAACGAGCTGTGGAGATTAATAATGGCGTGTCATTAGTGCCACGTCGAACGGTTACTCAAGAAGTAAATTCGAATTCATTAGTAGTAATAAATCTAAAAGACATGGAACTCTATCGCCCATTGGCAGCGATATTGAAAAAAGACAAAGCTCTCTCACCAGCCTTAAGAGAATTTATTAAAGAGCTAAAAGAAGAATAGTGATCTTTTAATTTTTACATTAAAAAACCTCTGCTCATTTTAAAATAGGCAGAGGTTTTATTTTATAAATTTAACTATTGTTTTAATCTTAATTAATCTTTAAGGTTGTTAGGATAGTTTTTATCCCGCTAGTCCATTTATCATAGCTGGGCGAGCTCAAGTGCAGAAAATCAGGCATTTCTTCTTTTACAACCACGCCTTTATCTGTCGCAAACATACTCCAAGTATCGAGTATAATCCATTGAGGATTATTAGCTTTTTGGATGTAGTCGCAAGTAAGTTTATTAGCGATAATAATATTGGAGGTTCTATGATCCGGGAATTCGTTCCTGGGCATAATTTTGCAGAAAATAACGGGGAGTTTAGGGTTAAATGCCTTAAGCTGCTCTAAAATTTCGATGGTATTGGAAGAGATTACCTCTGGAGAATTACCTTCGTCTATATCGTTAGTGCCAATAAGGAGGACGACAGCCGAGGGATTCAAGCTCGTGACATCTTCTTTCAGACGATACAAAACAGTGCGCGTTACGTCCCCGCTAATCCCGCGATTAGCCGTTTTATAATCTGAAAATGCTGTTGAGAGGCGGTCTCCCCATCCCTCAGTAATGGAGTCGCCGAGGAAAACGACAGCCTTTTGCTGTCCAACTGCTTCTTGCCGGAAGCTCTCACGGCGTTTTTGATAGTGCCCCTTAAACCAGTCCGAGTTGCGAAGGTTGCCTTTGCCAGGGATAACTGATTCATCTTTGGGCCATTCCAGTGAAGGTAGATTCTCTTGTGCAAAGGAGTTCCGTTCTAAACCGAAGCAGAACCCTGCCAGAAACAAAACGATACATAATACACGCATTCTCATAACTAGAGTTGAGCATCTTAGGATTAGACCCAAAAGTCAAGATTTAAAAGTTCTGGAAAACTATATACCCTATTTCAGAGAAGGGAAAAGGCCGTCGAGAACTGTGGTTCCCGACGGCCTATGGTCTTCAGCTTACGCTTCGTCAGTCTTTATTGTTTAGACACTCGATAGAAGCGTTTCTGATCGGTGATACTATCAGTGAAATTCAGCGTTTCACCTTCAGCCACATGAATAGAAAGGAGGCTCCATTGGATTGCATCGAGGCTGTGTTCGATCCGATAAGTATTACCTTTCAGAGTCCCTTCGACTTGAATCACCACGGTATTCTCTTCCAAGTCAATGCCTCTAAACCTGAGCTCAGTAGCAGACTCCACCTGGTAGTGGATGAAGTTAGGTAGTTTGATTAACCCGGCACTGCTCTCGAGATTTACGGAGGAGTAATTCTGGCCCGTCTGAGTTGTCTGCAGCGTAATGCTAACACTTAGAGATTTCCCTGGCTCCACTTCGCCTATGGTGAAGCGAGCGCTTCTATCGGTATGAGTAACATCTCCATGAGGATTGTCCGCACTGATGAATAGAGTGCCTTGAGCAAAGGTTTCATCAATCACCACATCTTTCGCGCTGGCTGTGCCAGAGTTGGATACTGTCAGCGTGTAGGTGAAGGGTTCCTGACTATAGACCTTTTCAGGGTAATCAACCGTGAGAGTCAGATAGGGCTCACTGGCAATCAGTTTTGTATTTGCCGGTGTCGTCTCAGGCGAATCCTGACGGTTACCCACCTGGTCAATCGCCACAAGGTAGAAGGCATAACTTTGCCCCAGTTTGCCTGTGAAGGTTGCCGTTGTATTGGTGGTGTTCATCCAGAACCCGCGTGAGAGGTTGTTGGTTGCCACGTAGAGATCGTAGCCTGCAATTCCGGAACCAACATCGCTTCCCACCCAGGAGAGATTGATTTCTGTCTGGCTCATGACGGCTGCCAAGGGCTCAATCGTACTGGTCGGCTTGGTCACATCAACTGTCAGGAGACACTCACGAGTCGGGTCGGTTCCCTGAGAAGGATCGTGAGGATCCTTCTGATTGGTTGTAATAGTGCTCTGATAGTCGAAAGTGATAGCAGCCACGTTTCGAATCTCAGTTCCGGTGGGTAGCTCCTTGAGAGGATCAACCGTGTAGGAGAAGAAGCCCTGACCTAAACCGGTGCCATCTTCTGGCGGCAGGAAACCTATCTCAACCGGTAGAGGAAGTCCGCTCTCATCAATGCTGTAGAAGCCGACTTGCACAAGCCCCTCTTCAGAAATGCTTCCTATAATTTCTACAACGAACTCTACGTCGTTGTAGGTGTATGGGACAGCTCGATAGAAGTCCCGGGGGTTATCTTCCGGAGTCAGTGCCAGACGAAGATCGCCAAAGCCAAACTCAGTGAATGCAAACGACGATGCATCCAGGTTCTGGTCAAGCTGGTCCTTAATGGTCACCACTTGAGCCGGGGCCGTTGCGTTGGTCATATTTTCGAAATGCACCGTGTAAGGGAAGGTGATCAGAGGCTGTATGAAGCCTTGTGGACCAACTCCGCCCGGACCATCCTTTTCATTCGGGTCTACTGAATTGGAGACAGTTCTTCCAAAGCCGTAAAGCTCGCCCAGAGTGGATGCATTTTCCCAGGCATCGCTCCCGGTGCCATCAATAATATTATCAATATTCTGCGTGATCTGATTTGGTCTTGGAGGAGGAGAAACAGTAGTTCCTCCACTGGTAACGCCCGTGTAGAAAATCTGGGCTGCTGCCTGCGTAACGCCGCCGTTGTCACCCGGTATAGACGGGATCAGTGTATAGGCCATAGAGGAATCCAGAGAGTCGTTTGTCCCATCTATGGCATTACTGGTCAGCACCCCGAGCGAGTTGGACCCGGCACCCATCAGAACGCCCGTTCCATAGGCGGCTGCGGTTGTCAATCCGGCTCCGGCCACCACAGGCGCGGCTGCACCTCCGAAGGCACCACCCACAACGGCTCCCGCAAACTTGCCAAAGGTTCTGGTTTCACCTGAAATGCCTGTTGTGACGACATAAGTTGTTCCACCCACTAAAGCGCCCACAGCACCCCAAGCCAGAATCACCAGCGGCACAACCTCACCCGAAGGATCAATCTGCGCCAGTGGATTATTCATGGCGTAGTTGTAGAGGTTGGGATCGCCCGTGCTCATTCCTAACGGATCTTCAGAGAAGAAGCGTCCAAGATTTGCAGAATAGTAGCGGGCACGCATATAATGAATTCCATTACCGTCATCCATCACACCGTTAGCGCCCACGAAACGGAAGGGATTGGGTATAGTCTCCTGAGCCCAGGCAACAGCCCCAAACGGCTCATAGAGATAGTGATTGACCGCAAGTCCGTTGTTATCAGTGACGTTCAGGGTTGAGCCAATTCCGTCGTAGTGATACCACCAGCTTTGGTCGCCGGAGATTCTATTCACCAACTGTAGTCCCTGGGTATACTCAACACTGGGTGTAAGGGATCCGCCAACGTACTCGGAAATCACAGTGCCGAGTCCCACCGGATCCACCAGATACTCGGTGCGAACTCCGTTCCGTGTCACGGCTGAGCGATAGCCTAATATGCTGTACTCGTATTGATATTGAATCGAGCCATTGGAAGCGCTCAGGAGTCTGTTCTCGTCATCATACTCATAAACCCACTGGTCGCGTCCGGTCATGTTTCCATCCTGATCGTAGCTTAGCGCAGCACCATTAATGGCGGTGTAGCGGTTCATGTTATCGGTCGCATAGTCCGTCTGGAGTGTGTCACCGGACTGAATAACGCGCGATTGGGTGCGATTACCCATTCCATCATACGAATACTCAAGCGTGTAGCTTTGAATTTCCGGCGTGTAAGAGTAAAACTCCGCACGAACCAGTTGCCCCATGACATCATATTCATAGCTCCACTGACCTTCGTTGAGCGTTTGAGTCTGCATCAATCCCTTATCCCAGGTGTACTGAATCTGAGAAGTCATTGTTCCGGCAGCACTATAAGAAGCAATACTGTTTACATGGCCATCGGCATTGTAGGTATTGAGTATCTGGTCTCCATTGCCCAACTGTGTGCCGATGGGGTTCCCAGCAGCATCATAGGTGTAAGAGGCCAGAACGGTCTCTCCTTCCAGAACCTGAGTCAGACGTCCCAGATTATCATAGGTATAGCCCACGGTGCGCTCATCAGCACTCATGGTTTGGCGATAACCGCGCTCGTTATAGGTGTAAGTGATCTTACGGCCATTGGCGTGTTCGATACTGGTCAGGAGTTTCTGTTCGTTGAATCCCAACTGAATCGTCTCTTTGGTATTGCCTTGGGCGTCATAGGAGGCGGCAGTCGCCATTCTCCCATCTTCACTGTAGGTGTACTCCACGCGTTCGCCATTCTCGTAGAGTTTGGTCAACACACGGCCATCTTCATCACTCACAAACTCAACAGAAGCACCACGGCGGTTGGTCACCTTTTTAACGTTGCCCTGTGCATCATACTGATTGCTCTGGACTGAGCCATCTGCATAGCGAATGCCAGAGAGCATCCCCTGATCATAATCAAACCGCGTAACCGCGCCCTTAGAATCGGTAAAGCTCTTCAATAAGCCTCCATCCCAGGTGTATTGAGTCCAGAGGGAGTTTGGCAGATCGGCCCGGGTAACATGTCCATTTTTATGGGTGAACTTGAAGATGTTCCCCTGACGATCGCTATAACGGATCAGATTTTTCCCCGAATCATACTCGTTAAGCAGCGTTGTGCCATCGGTATTTCCGATTTCTGTGATCATTCCATCCACATTGAACCGGAACGACATACTTACTCCCAGTGCATCGGTCTGATGGATCAGACCGTTATTCTCATAGCTGAAGGTCAAGGGCAGAGCCCCATCAGCCTGCGTGAAACTTACAATGCGTCCCAGAGCGTCATACGTGTAGTTAGACTGTGTGGCATCCCTATGAAGGATGGATTTGAGCATATAGTAGTTGGCTTTATTGCCTCGGCTGTAGCTGTAAGAGGTAATAAGCCCGTTTACGTCGGTAAATGATTCGATCTGCTCACCATCGGCCGTATAGGTGTAGCTCACTGAGCGGCCGCCCTGATCGGTGATCGCCGTAATCGCATTATACTTACCGCCACCACGGCTCAAACTTAAGGTTTGGCCTGCGGAGTGTGTCAGCTTCACGAGATATCCGTCAGTGTAGGCGAGTGTTACACCGGCTTTGCCTCCGGGAGCCAACATCTGAACCAGGAGCCCCGAAGAATCAAACTTCAATGTGTTGCCATTGGCTTCCACAAGCGTGCAATCCTGCAGGGCGTTACCATCCCAGCGGGCAGTCAAAACGCCATAATCACCCGGTGAGGAGAAATAGCGGTTACTGTATCGGCTATCGGGTTGGAAGATTCGCTCTACGCCGCCAGGTGTGCGCAGAACAATCGGTTTATCCTTCTCTATCTGCACCAAACGGTAATTCCAGTTATGGTCCCAGCCTCTTCCCAGAGGGCTGCAACCGGGTGCTTCCAGGTTGAGTCTATAACTTGGCAGTAGTCCATGTGCGAAAACACGGTTGAAACGCAATGTGGCTGCCGGGGATTGTACCTGAATATCTACGCTTGAAGCCAGACTCGATACTACCGAGAAACCGGCATCCTTCAGAAACTCATATTCGAGTAAACGATGGACGCTGTTTTCTGTAATACCCATTGCATAAAGGGCCTGAGCATTGCGGCTGAGCATGCTCACGTAATCCCCACGGGTCGGCCCCACCATTTGCTTGAAATTATTCCACAGGACGCTAATCGCCTCGGGATCTTCAGTGCCAAAATCCAGAGTCTGATAAAGGGCATCGTAATTCATGGGGTAAGTATCCTTACTGGCCATGACCGTAATGTAGAACTCTACTTTGGGCTCCCAACTCCAGGGCTGAAGCAGACCCGCATAATAGACCGGCACTCTGCCTTTTTCTCCCGGCATCAAGACGCCCGGAGTCTGTCCGCTGGCCAGTATCTCTACGGTGTCGTTAAAGCCCTCTGGTTTGCTCGGTGTCCAGAAACCGGCCGTAACAATGGATGCATCCAGCGTCATGAGCGCTTTTTCTGAACCATATACAACCAGTACCGGCGAAGTGATCGGCAAGGTGCCTGTATTCTCATACTCCACATAAAGTGTGGCCAGAGCATGGCGACCTACTGATTCAGGTACAATCAGGTTGTATGAGATAGCGTCCATGTCATAGACCGTCAGGGTCGCATTCTGGAATGTGAGCTGATAGTCCGGAGAATAGAGACTGCCGGCGGAGATCATAATGGGATATTGCCCAGGAGCACTGTCCACCGTCGCGGTAGAGCTGATGAGCGGGTCACCCACAATGTAATCGGACAGGTCGTTGCCGACGCCATCAGTGATCAGGTAGCGCCAAACGGGGTTATCAACTCCAAAAGCTCTGCCCTCATCTAACGCGCGAACCAGTATGGTATCGGTCTGGATAGTTTTATCGCACGGTTTGAAACCATTTTCACCCGTGGTGAAAACGGTTCCTTTACTCACTTCGATATCCGCTATTCCGCCAAGGTTGGGGTAGTTGCCTACCAGCCTGGGCGCAGCGGGATCCAGAAGGCTGATGACCTGCAAACCTCCGTAGGAATCACCCACAAAGAGGTTATTGCCATAGCCGCTCAAGAGCTCCGCAAAGCCCGGGGTCAAGCTCTGGCTCACCAGCTTGAGGCTTCCATCTTTCTGGAAGAGATATATCTTCACGCCATCATTGCCGCAGGCCGCAAAGAGATAGTGGTCAGTGGCGTAAACAGCCAATAACTCCTGGGAAAGCCAGACGTTATTAATCTGTTTGGGGTTATCGGGCGTAGAGCTGATGTCGTATGCCAATAGTGTTCCATCGGGACGTGCCAAATAGAGTCGACCCTCTCTCAGATAGATATCATCTGCGCGAGTACCGGTCCCCACACTGCGAATGTAAGTAAGTGTGACCCCGGTATCATCGACTCTGATTCTTCTCACCCGGAGGCTTGAAGTGCTGTCAATGATGCTGTAGGCGTAGATATCGGCCTGAGTCTCGGTTTCAACCGGGTTACTCAAGCGGACCCGATAGGTGGTTTCTCCCTCATCCCAGGCCAGCAATGCCGGTTCAGCAGGGTTGCTGACATCCAGAACCATTAAACCGGTCTTACCTGTAGCCGTGCAGGCGATGAACCCGACGACGTCCACATCGTAGAACTCAATAGGCGGCGGGGGCTCGATCGGCTCACCATCTTCGTTTACTTCAGGCTCAAACTCATGAATGTAGACGCCTACCTCGAAAACGTTAGCCGGATCTGCCACGTTCACTATCCGCAGACCATTGGTTCCGCAGGCCAGATAGGCGTAATCACCGTTGAGGCACATGCCAAAAACAGGGAAGTCATACAGACTGCCGGCTGGGATACCCAGTTCACCTTCAGGTGCGTCAGTCACCAGAATACGGGCTTCACGACTTATCGTTTGGCCGTAACCGATCGCTGCCACCGTGTAGATTCCGCTCTGCTCTTTGTAAGCTGCATTGAACTGCAATACTTCAGCGGTTGCGCCTGTAATCGGCTCGCCGTCTTTGAACCATTGATAACGGAAGGCGCCTTCGGCAACAACACTCAGGCTGAAGGGTAGACCCACAGTCGGAAAGCTGTCGGCAGGCTGCTCCAGAATCACCGGAGCATCTTCCGTATCAATAACGCTGAGCATCCCGGCCTCAAATCTGTAGTCGACCTTCTCACTACTTAGCGAGCCGGTCCAGATATGAATCGGGTATTCGCCCGCTGGGCTGAGGAGATTAGCATCGCAGAGGATCGAAGGTTCTCCATCAAGCTTCGCACTTACATCACGGCCCGAGCGATCCACCGCAGAATAGGCGAATGGCGGGTTTTCAACACTCAATACACGGACTGCATTCTGTGCGCTTAGGGTATAGAGTGGTTTCTCGGTAGCCCAATAAGCCCCGGTCAAGATAAAGTTGGCTCCACTGAGCGTACCTGTTTCGATGCCAATCTCGTAATATCCCGGATGGGTGTAGGCCTCTTCTGGGATTTGCAGGAGCGGCTTACCGGTGATGCGATCGCTCACATCGTTACCCTGGGAATCACGGGCGATCCATGTCAGTGCCGGAGCCTCCATATCCAGGAAAAAGCGCTGATCCAGAGCGTTGACGTAGATCGTCTCCGGAACTGCTACCAGGGTCAGAGGTGCCTGGGCCGAAAGAGTGGTGCCCATCTCATTACTTGCGCTGACGGAGTAATTGGCTGCATCGGCTGGCGTGACTCCTTCCAAAACCAGTTGGGATTCGGTCGCCCCTTCAATCTCCACACCGTTCTTAAACCACTGCCAACTGTAGGTGTAAGCGGGATACTCGATCACTTCAGCCCCGAAAACGACTCTCTGGCCTTCATAGGAGACTTGTGCTTCCGGCTCTTG
>CAZSTC010000021.1:0-33938 GCA_964609795.1 uncultured Verrucomicrobiota bacterium
GCCCACTCTTCAAAAGTTTCATTCTTGAAGCTAATCATGCTCTCCACCTCCCTTGCAGTCTCTTTGAGCTGGCTTTTATTTGCTCTTGTTTTTGCGCTTCCAGAGTTCGCAGAATCTCTGCTTTTTTTCTTGCACGGATTGCTATCTTGTCCGACACTGAAGCCGTGTTTGTGTGTTTTGTTCTATTCGCACATCTTCCAAAGGGAAAGGTGGCTCTACAATAGTCGCCTTTCCCTGCAAGGTATTCCCTTCGCGTTTTCAATTGTTCTCTTTGCATGTGATTTTATGGTTTGTGGTTATTCGGTTTGATTGAGAATGCCCGACAACGCGGCTCCCTTCCATGTAGGCTTTCAGCTCAGAAAGCTTCACTTTGATATAGCCACCGTTAGGCTTGTAAAAGGGGAGCTTCCCGTTTTCGTTTGCCCGGGTTAGCGTCCTTTTGTGACACCGTGCAAATTCTGCGGCTTCTCCCAGTGTTAGAAACTTTTCTTCTGAATCCTGATTCAGTGGTTTCCCCGCCAGCATTTCAACCGCTTGAAAGCGGATTTCAGGTGAAGCAACATTCCAATACTTCACGGCTTCATCCAAGGTTGGGCTAGTCATTCGATTTTCCTCCTTTTTCCGCGTCAGTGATTGTTTGAGTTTCTCCATTCAGCCACGCAATAAGGTCCACTAACCGAATATATCTGGATTTTCCAGTAGGTCGGATTGCTTTTAGGAGACCCCTATTCATGGCTGTTTGCAGCGTTACGGTTGATAATCCTGCTAAGCGCGCAGCTTCTTTAACCCCCACAATCTGAGGGACTTCTATATTCTTTTCTGTGTTTACTTTTGCCATAGTTTTTTCCTTTGAGAGCTTTTGGTTTCGCTCGTTACTTAAATTTAGTCGACCCCCCACTTTTTTGCAAACGAAAGTTATTCAGAAAAAATGTATTTTCACAACGGTGACACGGTGATATTGACGCAATGACGTCAATGTGTATATGTGTATATGTGTATATGTGAATATTTGTGAAAAAAAATGAAAAAATATTCACACACCCATTAGCCCTCTGGCAGAAGGACTTACAAAAGGGACTTAGAAAGAAGATTTTTTCCCCTCCCGGGGGTTGTGTGGTGTGGCGCGGCTCTATTGAGAGGGTGTGAAGAGATGACGGAAACGGAAATTAGAAAAACTTATTACACGGGAGCCCGGTGCGCCTCCACGGACCCTGCATCACGTTTTTAGCCCCCTAGAAGGTTCCCTAAGCCATAAAGCCATAAGGAAAACTTATCAGCATTCAATCAAAGGCAAGACTTCTGCCACAATGCGCTCCCAGTTTTCGCTATTGACTTTCTTGAGTTTGCCGGCTGCAATCCTGAGCCTTTCTTCAAGCGGTGTTGCCATGAGTAAAGCGTGCGGCTCTTCCGTTTGACTCTTTAGGGCATGGAGAGGAACCTTTTCGGTGAAACCTTCCCGCATGAAGTCTTCATCCACTTTGATATAGTGATTGTAAAGCACATTAACCATTCGGGCCCCCAACACTTTCTGAATCAGTTCCATGTTCACTCCGGCCCTTATCGCGGCCACTACAAAGGAGCCGCGGAAGCTATGCCAGCCGCGAAGAGAAGCGCGTCGCGCCCTTTGGCCCGTTTCCTCTTTTGGCTTTGTAAAACTCCCACGCTTGTCTTCAGCCAGAGAAGGAAGTAGCCGCCTGCGGATAATAGACACGCCTGCCAGCTCTTCAAGGGCTTTGATATATCCGCATACCGTTCCTTTGGAGCAATCCAAGGCCGCGGCTATCTTGGGAAGCGTCTCCCCGGCCATGTATCGGATGAAGTATTCTCTGGCCGCATCCTTCCGCTTGGGGCTCCAATCGCTACTTTCCAGAGCCGCCAGCACTTTTGAATTCACTTCCTGCGGATTCTCATGAGGCAAACTCTTTATGTAAGAAGCGTTGCCGTCTCCATACCCCAAGAGCTGCAAAACTCTTCTGAGCCTTTCCAGAAGCACGTCCTGATTCCTGCCATTGTCTCCATACTTGGCCGCGGCTTCGGGTAATACATAGTCTTCCTCTGTTATCCGCCCGGCCTCTTTGTGAAGCGTCAGAAGCTCTTCCCTGAGTAGCGGCCACATACCCAGAACAACGTCCCCGCCAGTCTTCTGAGCTTTCAGACTGATCAGATTCTTGGCAAAGTTCACACTCTTCCACTTCATGAGGCAAATATCCTTCAATCTCAGCCCGGTACAGCTGGCCACAATCACCATGCTTTTAATCAGCGGGTCAATTCTGCCAGACAGCTCGAGAATCTCCACAATCTCTTCGGGGCTGAATAGCTCCCTGCTTATTTCATCCGAATTCCTTGTCTTTGTCTTTTGGAGCCATTGGCTGCCTTCACTGTAGGCCGCCAGAAGACGAAACACGCGGCGCAACGTCTTCAGGTACTCATTCCATGTTCTGGCCGCAAGCCTCTTCCCATCCTTCACATAATCCATGAAAGCGGCCACCTCTTCGGCTTTTACGTCTCCCAGCTTCTTTGCATTGCCATTCTTCTCCACGAATTCGATAAACTGAGCAATAATCTGGCGCATGAAATCCTCTTGCGTTTTCGTGCATTTGAAACCGCCGGCCTCTTTGGAAAAGCTCTCCCAAAGCTCAGATAGTAAAACTTCCCCCGGGGCTCTCTTGCCATATTGAACATGCAGGGTGTGTCTGGCAACTTTCCTCTCCAAGGCTTGCCGTGCTTCCAGAGAGCGGCCTTGGTCCAGTGTATCCAGAATATCATTCAGCTTTGCCTGAGCTTTGGCCCTTGAGCGCTCGAAAGCCGCATCTCCTTGGCTCGAGACTCTCCCATTCTCCGGCGGCGTTCCTTCCCAGACGGAAAGCGTAGCCACATGGGCTTTGCCGTCGAAAGTGTATTTTCCAAACCAGTTTGGCCTAAGTAAGCCTGCCTTCGGGCCGCTCGAATATCTCTTCAAAATGAGTCCCATACCTGTTCCCTCGCCTACTCTGAAGTTCTATTGTCAACAAAGAATCTTCCGTGTCAAAGTATGTCAAAAACGTTTTAAGAAAAAAAGCCAAAAGTGGACAATCTCAGGACACACAAAAAACATCATATTATAATATCCACGTTATAAGGTGTTTATAAACTAAACCTTCCGACTCATAACCTGAAGGTCAGAGGTTCAAGTCCTCTCCCCGCAACCAATCTTCTGATAATTCCAAAGAAATTCCTGCTGAGAGGGGCTTTTTTTATTTTTTTCCAAAGCTTGAAGACGGCGCTCTAGCGCATCGCAAAGGTGAAGAGAGCCGAAAGGAAGCGGACGCCGTTTTCGTAAATGAGAAAGATGATCGCCATGGCCGCTACGGGTGTGAAATCAATCTTGCTAATCTGAAGCGGCAAGAGGTAAAGCGGCGTCAGAGCCTTGCGGGTGATGGTATGGAGGTAATTCCAGAGCGGTGAGGGCCCCATGTAAATGTAGCTGTTGAGGAAATAGATAAAAATCAAACCCGCCAGAAGATGGCACCAGGGCAAATAGGCACACAGACCCACCACCAGGCTCTCGTGAAATACAATCTTCCAACTCTCCTGCCCCGGGATAATTTGGGCCGATTCCAGCGCTGCGCAGAAGATAAACCAAAGCGGCGCGGCAACGACGAAGGGAAGAGAGGCACGGAAAAGAACCGGCCAGCTCTCCAGGGGACCGACCAACAGTTGAACCGTGCGATGGACAAAATTATTCTCGCTACCGTGAATTCCCTTACCGAAAATCCCCAACAAAATCAGGCAGATATAGACGCTTAGGAGAGCCTGAATAAAACTGGCCCATGAGAAAAGGTGAATCGCCACCAATTGATCGGGGCGAAAGGGAATGGAGACGGCTCCGAGCTTAAGCATCGCCGTCCAATGGGCGGTTGTCCCGACTTCCCAATAAAGAAAGGGACGGCCCAGGAGAAGCAGAAGCAGAAACAAAAGAGGCTTCCAACCCTTCATGTGCGGGCGGTACACCGGGCGGGAAGCAACACCCCACTCGGGAACGCGATGCTTCGAACCGGAAGCAACCACTCGCATCCGCCAGTTAATCCATAGAAAAACTGCGGTAATATTGAGAATTAGATCCAGGAATCCCATACCAGCCTAATCAGGAAAACTCTTATTCACGCTTCAAGCTCCCCACACCCTAACCAAGCAGGAGGAAAATAGCAAGATATTCAGAGCCAAAAACGGCTTTCCTTGCCCGGAATCTTCATTTAAAGGAAAGAAGCCTGCGCGGCATTTTCAGCTGCAGAGCAGGCTTCCCTCCCCTCATTCATTTCGAAAAATGAATCTACAAACCTGACAGGCGATCGCGTTGGCTACTTCATCTCCCTGCCGTCGTCTTTATATTCAGGCTGACCGGTATCGGCTATCCAGGTGCCGGCACTGGGCTGATCCTGGCGATGAGGTCTGTTATCGCTCGTCCAACGGGATCTACGATAGTCGTCGTTCGGGTCCACGGCCACTCTGCGAAATGTGGACTCAGCATGACCATCCACAAACATGAAGTTCGCTCTGAGATTGTGGCGTGCTGAAGGCCATTGATCAGGCTCCTTGGGGTCAATGCTCCCATCCCAACTGAAATCCGAACGGCTGTCTGCAAGCATGATCATATTAGCCGGGTTCTTGACCCTGCTGACGGCCACTTCTCCCTCACCCGTACTGGGCAAGATATCTCCGCCCAAACCGAAATACCTGTTATTGAAATCTGCGGTGAAGAGCCCCCAGTCATTATAACCGTAGCTCATACCCGCTCCGTCAGGACCGGCCTTGAAAATATATTGCCGCTGAGCGTTCAATATGATTCTCTGCTCCCTGATATTGCGGTTGCTATTGGTGCGCGAACCGGTTTCCCACCAGAAATCGCGGCGGACCGAGGGGCAGTTGAAAATAGCAGTATTGGTTCCTATGGATTTGGAGAGCCGGGTCGGCCAGATATACTCCAGACCCGTGGTACCTTCCGCATTGATAGCCCCCGGGAAATGAGTGTTGTCGGTCGTATATATATTCGCTGCCAAGCCTAATTGCTTGAGATTATTCGAGCAAGCCGTTGACTGCGCCTTGCTTTTGGCCTTGCTCAAAGCCGGCAGGATCATCCCTGCCAGAATTGCTATAATCGCAATAACCACCAGGAGCTCTATCAACGTAAAGCCCCGCGAGTTTTTGGAATATGTCTTATCCATATCAAATATTTCCTATTTCAAACCTTTTTTACCGAGAGTGTCCGCTCGGCGTTTGTCTACAATCGATCACAAAAGCTGGATCCACTCTAACTCAAATGGAAGAATTTGCAAATTATTTCTGAAAAAAAATCCTGTATTCCTCCCCGGTAACACGAGTGCAGAATTCCGAAGCACCCGTTTTTAAAATAGATAACAATCTTGTTTTCAACAGGTTGAGGATATTGTTGAGGCGGGCTTAATAATAATGAATTCCAAGCTTGAATAACAAGTGCACATTTTTTCCAAGCTTTTTCTGAAACTATTTTCTGGCGGTCCATTCTAAAAACTGCTACTATTCTCCTTGTCCTGTCAGACATAAAAAAGCCAGAGGAGGAAAAACCTCCAAGGTCTTTCACGTGAAGGCAGGAAAAACGAACTAACAGTACTACGAGTTCCGATATGAATAAAAAACTAATACTAACCACTGCCCTTGCTCTGGGCGTAGGTATGAGCGCCTTCGCGGCGCAGGAATCCACGCTCAAGCATCGGTACAGTTTTGAGCCACCTTATGATGGCTCCACTGCCACTGACTCAGTGGGGGGTGCCCACGGCGCTCTTCACGGAGATGCTTATTTGGCGGAATATTATGATGAGGAGACCTGGGAGGTCATTGGCGGCATGGCCGTACTCTCCGGTGTGGGAGAACCCACTTCCCTGGATCAAGGCTCTTTCATTTCCCTGCCGCCTGATCTCATCAGCACTTTCACCTCTTACTCGATAGAAACATGGGTGCAAGCCACAGTAGATAAAGGCAACTGGATGCGCATCTATGATTTCGGCAGTTGCAACATCGCAGTAGATGAAGTCAGCGGTGCTGAGACCATTGAAGGCGGTAAAAACTACAGCATGTTGACCTGGCGCTCCTATGACGGGACGCTCCGCAGCGGTGTCCGTCTGGATGGCGTGGAACAGATGGTCAATGCACCGGTCCTGCCCATTGCTGACAATGTCTTCCATCATGTCGTTTATACCTATGACAGCGAGAGCAAGACAGGTAAAATTTATAGTGACGGCGTTCTGAAGGGCAGCGGAACCCAGGAATTCAACCCGACCCAGTTCGGCGGATGTCCGAATATGTGGCTGGGCAAGGCACAGTGGGCTGATCCCTATTTTGCCGGTAATTACGCCGAATTTCGTATTTACGAAGGTGTGCTGAGTGCGGCACAAATCGCAGCGAATAGTCAGGTGGGTCCCGATGAGCTGCCTGAGCTCGGTGAACTGGTTGAAGTGGAAATTGTCGCTCCTCGCCAGGAAATCTATGTCAATGAGCGTCTGCCTATCACGGTGGAAGCCGTTTACTCCATTGCCGGCCCCCTGGATGTGACCGCCGAGACAACTCTGAACTCCAGCAACGCGGAGATCCTGCTGCCTCAGACCGTTACTGGTAAGGTCGTTGCGCGCGGCGTGGCTCCTGGAGAGGCGACTCTCACAGTTGAATACCTGGGCCAAAGTGCTCAGCTGGCAGTAGTCGTCACTGACACCCTGCCAGAAGTCACGCTCGATCACCGCTACTCCTTCAATGGAAACGCCAATGACTCTGTGGGCGATGCTCATGGTGAATTGATGAACGGTGCGACGGTATCAGGCGGAATGCTGGTTCTGGCTCCCAAGAGCAGTTCGGTCGCAGATTCTCAATATGCGAAACTGCCCGGAGGCATGATGGTCGACTATATGTCGACGACCGTTGAAGTCTGGGCGCAGAGCGATAATGTGGACCAGGCCTACAACAACTCCCGCTATTGGGAATTCTCCAATTCCACTGGTGGAGAAGGAGTATTTGACGGAGCAACTCAAGCCTTCTTTCTGACCCCGAGAGGCCCCACGCTCTTAAGCTCCAGGCTCTGGACTCCTTTCGGTGATACGACTATTACCGGTGTAGGTTCACCGGCAGGTATCGAAGAGGGCAAGATGACTCACCTGGTCGTTGTGGCTGACGGTGTTCGCAAAACTCTCTCCATTTACAAGAATGGTGAATTACTGATCCAAAACGCCATTGATACGGCTCCGATGGATATGGGCTGGACAGTCAACAACATGATCGGCCGCAGCTCCTGGGCTGACCCGGGACTCGTGGGCAAGATCGACGAAATGCGCATTTACAGTGGCGCCATGTCTCTGGAGGAAATCCGCCTGAGTCTGGCATCAGGACCGAACACCCTGCCTTCTGAAAAGGGAGACTTGCAAGCGCTTCACATCGTGCCCGAGGGCAACAAAACGACTATTGTGGAAAGCGCAGCCCTCTCTTTCGATGTTTATGCGGATTACCAGAATGTGAAGAATGTTCTTCTGGATCTCGCTGATGTATCGGTCCAGAGCGATAACGATGAGATCGTCGGTGTCGATATGGAAAAAGGCAAGCTGCTGGGCAACGGCCCCGGCTCCGCCACCGTGACTGCAACGATGGAAGAAATCAGCGGAACAATCACGATCACCGTAACCCCGCTGCCTGCTGCTGTCCTGACGCATCGTTACAGCTTTGACGATGCCACCATTACCGATTCAGTTGCCGGCGCAAACGGAACACTGGTCGCACCGGCCACGGTCGAAAACGGTTACCTGGTGATTCCCGGTGCCGGATACACCTCCAAAACCGATGATTCTCCGCACGTACAGCTCCCGGCGAACCTGATCTCTGACCATGAATCGATTACGATGGAAGCCTGGGTCAAACTCAACACCCTGAACACATGGGCACGCATCTGGGACTTCGGTAATAAATCCGGAGATGCAGGAACCAAGTACATGTTTTTGGCTCCCTATAACGGTACGGTGGGTGCAACCGCCGCCAACTTCGTTACCACCGGTCAAGGCGGTGCCGAGCAATCCGTCTATGGCCCCGGCTATACGATGCCCGTAGGCAAGGAAGTGCACATTGTCGTGACGCTCCTGGCTGACGCTGACCTGGGCCGCATCTATGTGGACGGCGTCAAGGTAGCCGAAGTCGAAGAGATCAGCAATAACCCGGTCCAGATCGGACCGATGGCTTACTGCTATCTCGGACGCGCCATGTATGCTGCTGACCCGATCCTCAACGGGTCCTTCAATGAATTCCGCACCTGGAGAGGTTCTCTCACGGCTAAGGAAGTCGCGATCAACAGTGCTGTGGGGCCGAATACACTCTTTGACGGAGACCTGGGAGAATTCCTCGGTCTGCGCGTGGTGTCTGATGCTCCCTATGCAACTCCCGGAGCAACGGTTCAATTCCATGTCTATGCGGACTATGAGAATCTCCAGTCGCTGCCTTTCAACAGCGCTGAAGGAGTCCAGATCAGCATTGATAATCCTGCATTCACCCTGGTAGGCAACAGTGCTTACACCTGTAACGTCGCCGCCGGCGGAAACCTGGTTGTCGAGTTCGAAGGTGAAACCTACACGACTCAGATCGCCATGGGCGAAACTCCGGCTCAAGCGATCCATCGTTATTCCTTTAACGATGACTTCAACGACAGCATCGGTACGGCACACGGCGAAAACTGGGGCTTAATTGTTGAAGGCGGCCAGTTAGTCATGGACGGTTCGACACCCGTACAGTTGCCTGCCGGCCTCATGAGCGATGTTGAAGGCAAAGCGTTCTCGATCGAAACCTGGATGGATATCGATCCGACAACTGCCGGAAATTGGGGCAGCTTCAATATTACCTTCTTCGATCCTGAAGATGCGGGTCCGAATCTGTACAACAACTTCGCGGTGGGTCTGCAGCCCAATAAGGGTGGTAATAGCAAAAACAACACCACCTGGGCGCTGGTCGAAACTTACCTCCCGGGCACTACTACAACTTACAAGACAGAGACCTTCGCCACGAAGGGATTCCCCGGCTCAGGTCCTACTCATCTGGTTTGGGTCATTGACACCGAATCTCAGAACATGAAGGTCTATATCAACGGCCGCTATGAGAACCAGGTTGCCATGACGCTCACTCCTGAGCAAATGGCCACACTTCTGGAAAAGAATGTCTGCTGGCTCGGTTGCTCACGCAATTACGTTGGTCTGCCGGGGAAAATGGATGAATTCCGTCTATGGGATGGTGCCATGACATCGACTCAGATTGCCGCGAGCTTTACTGCGGGACCTGACACTATGGTCGATGCTGGTGGTTATCCTCTGGCAATTTCCGTGGAAGCACCTCTGCAGGTGATCGCCGGCACAGCCACAACGATCAACGTTTATCTGGATTATCAGGGCGTTGAAGGAGTCCTGGCTACGGATTCGGCTTCTGTTTTCCTGAGCTCCTCCGATGAGAATATCCTCAGTATTGACAATCGCAAACGCCTTGTTGGCGTAGCTCCGGGTTCAGCCGTGGTCACCGCTCTCTATGAAGGCGGCGTCAGCACGACGGTCGAAGTCGAAGTCGTTCCCGAACAGATTGGTCTGCTCCATCGCTACAGCTTCGATGAGGGTGTGACTGACTCTGTGGGTGTCGCCCATGGATTCCTCAACGGTCCGGGAGCTTCTGTTCAGGCCGGTGAACTGGTATTGGACGGCACGGCACAACATGCCTTTGCTCAAGTGCCCGCTGGCATCGTCAGCGGCCTTAAGAGCATGAGCTGGGAAGTCTGGTTCACTCCGGGCACCTACATTGCCAACTGGAACCGCTTGCTTGATTTCGGTCAGGCCGGTACTGACGGAAATGGCGTCGGCTATCTCTTCGCGAGTATCTACACCGGTGCCGCCAACGTTCGTATTGCAACCCGCACCATTGGTGCAGGCGAAGAATTCTTCAGCGTGGCCATCCCGGACAACATGCAGAACCTCACCGGCCAGAAGATGCACATGGTCTATACCTATGCAGAAAACGGCACCGTGACAGGTTACCTCAACGGCCAACCCGTGAGCGTCTCGGGCAGCAACACCAGGAAGCTCTCCGATATTCCTGACTACCGCAACTACATTGGACGCTCCATGTATCTTGGAGACCCGACTATTAACTTCAATATGGATGAATTCCGTATTTGGAACGGCGTTTTGGGGGCCAAAGAAGTGGCTGCCAACTATGCCGCGGGTCCGAACGAAATCCCGGTAGGTGAAGATAAGGTCGATGAAGTCATCGTCAACGTGGCCGTGACCGAACTCCTCAAGGGAGAAGGTCTGGATACGACAGTGATCGCCCATTATGCTCAGGCGGGCAATGTGGATGTCACCAGCGAAGCCGAGCTCGTCTCCTCTGATGAGAATGTCGTGGCAATCAATGGAACACGCGTCGTGGCAGTGGGTCCGGGCAGCGCCCTGGTCTCCTGCACATTCGAAAGCATCACCGGCTCAATAGAGCTCTTCGTGGGTGAGGATAGCTACCTTCTGGAACACAGATACAGCTTCCTTGAAGATATGAGCGACTCAGTGGGTAGTGCTAACGGCACACTCTTCGGAACTGCTGCCGTCAATGAGGGTATTCTCACTCTGGATGGTACGGGCGACACCGGTTCTCTGACCGATGGTTCGTTCGCGGCTCTTCCGGCCAATATCATCAGCGGATTCCCCTCTTTCACAGTCGAAACCTGGGCAAGAGCCACCGCCGATAAAGGTAACTGGACTCGTCTCTACGACTTCGGCAGCTGCTTCGTCAATGGTGAAGGCAGAATTAGCGGCGGCAATAACTACAACATGGTTTCCTGGAAATCGGGTAATAATAACGCGCTGCGCTCAGGCGACCGCTTCAACGGAGCCGAAGATGCGTTCAACGGCCCAGTGATGCCCATTGGAGACGGTGTATTCCAACATGTCGCTTACACCTACAACAGCGGCACTCAGACCGGTAAACTCTATGTGAACGGTGTGGAAGTCGGATCGGGCGCTCAGCGCTTCAACCCGACTCAGTTCGGTGAAATGCCCAATATGTGGCTGGGTAAAGCCAATTGGCCTGATCCGTACTTTGCCGGTCAATATGAAGAGTTCCGCATCTATCGTGGTGCGATTTCTCCTATGCAGGTACTTGCCAACTTCAATGCAGGTCCTGAGGAAATCGGCGAGCTCGACGTCCTGGAGTCTGTCACCGTTTCGGCTCCTCAGACTGAGATTCTGAGAGAAGGCGGACTGGCTGTTAAAGTCTTCGCCCATTACACGATCTTGGGTGAAGTGGATGTCACTGATACGGCAACCTTAACTCCTGCGGATACGCAAATCGTTGAAGTGTTGGCCCCCGGAACCCTCAGGGGTGTGAGTGCCGGCACAACCGTTGTCACTGCCTCCTTTGAAGGCAAGGATACCGGTCTGACGATCACCGTTCTGCCGCAGACCTTCAACCTGTCGCATCGCTACAGCTTCGACGATGGTGCCAAAGACTCCATCGGCGGTGCGCATGGTACTGTCTATGGTGCAGAAACTCGCGGAACAACAGTCGCGGATGGAATGCTCCACCTGAGCGGCCAAGGTGATACCGGCTCGATGCAGGATGGTTCTTTCGTGGCTCTGCCCGGAGGCATCATGAACACCTTCTCCAGCTACTCTATCGAAACGTGGGCTCGCGCCAACAGCGGTAACGCTGGTTGGGGCCGTGTCTTCGACTTCGGCAGCTGCGCACTGAACGGCGAGGGTAGAATCTCCTCCGGTACCGAATACACCATGCTCGCATGGGGTGGCGGAATCCACTCGGTGAAATATCAGGGTGCGGAAACCCAGGTCAAGGCGACCTTCCCGGCAGCGGGTACGGGTGAATTCCACCATGTCGTTTACACCTACAGCAGCGCAACCGGCACGGGCAGCATCTATATCGATGGTGTCCTGGCCGCCAGCGGCAGCCAGAAGGGTAACCCGACCACCTTCACCGGTGGCATGCCCAATATGTGGATTGGTAAATCCAATTGGCCTGACCCGTACTTTACGGGTGACTTCGAAGAATTCCGTATTTATAACGGCATTCTCCTGGCCGATCAGGTAGGAGCCAACTTCACCGCGGGTCCGGATGCACCTCCGATACCCGACCAGGGTCCTGTGTTGGAGTTCAGCTATGCCGGCGGAGTTCTCACTCTGAGCTGGGATAGCGGAACGCTCCAGGCTTGCGACAGCGCCACGGGCGTATGGACGGATGTGAACGCGGCCTCTCCTTATCCGGTTGAGACCTCGGGTGCAGCCCAGTTCTTCCGTATCAAGAAGTAAAGATAAACGCGATTTACAGAGCCGTAAGTCGGCTCTGTAAATGAACTCATCAAACTGCCGCTTGTCCTCCGGATGGGCGGCAGTTTTTGTTTAAAAATAAGCCACCCCTTCAAGATTTTCTTGCAAAAACCGCTTTGTAAACGTAACCTGTTTTCTCGATATGAACGGTTTTAAAATATCTCGCAGATCCTTCCTCAAAACAATGGGGGCGGTCGCTTGTACAGCGCCTTTTTTCACGCGCAACCTGATTTCCGCTCCTCCGAGCGAACGGGTTCGCTATGCTGCCTTCGGCTCGGCCAATATGGCTCGCGCCGATATCAACAGCATTATCAGTCACCCGAATGTGGACTTTATCGCCACAGCCGATGTGGATTCCGGATATCTGGCCTCCATTAAAAAGGACCTGGCCGATAAAGTTCCCAATCTGAAAGTTTATGCAGATTATCGTGACCTTTTGGAAAAGGAAAAAGACCTGGATTGCGTCTCGGTCACTACTCCCGATCACTGCCATGCCGTGATGGCTATGAGCGCCATGCAAAAGGGACTCCATGTCTATTGCCAGAAACCTCTGACTCACGACATCTATGAATCCCGCACCCTGGCCAAATTTGCCGCCAAGAAGAAGCTGGTCACCCAGATGGGTATCCAAATTCACTCCGAAGGCGTCTACCGCAGCACGGTCAAGATGATCCAAAGCGGTATTATCGGCAAGATCAAGGAAGCTTACTCCTGGTGCGGCAACCGTCATTGGGGTTCCAATGATCCCCGACCCACAGGCAGCGACCCGATACCTTCCACTCTCAACTGGGATCTCTGGCTTAATACAGCCTCAGAGCGCCCCTTCGTGAATGAAATCTATCATCCGAGCAACTGGCGTAAAGTCCAGGATTTCGGAACAGGTATCTTTGGCGATATGGGTTGCCATATCTTTGACCCGGTCTTCAAGGCCCTGGGTCTGACGGCTCCCATTTCCGTCCGCTCCGAAGGACCACGCCCGAATGATTACTTCTGGGGTCTGAAGACTGAGATGCTCTATATCTTCCCCGGCACTCCTTATACGGCCGAAGACACCATCAAGGTGCATTGGTATGACGGTCCGGGCGAGCGTCCGCCCAAAGAAATCATGGAGCTGGTACCGAATATGCCGGCTTTGGGTTCCATCTTTATCGGTGAAAAGGGCGTCCTGGTCATCCCGCACATTGCCGCCCCGGTAGTTTATATGAAGGAAGGCGATAAATACGTAGAGTTTGAGGATGATGACGAGCTCAAGCGCCTCTCTCTGCCTTCTCTGAACCACTGGCATCAGTTTGTGGATGGTGTCATGGGCAAGGGGAAAACCAGCGCCGGCTTTGATTACTCCGGTCCTCTCACCGAAGCGGTTCTCCTGGGCAGTATCGCCTGCAAGTTCCCGAAGACGACCCTCAAATGGAATGCTTCCCGCATGAAGTTCGACCTCAAGGAAGCAACCAAACTGGTGGAGCGCAAATACCGCAAAGGTTGGGACGTTAAAGGTCTTTAATCGTTTAACCGAGAGGCTGCCACAGACACATTCTGAAGCGCAGTCTCTCTTCTGAACTCCAAAGAGCCGTGAGTTAGCGATTCGTTAACAACGGCTCTTTCGATTGATAAAATGTTTAAAAATCTGGTAGGAATTGAAATTGGAGGCACCAAACTCCAACTGGTGATCGCCGATGAGAAAGCCCGCATCCTCAATCAGTATCGGTTGCATGTCCGCAAAGAACTGGGAGCTGAGGGGATTCGTGAGCAGATCGGGCGCTTCCTCTACGAGTGGAGGCGGCATCACCTCAATATCTCGGGAATCGGTGTCGGTTTTGGAGGCCCGGTCGATGTAGCGTCGGGAAAGATTATCTGTTCGCATCAGATTCAGGGCTGGGATCAGTTTAATTTCAAAGAGTGGATTCTTTCGGTTTATGGCCCCACCTGTGTGCATCTGGAAAACGATGCGAATACAGCAGCGCTCGGGGAATCTCTTTGTGGAGCCGGTAAGGGCTGCAACCCGGTCATGTACGTAACTCTGGGCAGCGGTGTGGGTGGCGGCGCCGTCGTGGAAGGCAAAATCTACCATGGAGCCCACCCGGGTGAGGTCGAGATTGGCCATGTGCGCCTTGATAAAGAGGGCCGCACGGTGGAATCCTGCTGCTCCGGCTGGGCGGTCGACCGGAAAATACTCTCTTCTATTCAGGAAAAACCCGATAGCCTCCTGGCTCAACTCTGTGCCGCTATGCCCTCTAAACAGGCGGCTGCTCTTCTGCCCGCTCTCCGTCAGGGAGATGAAGAGGCACGGAGAATTCTCGATGAAACGACTGATGATCTGGCTTATGGGCTTTCTCATGCGGTTCACCTACTTCATCCGCAAGCGATTATTCTGGGAGGGGGTCTCTCTTTACTGGGTGAACCTCTTCGCTTGGCGGTCGCCCAAAAAATTAAGCGCTATGTGATGCAGGCTTTCCAGCCCGGCCCCGAAATCAGGCTTGCCCAACTGGGAGAACAGGCTGTTCCGATAGGCGCTCTGGAGTTGGTCAGAAATTCCCGCTAGAACGAACTCCACGGCATCATACAGAAAAAGGCACGATGTTATTTCGTGCCTTTTTTCGTTCGTTTTATCCTAGGAGACTAGGCCTCTTCGTTGGAGGAGTCTTCTCTGCTCGGAGATTGCGACTCTACCCTTCTGACCTTGCGATGACGCTTTTTCTTTTTCTCGCCGTCTTCTCCGCCACCGTAGTATTCATAGTAATCGTGGTAGTAATAGTAGCTGTCGCTGCCTGATACATATCCACGGTTGAAGACCAAACCCATCAAGGGTGCCTTACGGCTGCGCAAGCGCTTCAGACACTCCCGGGCATAACGAACCGATGTAAAGGCTCCGCGGACTACGAAGAGAACACCTTCTACCTTGCGGGCCAGGTTACTGGTATCATCCGTAGCCAAAAGAGGCGCAGAGTCAAAGACAATGTAATCATAACGAGTCTTCATCTCTTTCAGGAACACATCCAGAGAAGGAGATAGAAAAAGCTCGCCCGGGCTCTTTTGCAGCTTGCCGCTGGAAACCAGGTCCAAGCCCTCGATCATTGTCGGGCGGATAATCGCGTCAGCAGAAACTTCTTGGCGCAAAAGCTCCACAAACCCCGGAGTTGCGGGAAGCCCAAACTTCTTGCAAATAGTTCCGCGGCGGATATCGCCATCCACCAGGAGGACCCGAGAGTTGCCCATCGCCAACGAGGCGGCCAGGTTGGCTGCGATGGTAGATTTACCCTCGGAGGGCACTGAGCTTGTGATGCAAATCGTCTTGGGCGCTTCCCCATCCGGATAGGAGAAAATAATGGATGAGCGCAAATTGCGGAAGGATTCCACCAGTGCGTGACTATCGGGATTTTCCTCCGATAGCAGGTGGATATCAGTATCCTTCTGGAAAGCTTTTATCTCCGGTACCTGGCCCAATACGGTTTCCGGAAATTGGTCGCGCATTTCTCCGATCGTACTGAAACTATCATCAAAGAGATCAATCAGGTAAAGCGCCACAAAACCCAGGAAACCACCCGCCAAGAGACCCAGGAGCAGTTTGAGCTTCTTATTAGCTGTCGACTTGGCGGCAGAGGCTTTGTCCAGAACGGTTAAGCTCTCATTACTCATCACCTTACTCAGGTCCACGGTCCTGAGCATCTCGGTGAGCTTCTGGAACATGTCCTGTTTGCGAACCAAATCCTCCTGCATGTTGGCAAACTCGACCAGCATTTTATCTGCGGCTGAAGCCTGCGCCTGCATTTTGTCAAAATCCAGTTGTAGCTGCTTCACCCGAATTTCCAGAGCATCTCGCTGAGACTTAATGATATCCATGGATAATTCTCTGAAGCTATCCACAACGCGCTGCAAAGCCGATATCTGCTCATCCAGATCACGAATCTTCTGATGCGAATCCCGCAGGAATTCCGAAAGGTCTTCACGGTTGGATTTCAATTTCTCGAGCTCCTGCAAACTCTTGTAGTATTCAGCCTGAGGCTTAGCCAAAGCCGCTGCCATTTCTGCGCCTACATCTCCACCCACCGCGCTGGCACCGGCACTGGTCCCGCTCTCGCGCATGACTGCCGCCTGGATTTGCTCGGGCGTCATCTGGTTGAGGGCATCGAGAAGCCGCGTGCTGCGGTTAAGCTCCATATTGATGACTCCCAGCTCCTGGGCTCTCCCCGAACCCACCTGCTCGAGCATCACCACGTTATTGGTCGCGCGAAAGTTGGAAATCCCGTCACGAAGAAATTGAATATCTTTATCCAGAGTGGCCAACTGATTGGTCAGGGATTCAAAAGTCGTTTCAGAAGTCTGCTGGCGCAGTTCGCGCTTAAACTCCAGATAGGACTCCATGACCGCATTGAGATATTCCTGAACCAGGAGAGGATCCTCGCCCGTGGCCGTCAAGGTCAGCATCTGATTGCGAAGACTATCCCGAGAGCTGAAATCGAACATCTTGGCATTAGGGTTCAGCGCCAGCCGGGCTTCCCAGGATTCCTTGACTTCAGGATGGTTTGCCAAAATTTTTTCCATGGCACTATCATGAACCTTTTTGCTTTTGAGCATCTCGCTCTGAGTTCCCATGAAGTTTTGAATCTCATCGGAAACCAGCTTTTCTGAAATGGCCATTCTCTGGGCCATCACCATCTTACCCTCCGATTGGAAAGAAGGCGGCGACATGGTCACGTAGGTCAAGGCTCCGCCTATGCCCAGAATGACACCCAAAAACATCACCCACCAATGCTTTCTCAGCAATATTTTATAGCGATGCAAACGGGCCATCAGCATACCGGCGATGGAAAAACGATCCTCCTGCATTTGCGGTTGCAAACCCTTCACATCCTTCGGCCCCTCGTCGGGTCTTACTTCTCTCGAGTCCATTAGTCTAGTATCTCTATTTGATAAAATTGGTTATGTTTACAATTGCTCTTATCTGAAGTAGCTCTGGGGCACATAAATCTGGTCTGCGGCCTGGATATCCATATCTTCTTCCAGTTTGCCCTCTTCCACCACTCTTTTTACATTGATCGTGAAGGAGCGGCGCTCGCCGTCATCCATTACGCGGGTGAGCATGACTTTTCTCAAGTTGGCGAAATCGGTGCCGCCGCCCGCTTTGGCGATCGCCATCGCGACTGTATAAGTCTCACCGGGCAGAAGCTGATAAAGACCCGGGCTTTTCACATAACCCTGAACACTGAAAGTCCCGATATTGGTGTAAGCGATTGAAGAAATACTGACGCGTACGGTGGCGCGCTTATAATGAGTGCTTTCGAGCTCTTTTTTTACATCGAAAGCGACCTGACGGCAGGTCTTCCCCGCAACCTTGATCAAACCTTCAAAATAGGGAATCACAAGGTCACCGGAATCGGTCACTGTGAGCTTGATCGGCTGGTCCCTGTCTTCAAAGACCTGATAGTCGAGAACGTATCCCTTTTGAAGTTTCTGAATATCATCCAGAGTGTTCATATCCAGGAGGGGTGGAGTCCTGAATTGATTCGTTCCTTCGCCCTGCGCCTGGGCTCCTACAACAAAACAGAACACACAGGTAAGCAACAAGAATACGGCTGCAAACCCTGTTATTTTCTTTATACTTTTCATTCTTATTTCTATATAAATCTTAGTTCACCCCTAGAAGGTATATTGTACCCCCAAAGTCACCTGATGCACATCATAGTCGTTATAGGCGGCGTTATCCCTTGCGTACGAATAGTAGGTGTAGCGCAGAGAGGGCTCCCACTTTTCCAGGAAAGTGTAAGCAATTCTGATACCACCTGCATAATAGGAGGAGTTTTCCGTATTGCGTTTGAGGTATTGAATGCCGGTTTCCTTATAAAAATTAACGGAACCGTAAATATCGATGGCAAAATCCCGAATATAGGAAAAACGGATACTGTCTTGAATGGAAATGAGTTCCTGGTTGTCGGAATTCCAGCTCAAACGGTTATCGCGCCTGACACTCAAAGTGTTATCTAGCCAGGGAGTGAAGAGATAACTTGCCTGTCCATAGGCATACCAATCATTGATATCTTCGGTAACCGGATCATTATCATTCGCAAAGAAAGTGGCGTAATTATAGCCACCCCCGACTCTGAATTTCAGCCGCGGACCCGCTTTCATGGCAAAGAAAGGGCCGACATCAAGCCTGAACTGATCGTTGATGCTGTTGCTCTTGCCGTGCTTTGAAAAGAAATGGACCGGATCGTTGAATTCTAAACCTGTCTGGATATTGGGAGTAATGAAATAGGTCGCAGACTGTGTGAAAAGGCCCGAATTACGGTCCATGTATTCGTAGCGGCTGCTATTGGAGTGAAACCACTCCCAGTCAAGAGAACCCGTAAAGAGAAAAGCGCCTGTATCCCAATCAATCTCTCCGCCCAGTTTATTGTCGTAGCGGCCGAAACGCACCGCCTCGATATCAGCAAACTGGCCTCCGGATTGCATCGTATAGGTGGTATTAATATCTTCCTGATAGGAAAAGGCCTCCCGGAGCTTGATGTGGGTTTCTCCCACAAACATATGATAGGCAAATTCTGAATCCGGGGAGATGATCGGCGCATAGGTATTGATATCCGTATTTTTGGTATAGAGATCAGTCCCTATTCCCAGGGTAAAATCAATACTGTTAAAATCGGAGATCGCCCGATAGACATCGAATTTCACCTCC
This sequence comes from uncultured Verrucomicrobiota bacterium, assembly GCA_964609795.1. Classification (GTDB taxonomy): domain Bacteria; phylum Verrucomicrobiota; class Verrucomicrobiia; order Limisphaerales; family UBA1412; genus UBA1412. Next base: position 19,018 of record CAZSTC010000021.1, read on the forward strand.
GGGCGCAGGATTATATCGTCTTTGCTGCCGCTTTTGACAACTGAGGCTGAAGAACGGCGAACATTGCTGTTGTACTCCACGTCTATCCTGGGGCGAATACCAAAATTCCATTTTTCCCAGGTGAGAAAATGACCTGCCTTCGTTTCTGTCTGGCCGCGGAGGATCGACTCGGCCGCGGCTTCACCAGAAGTGGAGCGTTGACGAGAAACCTGGGCCTGGAGCTGAGCCGTGGCTGCCGGGCCGAAAACGAAAGTCCCTGCAACACAAGACAACCCTACCCCTTTGAAGAAACGGATTCTATTTAAATTATTTTTATTCACCGCTCAACCGAAAATAAATCGGCGCGGAAAACATTTTACAGCAACAAGGATCAATTTCAATAAGATTTTTGGCGGCTTTTCCCGGCTTTCTAAAATCTTCCCGCCATAAAGAAGTGACAAAGTTGCCATCGGAGCTTATACTCCCATATGAAGAGGACAGATTTTGTCCTGTAACCAAAAGAAACTATGCGATCAGATACCATTAAAAAAGGATTCGAGCGCGCGCCTCATCGCTCGCTGCTTCGGGCGACGGGCGCGATCATGTCCGAAGAAGACTTTAACAAACCCTTTATCGCTATCGCCAACAGCTATATTGATATTATACCGGGCCACACTCATCTCAATGAGGTCGGGCAGATGGTTAAAAGGGCTGTACGCAAAGCCGGTGCCGTTCCCTTTATTTTTAACACCATCGGTGTGGATGACGGAATCGCTATGGGCCACAGCGGGATGAAATACTCCCTGCCCAGTCGTGAATTAATCGCCGACTGTATGGAAACGATGCTGCGGGCTCATTGTTTTGACGGCATGATCTGCATCCCCAACTGCGATAAAATCGTCCCGGGCATGTTGATGGCCTCGATGCGCGTGAACCTTCCGACCCTTTTCGTGAGCGGCGGCCCCATGGCAGCGGGTATCCTCAATCGGGATTCAGCCCAGGCCACACCGTTTTCACTGGCGCAGAAGGCAGGCGACCTGATTTCTGTCACTAAGGGCGTAGGAGCCAAACAGGCCGGGCAAATCACCGAAGCCGAGCTGGAAGAATTAGAGCGGCTCTCCTGCCCCGGATGCGGTTCCTGCTCAGGCATGTTCACCGCCAACAGCATGAACTGTCTTTGTGAGGCTCTGGGGATGGCACTGCCGGGCAACGGCACTATTCTGGCAACATCCAAGGAACGTGAAGCACTTTACCGGGCCGCTGCCAAACAGATTATCCGACTGATCGAAATGGATTTGAAACCGCGTGATATTGCGACTTTGGAAGCTTTTGACAACGCTCTGGCTCTGGATGTCGCCATGGGCGGCTCCACTAATACCATTCTGCATACGCTGGCAGTAGCCCGTGAAGCCGGTATCGAATACAACATTGAGCGGATTGACGCGATTTCCCGCCGGGTCCCCTGTCTCTGCAAGGTCTCCCCGTCCTGCGACTATCATATCCAGGATGTACATCGGGCCGGAGGCATCCATACCATATTGGGTGAGCTGCGCCGTATCGATGAGGCCGCCGGATACGTCAACGGCCAATATGTTAAAGCCGAAAAACCCTCGTGTCCGCCGATCCTCAATGTGAAGGCTCAAACCGTCACGGGTAAAACGCTCGGAGAAAATATCGATGACTGGGATATGCGCTCGGGCCGCCGCCTGCGTGAAGCCGAAACTGTTCGCTGTTCCGGCGCTTGCGCTCAGGCCGATTCGGATGGCACCTTGAGCAATCGTCCCTCTGACTTCCTCCAGGGTGATCCCATGGGGCTCCTGCTCTGGCGGGTTGCCGCTGCCTGGAACCTGGCGGATGCGGCCGCTTTCACTGCGATTCTGGAAGAAAAGGGTCAGGTGAAGCTTGCAGCAGATAATGTTTTCAAGGGTGAAGCCAATATCCTGACGGGTATGGCCGAATATCTAAAAGAACATCAACCCCGTATCCGTGCTGAGCTGGCCATGGGCGCCAATCAGTCCGCAGGGGTCCTGCTCTGGAAGTACGAAGGAACCGCAAAGACCCGTTTTGGCGTCCTGCGCGGCACTCTGGGCCAGCAGAATTGCTTCCGCTCCATTACGCTGGATACCGATGAGAAAAAGATCGCCCGCTTTGAACCTGCCGGCATCGTCCCTTACGATTCCACGTTCCTCTTCAATCCAAAAGATTGCATCCGCGATTTGGCTCATGCCTATACAATCGATGGCGGACTCTCCATTCTCTATGGGCAGCTGGCTCCGGAAGGCAGTGTCGTGAAAACAGCAGGTATTTCTCAAGGTTTTAAAGATTACTGCGGACCGGATTTCGTTTTTGAGGGACCCTGTATCATCTTTGAGAGCCAGGATGAAGCCTGCGAAGGCATTCTGGCCGGCAAGGTTAAGCCCGGTGATATTGTCGTAATCCGCAATGAAGGCCCTCGCGGAGGCCCGGGTATGCAGGAGATGCTCTCTCCGACCAGCTACATTGTGGGAATGGGATTGGGCGATAAGGTTGCGCTCATTACCGATGGACGCTTCAGCGGCGGTACCTCGGGCGCCTGCATCGGCCACGTCTCTCCCGAAGCCGCCGAAGGCGGTCCTATCGGACTCCTGAAACAGGGTGACCGGCTGCGGATTGATTTTCCGAATCGGAAAATTGATATTAAAGTGGATGAAAACGAGCTCAATGCCCGTAAGGCGAATTTCAAACCGTTTCGCAACGAAGTCACAGGATGGCTGGCCCGCTACCAGAAACTGGTCACTAACGCCAGTAAAGGCGGCATCCTGATGAGCTGATACTCTTCACAATACGCAAGTATTGCCTGAAAAACAATTACACCTTGTGAACCTGAAAGCTCACAAGGTGTGATTGTTTTCTAACGAAATACTAAAAGATTACAGGGAATAGACGTAGAAGTGACGGATGCCTTTTCCCTTTACAGGGTTGGGCTCTGACCTCTTAACATCCATATCCATAATCGCGGAAGAAACCTGTTGAGGACGGCATCCAATTTCTTTTGCAATATGAGAAACTGAAAAACCTTCTCCCTGGTTCTTCTGAAGAAAACTCTTAATCAGACTTTTTACTTCCTTCTTGCTGCGACGCGGATTCCGATGGGAAGAAAAGTGACTTACTTTTATTCCTTTTAACGTAGGAATCGCTCTAATCTTGAAATACGTAGCTTCCGTATCTTTCAAGACTTCGTCCAGCTGCGCTCTCTTTTTAGTGAATGTGTCTAACAATTCAATAATCTGAGACCTGATATCTTCCAGGTCTTTGATTAAATCAACGGCTGTAAAATCCATCATCTTAATTCTCCTATAAAAAAGAAGCACCATTACTTCTTCACAGGATTAGTAGCATGGTTAGTGCCATATTTCAAACTTTTTTTAAAATTTTTTTCATCTTCCTCATTTTTGGCGGAGAAAAAGTCTACTTGTTCTTCAGAACCCGCCCCTCGTTCAACTCCATAATGCGATTGATACAACGGGGTATTTCCTTTGCGTAGTGCGTTACAAAAATGAGTGTAGCTTTTGTCAAAACGATTGCTTCATCTACTGATTCCAGTATTCGCGACCGATAAAAAATATCCAGTCCCTGACATATTTCATCAAGAATCAGAAGACGCGGACGGTTCACTACAGCTCTTGCCAGAAGAATCATTCTTTGATCACCCAGAGATACATTTCCAAAATCATCATCGGCAATTGAGGAGAGCTTCCAGCGCCCAATCCACTCCTCCACCCGCTCCTGCTGAGCCGGCTTGGCGGCCGTATGCAAACCAGCTGAATGAAAGAAGCCCGAGGCAATCACCTGACGGCAGGTCCATCCGCTCGGGTAGTGCAGATGCAGCTCAGGTGAAAGCCAGCCCATTTTCTGGCGGATTTGCCAGAGTGAACGCGTGGAGTTGTAATGCTCGCCCATGACACGAATGGAAAGTGAATAGGCCAGCGGATGATCTCCCTGAATCAAGCTCAGGAGGCTGGTCTTGCCTGCACCGTTGGGGCCCAGAAGAAGCCAATTCTCACCGGGATAAATTTTCCAATCTATTTGATCCAGAATGACTCTTTCTCCAATATGGAAAGATACTTTTTCCAATTCCACCAGGGGTTCCTCCTCGTTGGCTGCCGGTTCCGATGAAGTTATATTGGCTGGGAGCCTTGAAGTGGAGAGCGATGCCCATTCCCGTGAAAGCCGTCTCGCCAATGGGTGAGCCAACATATCTTCTTTAGACCCCTTGGCCACGACGCGTCCCTCATCCAGAAGAAGAAGATGGGTCACCGGCTCCAGCAATTCATCCGGACGGGCCAGAAGTGTAAAAACGGGCATCCCCAGCTGCATTAATTGATTCAGGAGATGATGCAACACCTGGCGGGTCTGAACATCCAGACCGCCAAAGGGTTCATCCAGAACCAACAGCCTGGGCGAATGCAGAAGCGCATTGACCAGGATCAATTTCCGCTGCTCGCCATTGGAGAGATGGAGGAGCTTTCGGCTCAAGAGCTCGGGCTTGAGCCGCATCCAGTCGAGGAACTGCCGGCGCTTCTCCTCAAAAACTTCAGGCTCCACTCCCCTGTGGCCGATTTCAAAGGGGTTAATTTCCTCCACCCATTGGCGGGAGATAAACGCATCGGCCGTGAGTGAACCTTCCCCAAGTCCGCTGTGCCAACGGGATTGATAGAAGGAGCTCTCGGAAGTCAAAATACGCCGATGCACTTCCGGAGAAATGTGCATCACCGGGCGGCGATTGGCCAGAGCGGGAATCTCCATGCACTCGGGTACCTGAGGCAGATTCAGATGAATTTGCCCATGCAAAGGAGGAACCCTCCGGGTGAGCGCTTCGGCGAAGTAGCGCTTACCCGAGGCATTTCCACCCAGGGCAGCCCACTGTTCGCCCGGCCGCCAGAGCCACTCAACGCCAGAAAAAATTGGAGACTCTCTGGAGTCGCGCAGGGTGACATTTTCCCATTTTATCCAAAAATCAAAATTGTCGTTCATCGGTTCAATCAGCCAAAGGTAAAGGCCAATCCTCGGCTTGTTCAACCGCAGATTGGCCCTGTAAATTCATTCTAAATATGAATATTAACTATTTTGAAGCGGCTCTTGAGACGGGGTCTCTTTTTTCACGTTCAAAGTCAGATGCAGATCGCGGAGCTGCGACTCCTCCACTTTGCCCGGGGATTGAGTCATCAGGCAGGCGCCTTTCATGGTTTTGGGGAAAGCAATAACGTCGCGAATACTGGTTGAACCGCAAAGCATCGCTACCAGACGGTCAAAACCAAGAGCGATTCCACCATGCGGCGGGGCTCCGTACCGGAAGGCCTCCAGCATATAACCGAAACGACTCTGAACCAGATCAGGCGGAATCTTCAACACCTCTTCAAAAATCGTCTTCTGCACAGAGGGCTGATGAATACGGATGGAACCTCCGCCCAGCTCTACTCCATTAACCACAATATCATAGTGCTGGCCACGTACCTTCAACGGGTCATCCTTCAAGAGAGGGATATCCTCGACAACCGGCGACGTGAAAGGATGATGAGAAGAATACCAGCGTTCCATCTCCGGATCATAGCTCATGAGAGGGAAATCGACCACCCAGAGGAAATTAAACTGATCGGCCGGTATCTGGAGTTTGCCCTGCGCTTTGAGGAGCTCTGCGCAATAGAGACGTATCCGGCCCAGAATTTCGCAGGTTCGCAACCATTCCTTATCGGCCGCAAAGAGGATCAGGTCCCCTTCTTCAATTTGAAGCTTGCAGGTGAGCGCCTCTTTCTCGGATTCGCTGAAAAACTTGGCAATGGGCGACTTCCAGCTTCCGTTTTCCACCTTGATGGTGGCCAGGCCTTTGGCTCCCAGACCTGTGGCGATTTCGGTCATCGCCTCCAACTGCCCCTGAGTCGCACCCGCCAGACCTTTGGCATTGATCGCCTTGACCACACCGCCGGCGGCAATAGTGCCGCTAAATACCTTGAAAGCGCTCGTTTTGAATTCCTCGGAGAAATCATTCAATTCCATCCCGAAACGGGTATCGGGCTTATCCACACCCCAGCGGTTCATCACTTCATGGAAGCTGATCCGCGCGAAAGGTGTCGGAATATCGATATTGCGGGCCAGTTTCCAGACGCGCTTCAGGAGTTCCTCGATCAGGCAATAGATATCCTCCCGTTCAATAAAAGACATTTCGATATCGAGCTGGGTAAACTCGGGCTGGCGGTCGGCACGCAGGTCTTCATCGCGGTAGCAGCGCGCAAGCTGAAAATACTTTTCCACACCGCTCACCATCAGTATCTGCTTGAACTGCTGGGGCGATTGCGGCAGCGCATAGAAGTATCCGGGCATATTGCGGAAAGGGACGATGAACTCCCTGGCTCCCTCAGGGGTGGATTTGAAGAGAGTCGGCGTCTCCACCTCCAGAAAACCTTGCTCATCCAGGTACGACCTGAGCTCCATGGCGATTTTGCTGCGCAGACGCAAATTATTGATCATCTCCGGTCGGCGCAGGTCCAGATAACGATACTGAAGACGGAGCTCTTCATTGACCTTTAGCGTCGTCTCCGAGTCATTTATCGGGAAAGGCAGAACGGCAGACTGGTTTAAAATTTCCAGTTCTTCGGCAACGACTTCGATTTCTCCGGTCGGGATGCGGTCGGTCGGGTTATTGCCGGGACGGCGGCGCACCTTGCCAGTAAGGGCGATGACGCTTTCACTGCGGAGACTTGAGGCGGTGTTAAAGAGCTCAGCCGTTAGATCCGAAGGGTCAAAAACGGCTTGGGTAATTCCTTCACGGTCGCGAATATCTATGAAAATCAAACCTCCCAGGTCGCGGCGCAAATGCACCCAGCCCATCAGGGTGACCTTTTCTCCGATATGTTGAGCTCTGAGCTCATTGCAATGATGTGTGCGTCTCATACGTTTACCTTGCTGCAAGAGGGTTTTAATCCCATTGCCGGCGGCGCGAATTCTCCCATACCGCCCTGGTAAAGTCAATGCGCCGGCATCTCTCGGTTTTTCTCAGGATTTGCAGGCGCCACGGAGATTGCCGGAGTGCAAACAAAGAAAAAACGAGGCTTAGAGATCATTTATCTTTTTGCGGAAAAGCATCTTATCTTTACAGAAAACCGGACTTTAAAAAACGCTTCCCCCCGGGCTCGAGTTTATCGTTGATTTTTGGGTTGGAATCCTTTATAAGAGATGCGTGTGCGTCCCATCACCGGACGCCTTTTATAAAGAATACGAAATATGCCAGTTAAAGTTGCTATCAATGGGTTCGGGCGCATCGGCCGTTTGGTTTTCCGTGCGATTTCCGAACAGGGTCTTATCGAAAAAGGGATCGTCGACGTCGTTGCTGTGGGCGATATCGTCCCTGCAGACAATCTTGCTTATCTCCTCAAATACGATTCCATTCAAGGTCGTTTTGCTGGTACGGTGGATTTCAAACAATCCGCTCCGGATAAAGATCCCGATGTCCTGGTGGTCAATGGGAAACAAATCAAAGTCGTCAGCGCCAAGGATCCCTCGGGTCTTCCCTGGAAAGAGCTGGGCGTAGACGTGGTCATTGAATCCACGGGTCTTTTCACCGACGCCACCAAGGCCAAAGGCCACATCACCGCCGGTGCCAAGCGCGTCATCATCTCCGCTCCTGCGAAGAACGAAGACATCACCGTTGTCATGGGCGTCAACAACACGCTCTATGATCCTGCAAAGCATTTCATCGTTTCCAATGCCTCCTGCACCACCAACTGTCTGGCTCCGCTGGTCCATGTCCTCCTCAAGGAAGGCATCGGCGTGGAAGAGGGTCTCATGACCACCGTTCACAGCTATACCGCCACTCAGAAGACCGTGGACGGCCCCAGCCGCAAGGATTGGAAGGGCGGACGCTCCGCAGCCATCAACATCATTCCTTCCACCACGGGTGCCGCCAAGGCCGTGGCTCTGGTTTGCCCTGAAGTCAAAGGCAAGCTGACCGGTATGGCCCTGCGCGTACCCACCCCGACCGTCTCCGTGGTCGACCTGACCGTGAAGACCACCAAGGAAACCTCTTATGAAGAGATTTGCGGTCTGATGAAGAAGGCCAGCGAAACCTATCTCAAAGGCATCCTCGATGTCACTTCTGATCAGGTTGTCTCCTCTGATTTCATCCATTGCACCAAGTCCTCCATCTTTGATGCGGGTTCAGGTATCGGTTTGAATAATAAGTTCTTCAAGCTGATCAGCTGGTACGATAACGAATGGGGTTACAGCTATCGCGTAGGCGATCTGCTTTCCTACATGATCCAGAAGGGTATCTAATCGATTCTCCTTTAAAGAATCATTTGCTCCACTAAAGAGCAAAATAAGAAAAGAGAGTATCTGCGAAGATGCTCTCTTTTTTCGTATGCTTCCTCCCGTGTGACGGGGGATCCTATTGCTAAAGCTTGAACGCTTTTCTCAGCATGGCGATGCTCTTGGGCACAGCCGTAGCCGCGTCTTCCTTACCTTCGAACTCCAGGCCGATATAGCCCGAGTAGCCCGCAGCGGTCACAATCCGGGCGATCCTCTCATAGTCCAAATCCAGGGTATACCACTCGCCTCCTCCGTAATAGGTCTTGGCGTGCATGTAGCCAATCCGCGGGGCCAGCTTGGCGATTTTATCATACGGCTCTTCGAGGAAGTTGCCCGTATCGCACATCATCCCCAGCCACGGTGAATTGACGGCATCGACAATCCGGATAACGCCCTCGGGGGTTGAGGTCAGACCCCAGTGATTTTCCAGATTGAGCACGACACCGCACTCCTGCGCCTTGGGAATACATTCGCCGATGCAATCAATACACATCTTGAAGGCGTCATCCAGAGTATAGCCCTCAATAGGCGGCTCGATACCGCGGGCTTCCATCAACGCGTCAAAGGATTTTATGGTGTTCCAGCGGCCGCTGTTGAGCCGGATGGAAGGAATCCCCATCTCGTAAGCCAGCTCGATGCAGTGCTTCGTATGCTCGATATTCTTTTTGAGCACCTCTTTATCGGCATAGACAAAGCCCTGGTGAATCGACAGAGCGCATAAATCCACTCCCGCAAGGAAGGCATGGCGTTTCAAGCGGTTAAGATACGCCTTTTCCTCGCTCTCCATCTGGCGGTGCAGCACTTCGACCGCAATGCCCATCTCTCCGGCATGGGTGATTACATCCTCCATGGGATACTTCTCCGGCTTGAAATGCCAGTAGCTGTAACTGGATACCGCCAGCTTCACCGGCGCCTTGGGCGCGGCTGCATTTGAAGAGAGGAGTTTCTGAGACCCTTTGGTCTGAGCCCCCGCAAAGGAAGGGAGAACCAGCCCGGCAGCGCCTGCCAAAGTCCCCGCCAGGAAATTTCTGCGTGATTGTTTCATCATATCTGTTTCTATCTGTATATTATGAAAATTATGAACCTAACACGCCCACTCTAGCCGATTCGTCACCGAAAGACAAACCGTAAAAATATCGTTTTTTTTGAGAAATGCCGAAACGGCCGCGCCCGGGTAATAGAGGAGAAAAAAAAGGAGCTGGTTTGCCGGAAACTGCACCCGCAGCCTCCCATGATTAAAACAACGAAATCAAGATAAAACAAACCAGCCAGCTTCTTTATATCGCCCCAAGCGGGTTTGTCCAATCTTTTTTTACCGAATTTATGCGCACACACCCTATTATGCTGAGAGAAAGGGAAATAGAGGAAGCCTCTTTTTATTTAAACGGGATTAAAAAATCTCTGAGTTCCTCAAGATTCCTTCACCGTCCAGGCCTCTTGACCCTCTTCGGAAGCGGGCTCCAGCTCACGGTAATTTCCGAAGGAGATATCCACTTTGGAAATCAGATGTCCACCGACTTTATCCGCCAGGACTTTCACCAGGTTGCTCAGCTCCAGGGCGGCATTCTTCCGGGCCAGCGCGAGGTTCTCGGGTGAGTTCGCCTCGGCAATCACTAACTCACGCAGCTTGCCGCGCATCTGTGTATGGATTTTGTGGGTATTGCCGCTGAACCAGTCGGTCAGCCGATCGTAGAATCCCTTTTCGGTCATGATCCAGATTTTGGCCGGGTCGCTCTGAACCTGAATCAGCTCCTCATCCAGCCGGAGCTCCGGCAGAAAGAGACTGAGCTTGCCCGTTGCGCCATCGTAAAGGATATCGTTTGCGGAAAGATTGCTCAGAGAAACGCAGTACTGCACACGATTATCGCGGGCGACCATCCGGAGCGTGGTCTCATCGCGCAGCTTGCCCAGCTTACTCAGAAAAGGGATCTCCGCCAGAATGGGAGGCAGCGGCAATCCGCGCTGAATCCGCCACTCCTCCACCACGCAGAGGCTCATCCGGGCCACGATGACCTGCACCCCGGTGCGCAGGTTTTCCACAAAGGCGCCGCTGCGAAAGAATTCCTCCCTGACCGCTTTGGGCGAGACAGACTCCTTGAGCGAGCGCATCAGCCACCGCCCCAGGAATGCGCCCCCGGCCAGAGTCAGGAGAACCAAAGGCAGCAGGAAGCCCTCCACCTCTTTGCGATGGAGGAAGCTTCCCGCTATGATCATGGACGGATACCAGCCCAGATTAAGGAGCCAAAGCAGCTTCAGCTTCCGGGAGTGGCTTGTCCTGTTCTTAAGATAATTCACAAATATGAGGCACGAGGAGCGGCCTATTTCGAAGCGCTTTCAGCCTTGCCCCAGGATTCCGGAAGCGGAAGCCCCTCCACCTTGGGAGCGGACTGGAAAAGAAGCTGCGAGAGCCAATAGAGGTCATTTTTCCAGACCTTGAAATCGTGTCTGCCCTTTTCGACATAGAAGAGATGGGGCACTTTTTCCTTCTCCAGATATTCATGAGTCCTCTTGCTGAAGGAGATCAGCCCGTCTTCATCTCCGCAGGACATCCAGAGCAGTTTGAGCTCTTTGCGCGCCTTTTCAGGATCGGGAACCAGCTTCTTCGGCTCTTTCGTATTGGGAGCGGATGAAAAACCACCCACCCAGGCGAAGGTATCCAGGTTGCCCAGACCGAAATTGAGCGATTGCCCGCCGCCCATGGATAACCCGGCAATGGCACGGCTTTCACGATCCGCCTTCACAGGGTATTTCTTTTCGACGAACGGGATCAGGTCTTTCAACAGATCTCCCTCGAAGGTTTCGAAGGCCTTCACCTTGTCGGGCGCCATGACGTTGCCCGCAGCTCTATCATCCTTCATGGCCCGGCCATTGGGCATGACCACAATCATCGGCGCGAGCTTTTTAGCGGCATAGAGATTATCGAGAATGATCTGCGGCTTTGCACCGTTGTTCCACTCATTTTCATCTCCTCCTATTCCATGCAGGAGATAAAGGACCGGATACTTCTCATCCGCGCTGAATCCCGGAGGCGTATAAACAAGCGCCTTGCGCGCATTGCCTACCGTGGTGGAATCGTAGCTGACGGTTTCGATCTTACCCCGTGCGATTCCCTCTTTTTCCTTATCGAATCCCTCCGGCGCACCGGGGAGAGTGAGCTGTGCCTGGGCCAGGCAGGAACAGGCGAATAAACACAATAAACTGATGATGTTCTTCTTCATAAACTCAGGTTCTTTTTTGAAACGCTTGATACAAATATTTCCAACGATTCAAGGTCCCGATTCTGTCACGATACGAGAGAGAGAACAAGCCTTTTCGGGGGTAAGAGCCGCCACGCACATTGCCTCAAAAAAGGCTCCTGTCGACGGCAGTTCCAGGGATGCCATGACAGGAGCTCTCTTGTGCGGATTTAGCGATTATTGAGACTTAAGCCGATAATACCGGCCGCCAACGGCTTCCAGCACGACTCGATAGGAGCCGCCCGTTGCCTCCGGGACCGCTGACCAGTTTTTCAGGTCGCTGCTCCACTCCAGCGTACTGGTTTCCGAGAAGTTCAGGGTAAAGGCCTCAATGGCACCCGTCTCCGGGTTCACTTCGACTTCCGGCGCCACTTTGATCCGACCCGGTCCCCAGGTTGCCGTAGCAATTCCCTGCCAGGGATTCGTCCAGCCTTCAGTGCCCTCTATGTAGTAAATAGTACTCAATGCACTGCAATAGGAGAAAACATCGGGTGCCATGTTCGGTGCATCGCCTTTGAAGTACACACTCGTCAGGATGGTGCAACTAGAGAAGGCATAGCTTCCGATATTGACAACGCTGTTGCCCATAACCACTTTTGTCAAACTGGTGCAAATCTCGAACGCTCCATTTCCAAGAGTGGTCACACTATCGGGGATTGTGATGCTTATAAGACCGCCACATCCATAGAATGCTTTTTCCCCGATGGTGGTGACACCGTCGGGTATTGTAATACTCCACAGACTGTAGCAACCAGAGAAGGCATGATTTCCGATGTTAGTGACGCCGTTGCCCATTGTCACGTTAGTCAATCTAATGCAACTACCGAACGCCCAATCTGCAATATTAGTCACTCCGTTACCTATTACAACATTAGTTAAATACATGCATTGATTGAACGTGCCATATTCAATACTGGTTACGCTGTCAGGTATAGTGATGCTCGTTAGACTGCTGCAATTATAGAATGCAGAAGACCCAATATAGCTGACGCCATTGGGAATATTGATATTCGCTAAACTGCTGCAACCACGGAACACAGTACCTTCAATGATGGTGACGCTGTCGGGTATAGTGATGCTCGTCAGACCAGTGCAATTCTCAAAGGCTCCACCTCCAATTCTGGTGACGCCATCAGGAATATTGATATTCGACAGACTCCTGCATTCATAGAACGTCCTCGTTCCAATCTGGGTCACTTTCTGAGAAATCCTGATACTTTCCAATTTGCTGCAATTGCTGAATGCATTATCCCCAATTCTTGTCACGCTATCGGGAATATTAACACCGGTCAGATTGACGCAATTACTGAATGCTCCATCTCCAACGCTTACGACGCTATAGGTCATTAATTCCTTGCTGATTGAGCTTGGAATAGTCAGCACCCCGGAGAGAACAGTATCCTTATTTTGAACTACGGCAACGGTGCCGTTTGTTCCTTCTATAGTCAGGATGGTGTACCTGAGATTATCAATAGTGAAGGTATCTCTCAAGGCTGGACCCGGTACCCATGTTACCGTCGTAAAACCGCGCCATGGATTGCTCCAGCCGGTAGTTTCTTCTATGTAATAAATGGTCTCCAGTGCAGGACAATCGTTAAAAACACCATCTTCCACATACGGTGCATTACCTTTGAAATATAGACTTTTCAGACCAGTGCAACCCAAGAACGCACCGTTCATGATGTTCTTCACTCCATGAGAAATCACAATACTCGTCAGTTTGTCGCAATATTCAAATGCGTAAGGGTAGATGGTGGTTACGAGATAAGGAATCGTGATACTTGTCAAACTGGTGCAATACCGGAACGCATGCTCGCCAATAGTCGAGACGCCATTGCCCATAACCACGTTTGTCAGACTGGTGCAATTCCCAAACGCGTAATCTTCAATACTGGCCACACCATCGCCTATTACCACACTTGTCAGATTGGTGCAGTAATTGAACATTCTCTGCCTAATATTGGTCAAGCCCTTGCCAATCACTGCATTCGTCAGACTGCTGCAATTCCCGAATGTCTCCCAGCTTGTGCTGATAACGTTATCGGGAATCGATATACTCGTCAGGTTTATACAATTACTAAACGCTGCATTTCCAATAGTGGAGACACTATCACCGATCACCACATCCGTCAGACTGCTGCAACCAAGGAACGCAAAATTTTCAACTTGGTTCACGCTGTTGGGGATTGTATAGGCACCGCTTTTGCGGTTGGGACATAGAATCAGTGTTGTTTGATCTTTGTTAAATAGCACTCCATCCAGACTGCTGAAATTTGGATTGTTTTTCTCAACCACTATTTGGGTCAGATTATCGCACCCCCTGAACGACTCGTCTGTAATCTTGACGACGTTATCGCCTATTACCAGATCTGTTAAATTACTGCATCCATCGAACGCATAAACGCAAATAATGGTCACGCTGTTGGGAATCGTATAGGCACCACTTTTCCCATCAGGATATCGAACTAACATTGTTTGATCCTTATTGAAAAGCACTCCATCCAGGCTGCTGTAGTTGGGGTTGTTTTCACTGACCAGTATCTCCGTCAGACTGTTGCAATCATTGAAAGGAAACCACCCAAATCCGCTGACGTTATCGCCTAATACCACACTTGTTAAGCTACTGCATCCAAAGAACGCTTGCTCCCCAATGCTGGTGACACTGTTGGGAATAATAATATTCGTCAGACTGCTGCAAGACTGGAATGCGCCATTCCCAATGCTGGTGACACTTTCGCCTATCGTCACGCTTGTCAAACTGCTGCAACCGGCGAATGTGTTTTCTCCAACGTATGCCACCCCGTTGCCAATCACTGCACTCGTTAGACTGCTGCAAGACTGGAATGCACTATTTCCAACGCTGGTGACGCTATCAGGGAGGGTAATATCTACCAGACTGATGCACCTTAAAAAGGCACTGTCTCCAATGTTGGTCGTCCTCTTGGACATTTTGACACTCTTCAGCTCGGAACATCCGGAGAACGCAGATTGCCAGATGTTAATCACGGTATCAGGGATTATGACATTCGTTATACTATAACGATTTGAGAACGCCGACATCCGAATATTGGTCACCATGCATCCTTCGATAATATTGGGAATTACCACCTCGTTTTTAGAACCATTGTAACGGTTGATGGTAACCATTCCTCCGCTTTTTGAGTATTGGAAGTCACTATCCGGGTCGCCCGTTCTTTCTGTAATAACGTCCAGGGTTGCCTCTCTGCTGACGCTTGTATATTCATTACTTATCGTAACTGAGTAGGAGCCGCTATCTTCACCTTGAGCACTTTCAATAAAGTAAACCGGTGCGGTCGCTCCTTCAATGGCGGTGCCATTCTTGTACCATTGGTAACTCAAATCAGA